>CAMLOR010000001.1 GCA_946481615.1 uncultured Aquimonas sp.
GGTCGTTTTCGTCAGTGCATGGATGCACTGTCGAAAACCCCCGGCGACCGGAGGGGACCCGCGCGCGCAGCGCGCGGGCGGCGCAACCCATCCCCGAACCCCCGAGCGCCCCCGCGTCCCACGACACCGCACCAGCGCGATCTACCGATCCCGCGATGCGCGATCCGCGATGCGAAACCTAAAGCGGCCCGGCCGTCAGATTGCCTTCGGCATCCGACAGCCAGTAGCGGCCGTTCTCCACGTACACGGTGCCGCGCGTGAACTGCACCGAGCGTGCGCCGTAAGCGGCATCGTCGTAGCCGGTCTGGTTGCCCAGTTCGCGGCTGTGCGTGACGAGCGCCTTGCCCATCACGAGGCGGGTGGTTCCGGGCGTGTCGCCGGTCACCTCGAATTTCTGCAGGCCGCTCCAGGACCAGCGCTCGTAATCCCATGTCGCGACAGGCGGCGGATCGCTGGCGAGGTTGGCGTGCACGCGAACAGGCATTGCGAGGCTCAGGCCGCCGCTGGTGCGCAGCGTGCTCAAGGCGTGATGGCTGGCCATCACCGCGGTCTGGCTGCCGCGCTTGCCGAGCGTGACCTGCTGAAGCACGCGCGGTTGGGCCGGGTCGGATACATCGAACAGATTGAGCTGCACGCCCTGCATCAACGCGAACGGGCCGGCGAAGCCCGGCTGCTCGATGGCATCGAGGCCGATGCCCAGCAGCACGCCGTCGGCCACGGGATGCAGATAGTCGGAATAGCCCGGCAGCTCCACCGCGCCGTCGATCGCCGGATGCGCCGGATCGGCGAGGTCGACGACATAGAGCGGATCGGTGCGCAGGAACGTCACGGCATACAACTTGTCGCCCACGAAGCGCGTGCCGTAGAGCTGCTCGTTCGGCTTGCCGATCGGTTCGGGCTGCGCGCGGTTGGGCAGGTAGGACAAGGTTTTCAGCAGGCCCGGCGTCACCGACGAACGTTCCAGCACCGTCAGCCGGTTCTGCCCCAGCTCGCCCCAGTGATCGGCGACCGACACCACGCGCAGGCGGCCGTCCTTTTCGCTGAAGCGGAACGCGGCGCGGTCGACGTCGCGGTCGAGGAAGCCTTCAATGCTGCCGGTGGCCGCCACCTGCGGCCCCGTTTCGCCGAGTTCCAGCTCGTGGATGTCGGTGACGGGCAGGCCTTCGGTGGCGAAGCCCTGCACCGGATCCCAGCGCGCCTCGTTGCGCGTGGTGGCGAGGTACATGCGCGTGGGCGAGACGTACACCGCGCCCACCGAGCCGGCGACCGACAGCGTCTGCAGCGTGTCGGGATCGTCGATGTCGAATCCCACCACCGTCACGAACTCGGCGCTCGCCGGCAGCGCGCCGGTGACCGGCAGGTACACCTTCTGTGGCGCCACCAGCGGCTGCATCGCGGCATCGGCCTGCGCGCGGTAGCGCGGCAACAATTCCGCCGTCGGCACGGCCGCGATGCGCGACGCGTTCACGGCGGCATGCGCGGGCGTGTCGGTCGGATATTCCAGTCCTTCGACGACCGTGCTCTTGCGCAACACCAGATAGAGGCGGTTGCCGATGCGCCGGCTCGAGACCAGATGCCCGTCGAATTCGAGCAGCTTCAGGCTGGTGGGCACACGCGGATTGCTGCGATCGAGCACCTCGACGCGGGTGGTGCCGTCGGTCCAGGCCCAGTGTTCCGTCCACAGCGAGGATCCGGCGTAGTAGGACGGCGCCGTCCCCGTCACGAGCACGATGCGATCGCCCTGCACGTACATGCCTTCCTGCTGGCCACGCGGCGAGAGCGAGGCGAAGGCGCGGTCGGCATGCATCTGCAGCGAACCGCCGTCCGCGGTTTCGCCGATGCGCAGCACGCCGGCGCCGTTGCTGGATCGCGCGCCGAAGGCATAGACGAAACGGCCATCGCTTTCGATCGTGTCGGCCTCGTCGACGCCGCCTTCCTGCACGTTGGTGGACGAATAGGTCTCCACCTGCGGCGGCGGCGAGAAATCGATCACCGCCGGCGGATAGGGCTGAACCAGCAGCGCACCGTCGAGCCAGTGGCGCAGCGCGGCCTCGTCGTCGAAGTGTGCGAGCTGGCGATCGGCCGGGCGCAGCGAAGCCGGCGTGCTCAGTTGGCGCAGCTCGCCCGACAATTCCCAGGTAGCGCCCGGCGCGCCGAAATATTTGGCTTCCACCTGCGTTTCCTCGGCACCCAGCGTCAGCTCGAGGCGCCCTTCGTCGATCAGCCGGGGCTGGATCGGCGTGCAACCCGGACAGGCGCCCTGATAGCCGCGCATCGTGAACTGCGTACCCGCGCCGCCGTTCTCGCCGACGCGCCAGGTGGCGCGACCGGCCGCGTCGTAGAAATACAGCGCGGTGATGACGGATTCGCCCTGCTGGGTGAGGCTCAGGCCGAAGCCGCTGCGGTTCGGATCGTAGAAGGCGCCGCTGTGGTCCACCTCCGGCACGATGCCCGAGACAGGGAAGGGCACCAGCGCCAGCGTGCCGCTGCGGCCGCCGACGTCGTACTGGAGCGCGAGCTTCTCGAAGTGGCTGCGTTGCAGACGCAGCTGGCCCGCGGTCGTCGATTCACGCCGGCCATCGATCCAGCGGTGCTCGAGCAGTGCCGCGTCCCACGCGCCGTCGGCATCGAAGTGACCCGACGCGGTGTACCAGACCGGACTGCCGTCGGCGCGGTAGGTGTACCAGACCAGCACCTGGTCCTGCCCGGCGGCGAACACTTCGAAGCCGCTGCCGGTAGCGGCGGGATCCCACCACAGGCCGAGCCGCACGGGCGATCGCTCCGAGAGTGCCGCGGCGGCGGCGGAACCCGACCACGCCATGTCCAGAAGCAGCACGACCCACATCGCCCGAACCATGCCCATGACGCATTCTCCCCGCCGCAAACCCGTTGCCGATGCGACGGCGCGCAGCAGGGCTTCCCCCAAGGGCAGGCTCGGCGAATCCGCGCGATCGGACACAACCGGACGCTGCAATTCCTGTCATCGTTGCCTGCGATCCTCCCCGCACTCATTCCGGACATGACCATGCGCGGATTCCTCCTCCTTTCCTCCTTACTCCTCGCGGCGCCGGCCGCCGCCGCCTCCGACCTGCGGGTGCTGGTGACCGGCATCGAAAGCGACCAGGGCGAAGTCGCCTGCACCCTGTTCGACCAGGGCAAGGGCTTTCCGCTCGATGCCGAAAAAGCCGTGGAAACCAAGCGCTACGCCGCCGTCCCGGGGATGCTCACCTGCACCTTCAGCGACGTACCCGCCGGCCGCTACGCCGTGGCCGCCACGCACGACGAGAACGGCAACAAGAAGGTCGACGCCGGCATGTTCGGCTACAAGGAACCCTGGGGCGTGAGCAACAACGTGCGCCCGGAAACCCGCGCCCCGCACTTCGTGGAAGCCTCGGTCACCTTGACGGCGGAGCGCTCGCTGGACCTGGAAGTGGCGATCCGCAAGTAGCCACGTCACACTTTTTGGCTGCACCGCCGCCAATCATCTGCTAATTTGCGCTCGCCACCCGAATGGGGGGTGGCGGGCCAGCGGGTGCCGGGACGCACCTTCCGCGACAGCCCTCGGGGATTCTCATTGCAATGCGCCCTCGGCGCGCCCCTGGCGCCGCCGCGGGGTCGGCTTATCCAAAGTTGCCTGGGGTGTCGATTCAATGAAGTCACGCGTCAATGCCGCGCGCCGCCCGCAGGGCCGGCTCGCTCCGCTCGCCTTTGCCCTCTCGCTCTCGATCGGCGCCGGCCTGTCCGCGCCGTACGATGCCGAAGCCAGCGCTTTCTCCAACACGGCCGACGCGCTGCGCGCGGCGAGCTTCGCGGTGCTGCCGACCGACGACGTCCGCGCCCGCCCGGGCTTCGGCGGTGGCGAGGAGTTCACGCCTCCCGACGCCGAGGGCCGCGCCAATTACGTGGTCGTCCTGGCCGATCCGGCGCTGCCGGCCTATGACGGACGCTTGCCCGGTCTGCCGCGTGCGCCGCGCACGCCGGCCGGCGTGCGTCCCGCGCATCTGGACGCGAATTCGCCTGCCGCGCGCGCCTACGTGGCCCATCTGCAGGGCCGTCAGGACCGCTTCCTGACGGAGGCCGCCGGCACCCTCGGCCGCAGCATCGCCGCCGAGGCACGCTTCCAGCACGCGCTCAATGCCGTGGTGCTCAAGCTCACCGCCGCGGAAGCTTCGCAACTGGCGCAGCGTGGCGACGTCAGGAACGTGCAGCGCGAACGCCGCCGCCAATTGCGCACCTACGACACCCCGGCCTTCATCGGCGCCGCCGATCTGTGGAACGCGGCCGGCGGCCCGTTCAAGGGCGAGGGCATGGTGATCGGCGTCATCGACACCGGCATCAACTACCTGAGCAACTCGTTCAAGGCCACCGGCGACGACGGCTACACCCACGTCAACCCGCTCGGCGCCGGAACCTTCCTCGGCAGCTGCAACGGCGGCGCCGACGCCGGTCGCTGCAACGCCAAGCTGATCGGCATGTACGACTTCGACGGCAACGGGACCGCCATCGATCTGCTGGAGCACGGTTCGCACACCGCCAGCACCTCCGGCGGCAACGTCGTCAACAACGCGAGCCATTCCGGCGGCACCTTCAACCTTTCCGGCATCGCGCCGCACGCCAACATCATCGCCTACGACGGTTGCGGCCACGGCACCAACGGCTGTTCCGACACCGCGCTGCTCAATTCGATCAACCAGGCGATCGCCAACGGCGTCGACGTCATCAATTATTCGATCGGCGGCCCGAACGACGGCCCGTGGCTCGATGCGCAGGACCAGGCCTTCCTCAATGCCGGCGCCGCCGGCATCTTCGTGGCCGCGGCCGCCGGCAACGACGGCCCGAACGAAGTCACGACCGACAGCTACGCGCCCTGGTACACCAGCGTCGGCGCCACCTCGCCGCGCGGCCTGCCCGGCTTCACGCTGACCGCCACCGGCTGGGGCGGCAGCGCCACGCTGCTTCCGGGCGCGGCGCCCGCGCCGAGCCAGGCCTTCACCAACGCGCCGCTGATCGAAAGCCCGAACTTCGCCGACGGGTCGAACGACGGTTGCGCGGCCTATCCTGCGAACTATTTCCGCGGCGGCCACGCCGGCGCCGGCGCGCAGGGCATCGCCGTCCTGCATCTGGACCAGAACGCCAGCAACTGCGCCAGCGGAACGCGCCGCACCAACGCCGCCAATGCCGGCGCCGTCGCGGTGGTGTTCGTCGATCCCGAATACATCAACCTGGGCGCGACCGGCGCGTCGTACTCGATGCTGATGGGCGACTGGACCGCGCTCAAGGCGGCCGGCGTCAACGTCACCAGCGGCAACGCCACCGGTTCGATCGGCTTCCCGATCGGGCCCGGCACGCGCACCGCCGACATCCTCGTGGGCTTCAGTTCGCGCGGCCCGACCAAGTGGGGCACGCTCAAGCCGGATCTCTCGGCGCCGGGCGACACCATCCTCGCCGCCGTCTCGCCGGCCGCCGCGAACCAGTACAACGCGTCTGCCGCCGGCCTCTACAACGTGATGTCGGGCACCTCGATGGCGACACCGCACGTCGCCGGCGCGGCCGCGATCGTGCGCCAGGCGCGTCCGGCCTGGACGCCGTTCGAAGTGAAGTCGGCGCTGATGTCGACCGCGGTGCAGGGCCAGACCCTGTCCGACGGCAGCCCGGCCGATCCGAACCAGCGCGGCGCGGGCCGCATCGATCCCTCGCTCGCCGCCAAGGCCGGCTTCGTGATGGACGAGACGATCGCCAACTTCCAGGCCGCCAATCCGGCCAGCGGCGGCAGCCCGGCATCGCTCAACCTGGCCAGCTACTACCACGCCAATTGCATCGGCGTGTGCAGCTTCCCGCGAACGG
Organism: uncultured Aquimonas sp.; assembly: GCA_946481615.1. The sequence goes on from CAMLOR010000001.1 coordinate 5,845, forward strand.
TGAAGAGCACCGGCAAGGCCGCCACCTGGACGCTCGCCGTGAGCGGATTGCCGGCGGGCAGCGTCTCGCTCAGCACCTCGATGTTCACGCTGACGACCACCGGTTCGCAGGCCTTCACGCTCGACGTCGATTCGAGCCAGCTGACGCCGAACCAGTGGAACTACGGCTCGCTCACGCTGACGCCGAGCGACAACACCATCCCGACCGCGCGCTTCCCGATCGCGATCCGCGGCGCCACCGCGACGCTGGGCGTCACGCCCACGCCGATGAACGTCTCGGCGCAGACCGGCACCTCGACGGTCGTGAATCTCGCGATCAGCAACACCGGCAACCCGACGCTGAACTGGACCATCCCGACCACCACGCTCAAGGGCACGATCGTCGACCGCCCGGGTAGCCTGGCCCTCGACGGCATCGACTTCGACTGGACGGTCGTGGCCTCCGGCACGGCCATCACCTCGACCAACGCCAACAACCGCTACGGCGCCGACTGGTTCGAGATCTTCAGCAACGGCACGACACTGGCCGAGTTGCAGATGGAAGGTGTCGGCTACGACAGCGTCAACCAGTTCATCCTGCCGATCGAAAGTTTCGCCACGCAGATGGCCTTCCGGGTCTGGGGCGAAGCCTCGAACTTGCCGAACGGTTTCCCCGGCGGCGGCACGGCGCCGCTCTTCGCCTGGAACGGCGCGCCGGATGCCGCTGCGCTGGCGTATGACGGTTACCGCGTGAAGCTCGACGTCGCCGGCTCGGGGGCGACCAACAATCCGCTCAACACCGGTCGCTACTGGCTCAACTTCGCGCCGACCGTGGAGGGCACGAACAACCACTTCTACCAGCTCGCCCCGAACATCGGCAGCAAGACCACGGTGGCCGTGGCGCGCTGCCCGAACCAGGGCAGCGGCGGCAATCCGGCGAACTGCAACAACACCTGGAAGCCGATCAACACCAACGCCACGCAGTTCGCCGGCACCAACGCCTACGCGATGAAGGTGGTCGTGAATGCCGTCTGCGGTGCGCCGTGGATGAGCTACAGCAGCAACAGCGGTGCGCTGGGCACGAACGGCATCGACGACGTCGCCGTGACGCTCAATGCCACCGCGCTCGCGGCCGGCACCTACAAGGCCTACCTGTGCGTGAGCGGCAACGGCACGTCGCCGCCGTTCTTCCTGGGCGGGCAGGACAGCTTCATCGTGCCGGTCACCTTCACGGTGGGGGCCGCCAACGTCAACGATGCGCCGGTGTTCACCGGTTCGCCGTACGCCTTCTCCGTGAACGCCGGCGCGGCCGCCGCCACCGCGGTGGGCACGGTCACGGCCACCGATGCGGACGCCGGCCAGACGCGCACCTATTCGATCGTCTCGGGCAACACCGGCAACGCCTTCACGATCAACGCGACGACGGGCGCCATCGCGGTGGCGACGCCGGCGGCCGTGACGGTCGCCAACTCGCCGTTCACGCTGCGCGTGCAGGCCACCGACAACGGCACGCCGGCGCTCAGCGACCAGGCCAATGCCGTGGTCACGGTGAATCCGCCGATCGGCAACAATCCGCCGGTGGTGGCGAACGCGATCGCCGACCAGTCGAGCGCCGAGAACGACGCGATCAACCTGAGCCTGGCCTCGACGTTCAGCGATCCCGACGGCAATCCGCTGACGCTGTCGCTGACGGCGGGCACGCTGCCGCCGGGCCTGTCGCTGGTCGGCAACGCGATCACCGGCACGCTCACCTTCGCTTCGGCGGGCACCTACAACGGCATCACCATCACCGCCAACGATGGCAATGGCGGCACGGTCAGCGACACGTTCTCGTGGACGGTGGCGTCGACCAACCGCGCTCCGACCGTGGCCAACGCCGTCGCCGACCAGTCCGATGCGGAAGGCGAGGTGATCAACCTCAGCCTGGCGACCGTGTTCGCGGATGCGGATGGCGACACGCTGTCGTTGTCGCTGACGGCCGGCTCGCTACCGCCGGGCCTGTCGCTGGCGGGCAACGCCATCACGGGCACGCTGAGCTTCGCTTCGGCGGGCACGTACAACGGCATCGTCATCACCGCCAATGACGGCAATGGCGGCACGATCAGCGACACGTTCGCATGGGCGGTGTCCGGCACCAATCAGGCGCCGACCGTGGCCAACGCGATCGCCGATCAGTCGGATGCGGAAGGCGAGGCGATCAACCTCAGCCTGGCGACCGTGTTCGCGGATGCCGATGGCGACACGCTGTCGTTGTCGCTCACGGGCAACCCGCTGCCGCCGGGCCTGTCGCTGGTGGGCAACGCGATCACCGGCACGCTCAGCTTCGCATCGGCCGGCACGTACAACGGCATCGTGGTTTCCGCCGACGACGGCAACGGCGGCACGATCAGCGATACGTTCGCATGGATCGTGTCCGGCACGAACCAGGCACCGACGGTGGCCAATGCGATCGCCGACCAGTCCGATACGGAAGGCGAGTCGATCAATCTCGATCTTTCGACGGTGTTCGCGGACTCGGACGGCGACACGCTGACGTTGTCGCTCACGGGTAGCCCGCTGCCGCCGGGCCTGTCGCTCGTCGGCAACGCGATCACCGGCACGCTGAGCTTCGCTTCGGCCGGCACCTACAACGGCATCGCCATCACTGCCGACGACGGTAACGGCGGCACGATCAGCGATACCTTCTCGTGGACGGTGTCGGGCACGAACCAGTCGCCGACCGTGGTCAACGCGATCGCCGATCAGTCGGATGCGGAAGGCGAGACGATCAATCTCGACTTGTCGACCGTGTTCGCTGATGCGGACGGCGACACGTTGTCGTTGTCGCTGACGGCCGGTTCGCTGCCGCCGGGCCTGTCGCTCGTCGGCAACGCCATCACCGGCACGCTGAGCTTCGCTTCGGCCGGCACCTACAACGGCATCGTCATCACTGCCGACGACGGCAACGGCGGCACGATCAGCGACACGTTCGCATGGACGGTGTCCGGTACCAATCAGGCGCCGACGGTCGCCAACGCGATCGCCGATCAGTCCGATGCGGAAGGCGAGGTCATCAATCTCGACTTGTCGACGGTGTTCGCGGATGCCGACGGCGACGCGCTCTCGCTGTCGCTCACCGGCAACCCGTTGCCGCCCGGCCTGTCGCTGGTAGGCAACGCCATCACCGGTACGCTCAGCTTCGCATCGGCCGGCACGTACAACGGCATCGTGGTTTCCGCCAACGACGGCAACGGCGGCACGATCAGCGATACCTTCTCGTGGACGGTGTCGGGCACGAACCAGGCCCCGACCGTGGCCAACGCGATTTCCGATCAATCGGACGTGGAAGGCGAGACGATCAATCTGAGCTTGGCCACGGCCTTCGCGGACGCCGACGGCGATGGCCTCACGCTGGCGCTTGCCGGCGGCACGCTGCCGCCGGGCCTTTCGCTCGTGGGCAACGCCATCACCGGTACGCTGACGCTTGCCTCCGCCGGGGCGTATCCCGGCATCGTGATCGAGGCCAGCGACGGGAACGGCGGCACCGTCGCCGACAGCTTCGACTGGAACATTTCGGCGACCAACCAGGCCCCGACCGTGGCCAACGCCATCGCCGATCAGTCGGATGCCGAAGGCGAAGCGATCAACCTCAGCCTGGCGAACGTGTTCGCCGACGCGGATGGCGACACGCTGTCGTTGTCGCTCACGGCAGGTTCGTTGCCCCCGGGTCTGTCGCTGGCCGGGAACGCCATCACCGGCACGCTGACGTTCGCATCGGCCGGCACGTACAACGGCATCACGATCACCGCGGACGACGGCAACGGCGGCTCGATCAGCGACACGTTCTCGTGGACCGTGTCGGGTACGAACCAGGCACCGACGGTGGCCAATGCCATCGCCGATCAGTCGGACGCCGAAGGCGAATCGATCAACCTCAACCTGGCGAACGTGTTCGCGGATGCGGACGGTGACACGCTGTCGTTGTCGCTGACGGGCGGCTCGCTCCCGCCGGGTCTGTCGCTGGTCGGCAACGCGATCACCGGGACGCTGACCTTCGCTTCGGCGGGCACGTACAACGGCATCGTCATCACGGCCGACGACGGCAATGGAGACACCATCAGCGACACGTTCGCGTGGACGGTATCGGGCGCCAATCAGGCACCGACCGTGGCGAACGCGATTGCCGACCAATCCGATGCCGAGGGCGAGGCGATCAACCTCAGCCTGGCGAACGTGTTCGCCGATGCCGATGGCGACACGCTCTCGCTGTCGCTCACGGGCAACCCGCTGCCGCCCGGCCTGTCGCTGGTGGGCAATGCCATCACCGGGACGCTGAGCTTCGCCTCGGCCGGCGCGTACAACGGCATCGTCATCACTGCCGACGACGGCAATGGAGACACGGTCAGCGACACGTTCTCGTGGGCAGTGTCGGGTACGAACCAGGCACCGACGGTGGCCAATGCCATCGCCGATCAGTCGGACGCCGAAGGCGAATCGATCAACCTCAACCTGGCGAACGTGTTCGCGGATGCAGACGGCAACACGCTGTCGTTGTCGCTCACGGCAGGTTCGCTGCCGCCGGGCTTGTCGTTGGTCGGCAACGCCATCACCGGCACGCTCACCTTCGCCGCGGCCGGTTCGTACAACGGCATCACGATCACCGCGAACGATGGCAACGGCGGCACGGTCAGCGATACGTTCACATGGACGGTGTCGGGCGCCAATCAGGCGCCGACCGTGACGAACGCGATTGCCGATCAGTCGGATGTGGAAGGCGAGGCGGTCAATCTCAACCTGGCGAACGTGTTCGCCGATGCGGATGGCGACACGTTGACGCTGTCGCTGACGGGCGGCTCGTTGCCGCCGGGTCTGTCGCTGGTGGGCAATGCCATCACGGGCACGCTCAGCTTCGCTTCGGCCGGCACCTACAACGGCATCACGATCACGGCCGACGACGGCAATGGAGACACCGTCAGCGACACGTTCGCGTGGACGGTGTCGGGCACCAATCAGGCGCCGACCGTGGCGAACGCGATTGCCGATCAGTCGGATGTGGAAGGAGAGGCGGTCAATCTCAACCTGGCGAACGTGTTCGCCGATGCGGATGGCGACACGTTGACGCTGTCGCTGACGGGCGGCTCGTTGCCGCCGGGTCTGTCGCTGGTGGGCAACGCGATCACCGGCACGCTGACGTTCGCCTCGGCGGGCACCTACAACGGCATCACGATCACGGCCAACGATGGCAACGGCGGCAACGTAAGCGACACGTTCTCGTGGACGGTGTCGGGCACCAACCAGGCGCCCACCGTGACCAACGCGATCGCCGATCAATCGGATGCCGAAGGCGACACCATCAACCTCGACCTCGCGACGGTGTTCGCGGACGCCGACGGCAATCCGCTCACGCTCAGCCTCACGGCCGGCGCGCTGCCGCCGGGTCTCGCATTCGACGGCACCGCCATCACGGGCACGCTGACGTTCGCTGCCGCCGGTTCGTACGGCGGTATCACGATCACCGCGAACGACGGCAACGGCGGCACGGTGGGCGACACGTTCACCTGGACGGTGGCCGATACCAACCGGGCGCCGGCGTTCACCGACGAGCCTTACGATTTCCTCACCACGGAAGGCGCCGCCACCGGCACGCCGATCGGCACACTCACGGCCGACGACGCCGATGCCGGCGCAGTGCTGACCTACGCGATCACCGGCGGCAACACGGGCGCGGCCTTCGCCATCGATCCGGCCACGGGGGCCATCACGGCGGCCACGCCGGCCGCGGTCATCATCGGCACCTTCACGCTGACGGTGACGGTGAGCGACGGCACGGACAGCGATACCGCCACGGTGACGATCACGGTGGAAGGCGGCGCACCGTTGCCGGACCTCATCTTCCGCGACGGTTTCGAAGACTGAGCGGACGCACGCAATGAGCGCGCAGAGGGCGGCTTCGGCCGCCCTCTGCATTTGCAAACCGATGGGACCGCATGACCTCCGAGTCTTGCGGCGCGGACTGCAGCCTCGGTACGCTCGGCAGATGCTCCGGCGCTGCCTGCCCCATCTGCGATTGCTGTTGTTCGCGCTGCTCGCACTCGCGACGCTGGTGCGGCCGATGCTGCTCGCAGCCTGCGACATCCATGCCGTCGCGCACGCGCACGCCGCGCAGCCGCACATGCACGCGGGGGAGGGCGACGAGGCCGGCGTCGATGGAGACGGCCACGGCGTCCACGAAACCGTGCAGCAGGGCTCGCTCGCGGCCATGAGCGATGCGCTCATGCCGTTCGAAGTGCCGGCGCTCGCATTCGACGAAGTCGCCCTGCCCGAAGCGCGGCCCACGCCCTTGCCCGCGCAGTACGACGGCGCGCCGTTCCGACCGCCGATCGCCTGATCCGCCTGCCGCCGCGGCCATCGCCGCGCGCCTCTCCGCACGACGTCTCGCTCACCGCGACGTCGCGCTTCCCAGAAGAAATCCGGCCGACGCCCGCCGCCCCGCGGCGCTGGCGCGCCATCCGTTTCGAAGGATCCCGATGAACAGTTCGTCGTCCCACCGCGTGCGCCCCGCGCATGCTTTCCGCTTTTCCCGTCGCCCGCTCGCGCTGGCTGTCGCGCTCGCTCTGCCCTTGGCCGCAGGCCTCGCGCAGGCGGCCGCCACCGAAGATCCACGTCATGACGAATCCGCCCGGCTCGAAGAAGTCGTCGTCACCGCCAGTCCGCTGCGCGATCAGGCCGAAGGGCTCACCGATCCGGTCGAAGTCCTCGCAGGCGAGGAGCTCGACAAGGCGCGCAGCGCCACACTTGGCGAAACACTGTCGGGCCTGCCCGGCGTGCAGAGTTCGAATTTCGGCCCCGGCGTCGGCCGGCCCATCATCCGCGGGCTCGAAGGCGCGCGCGTCGCCGTGCTGTCCGGCGGCCTCGGCACGCAGGATGTCTCGACGGTGAGCCAGGATCACGCGCTCGCTGTCGAGCCGTTCCTGGCCGATCAGATCGAAGTGCTCAAGGGTCCGGCCACGCTGCTGTTCGGTTCGGGTGCCATTGGCGGCGTCGTCAACGTGGTGGATGGACGCATCCCGGAAGCCGCGCCCGACGAAGCCTGGTCCGGCCGTGTCGAGACGCGCTACGACAGTGCCAGCGACGGCGCCACCGATCTGCTGCGTCTCGATGGCGGCAACGAAGGCTTCGCCTGGCATGCCGACGCCGTCTATCGCGATCAGCGCGATTACGACACCCCCGATGGCGAGCAGCCGAACAGCTTCATCGATACGCGTACCGGCGCGCTCGGCGGCTCGCTGCTGGGAGACTGGGGCTTCGCCGGCATGGCCGTGTCGCGCTTCGACAATGTGTACGGCAATCCCGGCGAGCCGGGCGACCCGTCGGCGGGCGAGGGCGGGGTGCGACTCGACGTGGAGCAAAGCCGCTACGAGGCCAAGGCCGGCCTGAACGATCCGTTCGCTGGCGTCGGCCAGTTGCGTGCCAGCTTCGCACGCACCGATTACGAGCACATCGAATTCGAAGGCGACGAAGTCGGGACGCAGTTCTTCAAGGACGCCACCGAAGGACGTCTCGAGCTGCAGCACGATGCCTTCGCAGGATGGTCGGGCGCGTTGGGCGTGCAGGCCACCGATTCCGAGTTCGACGCCATCGGCGAGGAAGCCTTCGTGCCGCGCACGCAGACGCGCGGCCTCGGCGCCTTCCTCACCGAGCGCCGCTCATGGGAGGTGTTGCAACTCGATCTGGGCGTGCGCATCGACAACGTGCGCAGCGATCCCGATGGCGCCCAGGCGCGCGACTTCAGTCCGTTCAGTGCCTCGGCGGGACTGCGCTGGGAAATGGACGATCGCTGGGAGTGGACCGCGAATCTCGATCACGCCGAGCGCGCGCCGGCCGAAGAGGAGCTCTTCGCCAACGGACCGCACGTGGCCACCGCCGCCTTCGAGATCGGCGATCCGGACCTGACCGAAGAAGCCGCCAACCAGCTGGAACTCGGCGTGCATTACCACGGCGATCGCTTCGAGGCGAAGCTCTCCGCCTACCACAACCGCATCGACGATTTCATTTTCCTGCGCGATACCGGCGAGGTGGTGGAAGGCGAGGAAGACGCGTTACCGGTGCGCAGGCACACGCAGCGCGACGCGCGCTTCCGCGGCCTCGAGGGCGAGGCCACCGTGCATCTGGCCGACGGCGCCGACGGCGCGTGGGAACTGCGCGTGTTCGGCGACACCGTGCGCGCGACCTTCTCCGACGGCGGCGGCAACGTGCCGCGCATCGCCCCGGCCCGCTTCGGTAGCGAACTGCGCTGGGAAAAAGACGCCTGGCGGGCTTCGCTGGGTGCGGTGCGCCACGCCACCCAGGACGAGGTGGCGGAGAAGGGGTAACCGTACATTCCGTGCAGAAAGTGCCGTTTTCGAACCGGATTAAAATCAATTAGTTACAAGAGCGTTTTTGAAACGAGCCCATAAATAAAGGGCTCCATGGTCTACCCGGCTCGCCAAGACCCCTGTTTTCAGACGCCGTCCGAGTCGTGAGTTGCCGGAACGCCTATATTTACGGCATTTCCTAACGCAGGCTGTTCGCTTGAGGACGCCTCGGCCCCGTGATATCACCATGCTCCCGCCGAGCACTGTAGTCGTCCGCGGCAGCGTCGGAGTGCAACGCTTCGGCGAGTAGAAGCCCAGACGTGGGGCTCCCCGGCCTCTCCTTCCCGCACTTGTCTCCGGGGGCGTCATGCCGCGCTGGCACAAGGAATATCTCGGCCTTGCCGAGTGTCCGAGAGAACTCTCGCAGTTCGAACTCGACCTCTTCTTCTCGTTTTCTCGTGACGAGCTGACCGCACTGCGATCCCGCTACAAACCCGACCTCCGCGTTGGAGCGGCGCTGCAAGTGGGCTTTCTGAAAATGGCTGGCTGCACGATGTCGACCTTCAACGTCCTTCCCAGGAAGTTGCTGGCCCATATCGGCGAGCAGCTTGGGGAAGCGGCGCCGACCATTGCTTCGCTGCGGGCGTTATACAAGCGGCGCCGGCGAACTTTGTTCGAGCATCAACGCTGGGCGGTGGAACTGCTCGGCTTCAGCGAGATGATCGATCGTCAGGAATGGATGCTGACCGCACGATTGCGTGAGGAAGCGCGAACGGCCACCTCGCTCGATCTCATGGTGGACTACGCGCGCGACTGGCTATTCGATCGCAAGCTGCTCATCCCCTCCTCTCGCAGGCTACGCGACCTTGCGCGTCGCGCGCTGGTCGACGTCGAAACCGATCTCCATGCCAGCGTTGTAGCGGCCATTCCCGACACCGTCCGCCAGCGGTGGATCAACGAACTGACCACCGAGCCGCGCCGCGGTGCCCGAGCGACCGTGGAGTGGCTTCACCAAGGACCGCGTCGAGGCCCACGCAAGGGCCTCGAAGCGCAGTTGGAGAAGCTCGAGTATCTGAAGCAGCTCAAGGTTGCAGACTATCCGCTCAACGAAATCGGTATCGAGAAGCAGCGCTTCTACGCGCGCAGAATGCGCCGTCGACGCCCGTCTCGGCTGAATGAGTTATCCGAACCGCGCCGCACCCTTGAGGTGGTTTGCTTTCTTAGAGTCGCCTTGTTGCAGACGACGGATGCCGTGCTGCACATGACGCGACAGCGTACGGCCGACATCGTGCGCGAGGCCACGCAGGAAGCGTCGCGGGATGACGCTCGCAGCGCGCTGACGTACCGCGAAGCGATCCGGCTCATCACCGAATTGGTCGAGGACGAGACGACGGACCCGGCGGAGACCAAGTCCAAGATTAAAGACGTCCTAGCGCAACTCAAGCCCAAGGTTCACAAGAGCCGCGCGGCAGCGGTTCGCGAGAAGTTGATGGAAAAAGGCGGCGCGGTTCGCGCCTTGCTGCACGCTGTCACCAAGATGCCTATCGAGGGGGCGGCGACTGAGCCAGTGGCGCAGGCGATCGACGTGCTTCGCGATGTGTATAAGGACAAGGCAACCACCCTTTCGCCCGATATCGAAATCACGGTGCGTCCCATGTGGCGCGCACAGGTCGACGATCCCGATCGCAGCAAGGCCTTGCGGGCGCTGGAAGCATCGACCCTCTTGGGCTTGAGCCGCGGCCTGCGGCGCGGTTCGATTTGGGCCAAAGACAGCATCGAGTTCCGCAACCTCGACGTCATCCTGATCACGCCCGAGCGCTGGAAGAAGGATCGCGGCCGGCTCTATCAGCGGCTTGGCGTCCCGGATACTGCGGAAGCGTTCTACGAACCGATCCTGGCCAACCTGCAACTCGGACTGGCTGCCATTGCCAAGGCGGTCGAGAGCGGCGCGATCTCGATTGAAAGTGACGTGGTCGGTTTGTCGCCGATTTCGCCGGAGACCTTGCCCAAGTCGTTGTCGTCGGTGCGCGACGCCGTGATGGCGGAGATCGGCGAAGTCCAACTGCCGGACCTGTTGTTGGAGATCGACAGCCAGGTGCACTTCTCGCGGCTCCTCTTGGGACGTCCCCCGCAGTCGGAGCGCGAACTGCTACCACTCTACGGGGCTGTGCTGGGACACGGCACCGAGCTGGACGCCACTGGCGTGGCGCTGATGACGCCGGGATTGTCGGCGTCACAGATTCTGGTGGCGATGCGCCTGCTGGAGGATGAGCGTGCGTTTCGCCGCGCGAACGATGAAGTGATGGAGTTCATCCGTCGGCATCCCGTCGCCAAGTATTGGGGGAACGCGACGACCGCCTCCTCTGACATGATGAGTCTGGAGGCATCGCGCCACCTGTGGCGGGCACGAATGGACCCGCGCCGTGGCGTGCCCGCGATTGGGGTTTACCAGCACGTACTCGACCAGTGGGGAATTTTCTACGACCTCCCGATCGTCCTGATGGACCGCCAGGCGGGCGCGGCGATCGAGGGGGTGATTCGGCAGTCGCTGGTCGACGTGGAGCGTTTGTCGGTCGACACGCATGGCTACACCGACTTCGGGATGGCGCAATCCAAGATCCTCGGCTTCGACATGTGCCCGCGTCTGAAGAACCTGCGTGAGCGGCGGCTTTACGTACCCAAAGGCGTCGAGGTGCCACCCATACTCGAACCGATCGTTGATCGCGACGTTTCGTTGAAAGCCATCGTCACGGGATGGGATGAACTGGTGCGGGTCGCCGCTTCGATCGAGGACGGGACCACGAGCGCCGTTCTTGCCCTGCAGCGTTTCGGCGCCGCGGCCAAGGGCGATACCACGCACTCCGCCGGCACCCACCTGGGTCGCCTGCTGCGCACGGTGTATTTGTGCGACTACTACAGCAAGCCGGATTTCCGGCGCGAGCTGCACCGGATCTTGAACCATGGGGAATCCCTTCATGCGCTGGAGCGCGCGATCTACACGGGCAAAGTTGCTCCCGCTCGCGGACGGCGGCCGGACGAACTGGCCGCCATCTCCGGCGCGCTTACCTTGCTCACCAACATTGCGATGGCGTGGACGACGTCGCGGCTGCAGGCGGTGGTCGACCGCTGGAACAAGGAGCAGCCCGGGCGACTCACCCCCGAACTCCTCGCGCACATCGCACCGGTGGCCTACGCCAATATCAACTTCCGGGGCATGTTCCGCTTTCCGTTCGAGCGCTACCGCAATCGGCTGATGCTTGGCGGTGGCCCCCCTGGGCTGGCCGTGGTCAGCTGACGACCGTGACGCTGGCTGCGCGGCCGGCGTCACGGTCGTGGGGAACGTAGTGCGCTTGACGTATCGCCGACTGAGGTCTCGGCTTTTTCCCCAGGCAAGTTGGCGCCTGTCAGTCGCACGCAGCGGATCCCCGCCGAGGCAAAGCAGTCGCCGCGCAACTGTCGGTTGCATTCGGGTGATTGCGAGCTAGCGATCCCCGCAGCATGAGCGCGATTCCTGAATCGGTGGGCATGGCACCGATCCATAAGAGCAAAACACGCAGCAGTCCCCTGATCTTGGTTGCAGTACCGCACCGCATCCGCTGCAATCGGCAAAGTAGATGCAGGCGTCGGTCGGCATCGTCTGCGTCATAGCGTGTCCACACTGCGGGCACGTCAGAACGCTGACCAGCTCAACGGCGCCGGTCATCGATCAACCTTCGCCGCATTTGCTGCGGGGGGCAGCGCAGCCAGCAGGGTGCGGGCCTTTGCTGCAAACGCCTCGGCGTCCAGGAACGGTTTGTCGGGCTGATCGCGCAGCTTCGGCAGTTGATGCATGAACAGACTAGGCGCTGGCACGCCGGAGGCGCCCAGTGTCGCCTGATCGTCATAGATCATCCACACGTCCCAGGCGTAGACGACGTCGTCGCCGCGTCGCAGGTGCAGCGATTCCGACACTGAACGGCCAAAGTTCCCGCTGGCATCCCAGTAGTGCCGGACGTGTGCATTCGTCAGCAGGCTAGCGGCAGGTGGAACGTGTTTCGGCTCAGCCCCTATAACCGAGGTATGCACCACGAAGGTTTGCAGTCGCGGATCATCGAGGTCCGCCAGGAGCGCGGCATTGACATCATCCAAGCCACGCAAGCACACCGAGCACGCCGGGTCGACGATCATCAACAACCGCACCGAGCCGACCGCAGCGTTGAAGTCCGCTCGCAACTCGCGCGCCTGCTCGTCGAGGGGGATCACCTGGGGTGCTGCGTTGGCGGGATGCAGGGTCAACGTCACCCCGAGCGTCACCACGCCCGCACACAACGCGAGGAATGCGATAGCTCTATTCACGATGACGATCCCGGTCAGTAGGTGGGAAACAACGAAAGCCACGCCAAGGCCAAGAACACGAGCGCGGCCACCCAGACGACCCAGCGCAAGCGCCGGCGCTGGGTAGGCGCGCAACTACCATCCGCGCACGCCGGCTGGGGTCGGTAGGCCCAGTAGAAGGCCAAGCCCAGAAGTACGGCGGCTGCGAGCAGAATATATGGCTGCACTTTGGCGAATCGCGCTAGGGTCACCGCGCCGGAAACCCCGAGGACGGTGACCGCCCAAGGCGCCACGCAGCACGTCCCCAAGGCGGCCGCCAGGCCGCCCAAGCCGACGGCTCCGCCCGCGACGCCGACCACACGTCTTTTTTCGTCCATCGTTTCCTCGTACCGATCGCCTCGACGAAGCAGGCGTGACGGTCTAGCATAGGGTCCGTACCAAGGTACGGAGTCAAGCATGGCCACGCTCACGATTGCCAAGCTCGCCGACAGCGCGCAGGTCAACGTTGAAACCGTCCGGTACTACCAGCGGCGCGGTCTGCTGCCCGAACCCGCGCGTGAAGCAGGAAGCATTCGGCGCTATGCCACGGCGGACGTAGAGCAACTGCGCTTCATCAAGCGGGCGCAATCCGTCGGTTTTACGCTTGAAGAGATTCGTAGCCTGATCCAGTTGCGTTCGCCGTCGTGCTGCAAGGCCACGCGATCTTTGGCGGCTTCCAAACTCGCCTTGGTCGAACACCGCCTGGAGGAACTCAAGGCGCTCCGGATGGAATTGCGCCAATGGATCACGGCGTGCGACGCCAATCTGATCGAGGGCGAATGCCCTGTCATCGAGCGTCTTGAGGGCCATTAGCCGCTTCGAGATGACTTGCGGACGTGGCGGGCCCACAGGAACTTCTTTCCTGATCGATAGTCCGAGCTATCCTGTCCCTCTCCCCCGCCTCTAGCAGTCTCCATGCGGCAGCGTCGTCCCTGGATCGTCTGGCTATGCCTGCTCGCCCTGGTCTGGTGCCAAGTCGCAATGGCGGCGCAGGCGTGTGACGGCGGACAGCCGACGGCTGGCACCGACTGCCATGGGCGGATGGCGGATCTGGATGACCCCGATGCCGCCCCCGAGTGCCCGACGCAAGATGCCACGCCAGACCTGGGCAAGGTGCCGATCTTTGCTCCGCTGCCCGGTCAGCCCGTTTTTCTTCGTGTCGCCGATGACCGCGCTTCGTGTTTCGATGGCTTCGCAACGCGGCCGGGCGCTCGTGCCGGGCCTCATGTTGCGACACTCTGCCAACTCCTGATCTAGATCCCTCCTCGCTGATCTCGTCGGCCGCGCACGCGGCTTTCGGTGTTTCTTGCGCAGGAGTGTTTCATGTTGGCCAAGTTTACCCAACGCCCAGAAATGTAAAGTTGGCAAGGTCCGTGCGAAATGGGCTGGCTCCATGCGTCACGCTGCCCTGTCAGGGGGCGACTGAGACGACTGCCAAGACCCGCACCACTCGCGAGCATTGAGCCGCTCGCCGTCAATTACTTCGGGTGACTGCGATTCCCGACCGCCCTGTCCCTCGAAGCACGCCAACTCGGCTGTTTCCCTCTCCGGCAGGTTCGGTGAAAACGATGATGACCGCGTCTCCGTCCACGGCCATTCTCGGGTATCCGCCCACTGGTCCGGCCGCTTGCTCTTCGGCCACGGTAGATCCGTCCGTCGACAGCCAGGTAAGCGTGAGCGCCGGCTTGCGTTCCTGCGTCGTAACGCGACTCACTAACCACCCGTTGGCTAACGCCGCAGCGTCAACACGCCCGGTCTCCGAATCGCCTTTGCCCAAAGTGCGAGGGGTGCCGAAGCTCGTCCCGTCACCAATGGAGATTCGAACTTCCATCGGGCCCTTCGCCATGGTTGGCCACGCAGTCAGAAAGCGCTCACCTCGTGCGGCGAGCGCGGGCCCGTTCACAGGGCACCCGGGCATAGTCCACGCGTCCGCGTGGACTATGCTTGGTTCCCTCGCGTCGGTTTCCAACATCACAATACCGATGTCGCGAATCTCGTTGTCGGTGCGGTCACGATAAACCGCCGCTGTTCGACTGCTTCCGCGCACCATGTCTGTTTGACAGCACGCGCACGTTAGCGAATCGAGTTCGCGTTCGTCGGTCGGCACCCCGGTGCGAGCCAAGAGCGCGGTGCGCAACGTCATGTGCTCGTCACCACCCTCGCCATGCGCGTCTGCTGTCGTCGCCATCCGACGGCCATCCAACCAGATCAAGCGAGCTTTGTCGCCGCCGGCCGGCACCATCGACACAAATCCGTGCTCGGTCGGTGTCCCATCGCGATGCGCGACGACCGCCGCATCCCATGTCACACCCTTGTCGCGGGAGCGAACGGTACGGATCTCGTAGGCATATGTTCCCGAGGCCGTCTTCTGAAGCCAGAATGTCACCCAGTCGCCATTGTCGAGAACGGCCAGACTTGGAAAGTCGGCGCTGTTGATGAAGCGATTAGCGCCACTGGACACCAACCCGCGGCGCACTTCCCGTCCAGTGGTGTCGAGAACGGCGAAGCGCAGTGCATTCCCGTCGGAAGCCTGTTCTTGCCATGTAACTACGAAACCTTGGGTGGGATCGACCGTGATCGATGGTTGCGCGGCCTTGGTGCCAGTTTCGAACGGTATCCTTTCGAACACATCACTCGCGCTTACGGCCGCGGCGAAGAAAATGCCCAGGCCGCCAACGAGTAGTCGCCAAGACCGACGACGGAAGGGATTGTTGTGGTGCATGCGCAGCCTATTTTCGCGAAGGGTGCTTAGTTGTACCCGATCTGGGTGAATGGGTGCGCCAGCAAGAAGCGTAGCCATTGCCGCCTCGGCCTACGCGCGCCCAAGGCAATCACCGGCGCCACTACGAGGGTTCGGGTCGCTTTCCGAGGATTGCTCCATGGCACGCGGCCTGAACGGGAAGGCCATCGGCGGTTGAAACTTCCCCATTCGCGGAGCAGTCTTATGCGGCCCATGGCCCGACTGCTGCTGCGCTTGCTGTTGATCGTGTCCCTCGTTACCAACGGGGTTGCCGCGCCGTGGGCTATGGCGCATCCGGCCAAGGCGACTGGTCACGATCACGCGGCGATGATGGCGCAGGCGTCCTCCGACGAAGCCTCGGCCGGTTCCGACTGCCACCACGGCGCGAGCCACGTCGACCACGCCGGCATGGGGCACGCGGCGCCTGAGGCGGACACGCCGGCGACGCCCGTCGATCGCTCCTGCTGCGACGGTCCGAACTGCACCTGCGGCTGCATGTTGCCGCCGGCGCTCGCGCGCTTCGTTCTGAACCTGCCCGACCTCGCCTGGACGGCTGCGCCGGTCGTCGAACCGGCCACTCGTGCAGGCGTGCGTCGCGCCATTCCTCCGTTCCGCCCACCGGCCGCCTGATCTCCTCGCTTCGCTGCGCATGACGCAGCGCCTGTGCGTCGACGCGTTGCGTCGACGGCTAGTCGTTTTCGAGGAGTGTTTCCATGTCCCTGTCCCGTCCCGCCAGTGTGGCGGCGGCGTTGTTGCTGGCCGGTTGCGCCAGCCTGCCGCGCGATCCCGGCTACGCTGAAACGAGCGCATTGCTCGAGCAACGCCTCGGTGTCGCGCCTGACGCCACCTCCTGGGCCATACCCGTTCGCCCGGAGATTCCCAGTGAGCCTCTGAGCGCCGAGCGTGCGCTCGCACTGGCCTATGTCTACAACCCTCAAGTCCGCCAGACCTACGCCCGGCTGGGATTGGGACGCGCCGAACTTGAGGACGCGCGGCGCATCGCCAACCCCACGTTCGAATTCGCCCGACTCAAATCCGACGAGTCCAATCGTCCGAAGATCACTCGCAGCCTGTCGGTCGACTTCACCGATCTACTCCTGCTACCGGCGCGCAAACGCTTCGCGCAAACCGAACTGACGCGGCTTCAGAACGAAGTGGCGGCCGAGTTGCTCGACCTGTCGGTCGAAGTCGAATCGGCGTGGTACGCGGCCGTCGGTGCGCGCCAGGTCGCCGACATGCGCGAAGTCGTGGCCAAGGCGGCCGCCGCCTCGGCCGAGTTGGCCCAGCGCTTCTTCGACGCCGGCAACATCACCCGCCTGCAGCTCGAGCAGGAGCGTGCCGCCGCCACCCAAGCACGCATCGAAGCCACGCGGGCGGTCGCCGAGGCGCTGAAAGCGCGCAGCGAGCTGGCCGCACTCGTGGGCCTGCCGGCCGAAGGCGCGTGGACCCTTGAGCGCCAACTTCCGGCGCCTGCAACCACCGTCGTCGCCGCCTCGGACATGACCCCGCGTGCGCTCGAGCAGCGGCTCGACTTGCTCGCCGCCCAACAGGCGGTCGCGCAGCGCGAGGACATGTTGGGCGTGACGCGGCGCTGGCGCTGGCTCGGCGAGGTGGAAGTCGGTTACGAACAGGAGCGCGAGGGCGAGGACGGCGTGTCGCAGGGCCCGACACTCTCGCTCGAGCTGCCGATCTTCAATCAGGGCCAGGGCGCGGCCGCCAAGGCCCAAGCCGAGTTGATCCAGGCTCGCGCCGAACTCGATGCGATGACGCTGCGCGTGCACAACGATGCGTTGATGGGCGTGCAAACGCTCAACGTCGCTCGCGAGGTCGCCGAGCAGTACCGCACGACGCTGATTCCTTCGCGCGAAGCCATCGTGGCGCGCACGCAGGAAGAAGTGAACTACATGCTCATCGGCGTCTTCGAGCTGATCCTCGCCAAGCGCGAGGAATACGACGCGTATCAGGAATACCTCGAGGCGGTCCGCGACTACTGGGTGGCCCGTGCCGAATTGCGCGGCGTCGTGGGCGGTGCGTTGCCCGACGACGGCACCGACCTGACGCCGACGATCGGCGTGGAAGCCGTGTTGCCGTCGGCGACGGCGCCCGCCATGGATCATTCGATGCACGGGGCCGCCGCCGGCGACGCGCCTGCGGCCATCGATCCGCATGCCGGCCACGCGATGCCTCAAACCTCCCCGCCGGATCCGCACGCGGGCCATGCAATGCCCAAACCGGCCGAACCCGATCCGCACGCCGGCCATGTCGTGCCCCAGCCGGCCGAGCCCGATCCGCACGCGGGTCACGCCATGCCCGAAGCGCCCGCGCCGGACCCGCATGCTGGACACGCGCCGGCGCGACGCGACGCCGACCCTGCCAAAGCCACGCCGTCCGACAACACGGACGACGACGAGCCTGCGCACCACGACCACGGAGACGACCAATGAAACTCACTCGCCGCCACCTGGTGCAGTTGGTGGGCACAGGCGCGCTCGCGCCGCTTGCCGTCGGCGCCACACGCGCCTTCGCGCAGGACCATTCGCAGCACACGATGCCGACCGAACCCGTGCCGCCTACGCCTGCGCCGCAGGCTCCACCGCCCAAGGTGCCGCACGATGGGCGCTATACGCCCGTACGCACGCTCAACGGCTGGACCTTGCCGTACCGCATGGTCGATGGCGTCAAGGAATATCACCTGGTCGCCGAAGAGATCGTCCACGAGTTCGCGCCAGGCTGCGTCGCGAAATGCTGGGGCTACAACGGCACCACGCCGGGCCCGACGATCGAGGCGGTCGAAGGCGACCGTATTCGCATCTACGTGACGAACCGGCTGCCCGAGCACACCAACGTGCACTGGCACGGCATCCTGCTGCCGAACGGCATGGACGGCGTCGGGGGCGTGACCCAGCGCAACATCCAGCCGGGCGAGACGCACGCGTACGAATTCACGCTCAAGCAGAACGGTACGCACATGTACCACCCGCACGCCGACGAGATGGTGCAGATGGCGATGGGCATGATGGGCATGCTCATCATCCATCCAAGGGACGGCGAGCCCGAACGCATCGATCGCGACTACGCAATCCTGCTACACAACTGGGCCCTGCACCCGGGCACGTACCGACCCGACCCGTCGGTGATGCAGGATTTCGACTTGTGGACCTTCAACAGCAAGGTCTTTCCCTTCATCGAGAACATGGTCGCCGCCACCGGCGAACGCGTGCGCGTGCGCGTGGGCAACCTCTCGATGTGGAATCACCCGATCCATATGCACGGCGTGCAATTCCACGTCACCGGCTCCGACGGCGGCCGGTGGCCGAAGGCGTTGTGGCGGCCGGAAGTGACCGAAATCGTGGGCGTCGGCCAGACCCGCGATATGGAGTTTGTCGCGGTGCCGGGTGACTGGGCCTTCCACTGCCACATGTCGCATCACACGATGAATGCGATGGGCCACGAGATCCCGAACACACTCGGCGTGGATCAATCCGGCGTGGAAGACGAGATCCGCAAGATGCTGCCGGGCTACATGGCCATGGGCAAGGACGGGATGTCCGAGCACCAGGAGCACACCGACTCGGGCCACATGAAAGGCCCGGAGAACACGCTGCCGATGATGATGGGCCAGGGCCCATTCGGAAACATCGAGATGGGCGGCATGTTCACGCTGATCAAGGTGCGCGACGGGCTGGGCAACGACGACTATCGCGATCCGGGCTGGTTCAACCATCCGGCCGGCACGCAACCCAAGGTCGTGAGTTCGGATCCGGACTACGGCAGTCCGGTGCGTCGCGGCCTGCCGCCCGGCGCCAGCCCGAAGTTCGAAACCAAGCCCGTCGATCACTCGACGATGAAACACTCGTGAGGACCGCGCCATGAAGACGCTGCGTTTTCTTCTGGGGCTGGCCCTCGTTGCGGTCGTTCTGGCCGTCGCCGTGCTGTGGCTTGGGGTTTACAACGTTGCGGCCGACGATCCGCACTGGAGCGCGACCTACCGCCTCCTGGAGGTCGCGCGCGAGCGATCGATCGCTTCCCGCGTGTCCGACATCGACGTGCCCGATCTTTCGGATCCGGAGCTGGTCCGCAGCGGTGCCGGCAACTACAGCGCGATGTGCGTGACCTGTCACCTCAGCCCCGATGCGCAGGAGACGGAACTCAGCATCGGCCTGTATCCGCGCCCGCCGCGCTGGAATGCGCTCGGCGATGTGGATCCGCGGCGTGCGTTCTGGGTCATCAAGCACGGCATCAAGGCGTCCGGCATGCCGGCGTGGGGCAAGAGCATGGACGACCGCTACCTGTGGGGCATGGTCGCCTTCACGCAGCAGTTCAAGACGATGACCGCCGCGCAATACACGGCGCAGGTGACCGCCAGTCCAGGCCACAGCCACGGCGGCGGTGAAACCGATGTAGGGACCGGTGATCCGCACGCCGATCACGCCGACACGCCGCGCTCTTCCTTCGAACCGGTCGAGGATCCGATGGCGACGCCCTCGGAAACCGACCACGACGCCGAACCCCACCAACACTGATCAGGAGATTCCTCATGCGACTGCATTTGCCACTGCTCGCCATCGCGCTGCTCGTTTCCCAGGGCGTTCTCGCCCATGGCAACGAAAAGCACACTCCCACCACCATGCGGCCGGGCCGCGACAGCAGCGCGGCGCAACTCAGCGTCGACCCCGCCGCGGCGGAGGCGGTGGCGGCCGTCGAGCGCTTCTCCGCGGCACTGGGCACCGGCGATCTCACCGCAGCCGGCGCGGAACTCGATCCGTCCGTGCTGATCCTCGAAAGCGGCGGCGCCGAGCACTCGCGCGACGAATACCTTGGCGGCCACGCCAAGAGCGACGCCGAGTTCATGAAAAGCGCACATGTGACGCTCAAGCGCCGCACCGCGCACGCCGCGGGCGAACTGGCCTGGGTCGGTAGCGAGAGCGAAATCCACGCGATGAAGGGCGCGGACATGTTGATGATTGCCTCGACCGAAACCATGGTCGTGCGCAAGACCGCGCAGGGCTGGAAGATCGTGCACATCCACTGGTCGTCGCGTAAGGCCACACCACCGAAGGCCGCAGTGATCGCACCGGAATCGCAGCCGGTTGCCACCACCGAAGGTTCTGCGCAGGTACCGACGTGGCTGCCGGAGGAGGACGTGCAGACGCTCACGACCGGTAACGGTGCCGGCATGGCCCGCGCCGCCGAAGCCCACGGCCTACCAGGCCCGAAGCATGTGCTCGAGCTGGCCGATCGCCTCGAACTCACATCCGCGCAGCGCGACGCGATGCAGGCGTTGAAGACGGCGATGTCGATGGACGCCTTGGAGCGGGGCCGCGACGTGCTGGCCGCTGAAGCCGCGCTGGACCGCGAACTGGCGGCATCGACGCCCGACGCGCAGCGCGTGCGAGCACTGGCGAGTGCCGCGGGCGAGGCCCGCGGTCGCCTGCGGGACGTACACCTGAGCACGCACCTGCGCGCCGCGCCACTCCTGACGCCGGCTCAGCGCGCACGGTACCTCGAGCTACGCCGCACCCAGGGCTGAGTTCACCCGGACGAGACCAGGAACCGCGCGTGCGCCTGGCCTCGTATGCCCCACGGCACGCGCTGCAGCATGAATCGATTGCCCGGAGTCCATCACCAACGCCATTGCCGCCAACGCAAGGAGAAGACCATGCACCACACCCCCGCCTCCGCAGAAATGACCGCGTGCATCCAGGCCTGCCTGGACTGCTATCGCCACTGCCAACACACCGCCTTGACCCATTGCCTGGAAATGGGCGGTGCGCACGTCGAGCCCAAACACTTCCGGCTGATGATGGACTGCGCCGAAATTTGCCGGACGTCGGCGGCCATGATGATCAATGATTCGCCGTATCACGCCGAGTCGTGCCGTCTGTGCGCGCAGATTTGTCGCGACTGCGCCGAGAGCTGCCGCCGCGTGGGGGACATGGACGAGTGCGTGCGCGCCTGCGAGCAATGCGCGAAATCGTGCGAAGCCATGGCCCAGCAGGCCGAGAAGCGTTCGGGACACGGCAAAGCCGGTCACTCGGCAATGCACCAACAATAGGCCGCTAACGCTGCCGAGCCGCACTAACGATGCCCACTCCGAGGAGGCTGCAATGGAAACCACGCACCACGCCGGCGGGAGCTCCGCCAAAGGGCAACACGCAACGGGTTCCAGCCACTATGTGAAGTTCGTCTGGATGATCGTGCTCATGTTCGTGGCGATGTTCGGGCTGATGTATGCAATGGTGTTCCGACTCAGCAATGTCTACATCCTGAGCCTCAACCAGTTCTACATGGCGACGCTGATGACAGGAGCGATGGTCGTCATCGAACTGGTGATCATGGGAGGGATGTATCCCGACAAGAAGCGCAATGCTGTGCTGTTGCTGATCGCCGCCATCGCAACCGTGGGCAGCTGGTTTGCGATCCGTGAGCAGGCCGGCATCGGCGACCGTCAGTTCTTGCGCTCGATGATTCCGCACCATGAGGGAGCCTTGTTGATGTGCCGCGAAGCGCCGCTCACCGACGAGCGTCTCGTGGCCCTGTGCGGCCAGATCCTGGAGTCGCAAGAGCGCGAGATTCAGCAGATGAAGGCGCTGCTGGCGGAATCCGAGAGGGGCTGATGGCTTCGACTCGACGCCATCGGGGTGGGGTCTTGACTCTGGACCCAGGTCCAGAGTGCAGACTGGCCTCCCAGAGGAGATCGGCATGTCCAGTTTGAGCATCGGCCAACTCGCCCAGCAAGCCGGAGTCGCCATCGACACGGTGCGCTACTACGAGCGCAATGCATTGCTCGCCCCGGCCGGACGCCTAGCGTCGGGCTATCGACGCTACGGCGCGACGGAACTCAAACGCTTGCGTTTCATCCGTCGGGCGAAGGCCTTGGGCTTTTCGCTGGACGACATCCGAGCGTTGCTCACCCTCAGCGACGAACGGGACGTTGCCAAGGTGAAGCGTGCCGCGCAACGCAAGCTTGACGACATCGAGCAGCGCATCGCCGAACTGGAGCGCATCCGCTCCGGGCTCCACACGCTGATTGCCGCGTGCCCGGGGCACGGGCGTGCGGAAGCCTGTCCGATCCTCACGGCCCTGTCGAAAGAGGAACCCGCATGAAACCTGCGTCCCACCCCTCGCCGCACGCCTGCTGCCCGGCACCGTCGCAACCGGTCCAGGCGCACAACCACGGCCACGGCGGCCATGACCACTCGCCGTCCGGCGCGCACGGCTCCCATCACTCAGGGCACGGGCACGAGACTTCCGGTGTCAGCATGGCGAATGGCACGCTCGATCCCGTCTGCGGCATGACCGTCGCGCCCGATTCACCGCATCAGGCCGACCATCAAGGCCACGACTACCGATTCTGTTCCGCGGGATGCCGCACCAAGTTCATCGCCGACCCGGCGCGCTATCTCAATCCAGTGGTTGATGCAGTGACGACGCCAGCGCCTGCCGGCACGCAGTACACCTGCCCGATGCACCCGGAGATCGTGCGGGATCACCCGGGCACGTGCCCGATCTGCGGCATGGCGCTCGAGCCGATGATGCCGAGCCTCGATGAGGGGGAGAACCCCGAACTCACCGATTTCCGCCATCGTTTTTGGTGGACGCTGCCGCTGTCGATCGCGGTGCTGGTGATCGCGATGGCGGGCCATCGCTTGCCGGGGCTCTCGGCCGCGGCACGTACGTGGCTGGAACTCGCGCTCTCCGCGCCGGTCGTGCTGTGGGCCGGCTGGCCGTTCTTCCAGCGCTGGGCGCAATCGATTGCGAACCGCAGCCCCAACATGTGGACGCTCATCGGCACCGGCGTGGGCGCTGCCTTCGGTTACAGCCTGGTCGCCACCCTCGCGCCGGACGTGTTTCCGGCGTCATTCCGCGAGCACGGCCGCGTCGGCGTGTACTACGAAGCCGCCGCCATCATCGTCTCGCTGACCCTGCTGGGGCAGCTGCTGGAGCTCAAGGCGCGCTCCAGCACGTCGGCCGCGCTCAAAGCCCTCTTGGGGCTGGCCCCCAAGACCGCGCGAAGGCTGCAGCAGGATGGATCGGAAGAGGACGTCCCGCTGACGCACGTGCATGTGGGCGACCGCCTGCGCGTGAGACCAGGCGAAAAGGTGCCGGTGGACGGCGAAGTGCTGGAGGGCCGCTCCGCCGTCGACGAATCCATGCTGACCGGCGAGCCCATGCCCGTCGAGAAAGCCCCAGGCACGAAGGTCATCGGCGCCACGATCAACGGCACGGGTAGCCTCGTGATGCGCGCCGATCGCGTCGGCTCGGACACGGTACTCGCGCAGATCGTGCAGCTGGTGGCCCAAGCGCAGCGCTCGCGCGCGCCGATGCAGCGCATGGCCGATCGCGTCAGCTTCTGGTTCGTTATCGCCGTGCTCGCCATCGCGGCCGCGACTTTCGTCGGCTGGGGGGTGTTCGGGCCGGAGCCGGCCTGGACGTATGCCGTGGTCAATGCCGTCGCGGTGCTCATCATCGCTTGTCCATGTGCGCTGGGCTTGGCGACACCGATGTCGATCATGGTCGCGATGGGTCGCGCCGCGCAGGCTGGCGTGTTGTTCCGCGACGCCGAGGCGATCGAGCGGCTGCGCACCATCGACACCCTGGTCGTGGACAAGACCGGCACGCTGACCCGGGGCAAACCCACGTTCAGTGCGGTGGTCCCTGCAGACGGCTTCCTCGCCGACGAGGTGCTGCGCGTTGCGGCCAGCCTCGATCAAGGTAGCGAGCATCCATTGGCCGAAGCCATCGTCGCTGAGGCGCGCAAGCGCGGCCTGGCGCTGGAGACAGCGACGGACTTCGACTCGGTGACGGGGATCGGCGTGCGCGGTCGCGTTGGCACGGCTCAGGTAGCGTTAGGCAACACGGCGCTGATGCAGGAGGTCGGTGCAGATGTCGATACGCTTCGCGATGCTGCCGAGCAGCAGCGGCGCGCTGGCGCGAGTGCGATGTTTCTTGCAGTAGACGGCAGGGTCGCTGGCCTTATCGCCGTTGCCGATCCGATCAAGGAGAGCACACCCGATGCCATCGCGGCGCTGCGTGCCGCTGGCTTCCGAATCGTGATGGCCACTGGCGACGGCAGAACCACCGCGGCCGCGGTCGCGACGGTCTTGGGGATCGATGAGGTGCACGGCGAAGTGCGTCCGCAGGACAAGGCAGCCCTGGTGGCACGACTCAAGGCCGAGGGTCGCCGCGTTGCGATGGCTGGCGACGGAATCAACGACGCGCCGGCGCTTGCGGCAGCCGATGTCGGCATCGCCATGGGGACCGGCACCGACGTCGCGATGTCGAGCGCCCAGGTGACGCTGGTCAAAGGAGACTTGCGCGGCATCGTGCGCGCCCGTCAGATCTCCCAGTCCACCGTGACGAACATGAAGCAGAACCTGGCTTTTGCGTTCGCCTACAACGCCCTCGGCGTGCCGATTGCGGCGGGGATCATGTACCCGGCCTTCGGGTGGCTACTCAGCCCCATGATTGCCGCCCTCGCCATGAGCCTGTCGTCCGTCTCGGTCGTGGCCAATGCATTGCGTTTGCGGACGGCGCCGTGAGGCGCCGGACCCCGCCTGAGGGGGAACTTGCGTGTTGCGCCAGACTCAGAGCTATCCTACAGAACACTTTCGTCCGGCATTCAAAATGCGCCGTCGTCGGTCCCTGATCGTTTGGCTCTGCCTGCTCGCCCTGGTCTGGTGCCAGGTCGCCATGGCGGCGCAGGCGTGTCATGGCGGAATGCCCACAGCGGGCACCGACTGTCACGGGCAAATGGCGGATCAGGACGGTGTGGGTGATGCGCCGGAGTGTCCGACGCACGATGTCACGCCGGACCTCGGGAAGCTGCCGACGTTTGCTCCATTGCCCGGTCAACCCATATTTCTTCGGGTGGCAGACCGGGATGCGTCGGGTTGCGAAAGCAACGAGACCAAACCGGTCGCGCGTGCCGGGCCTCACGTTGGGACGCTCTGCCAACTGTTGATCTAGATCCCTCCTCGCTGATCTCGTCGGCCGCGCATGCGGCTTTCGGTGTTTCCTGCGCAGGAGCGTCTCATGTACTTCCAATCTTCGCCGCACACCCGGCCAGGGCGGCGCCCAACCCGATCGTTGGGCGCTGCCCTGTTCGTCGTGTTTTCATTCTCGGCGCTTGCCGCTGACCCGTCGCCTCTTACGCTGGACGAGGCGATGCAGCGAGCTCCGGCGAATGCGCCGCGGCTCGACGCACAGGCCGCCCGCCTCGAGGCCGCCCGGCAAGACGCGGCACGCGCCGGCCAACTGCCGGATCCGGTCCTTGGGGCTGGAATCGACAACCTCACGGCAACCGGCGCCGACGCTTTCCGGATCGGCGCGGACGAAATGACGATGCGGCGCATTGGCGTAATGCAGGCGTGGCCGTCCAAGGCGTTGCGCGTGGCTGAGCGCGAGGTTGCCCGGTCGCAAACCGCGGTGGTGGCCGACGAAGAGATCTGGTTGAAGCGGCAGGTCGAGCGTGCCGCTGGCGAAGCGTGGATCGAATCTTGGGTCGCCGAGAAGGAACGGGCGTTTCTGCAAGCCCAGCGCGAGGACGCCGAGCGCGCTGCCCGCATCGCCGAAGCGCAGCTGGCCAACGGCAGCAGTTCGGCTGCCTCGGCATTGGCAGCGGAGGTTGCCGGCGCCGATCTCGAAAGTCAGTTGGTTGCCGCGGACACCGCCATTGCGGCAGCCCGCGCTGGATTGACGCGCTGGCTTGGCGAACGCGCTCATGCACCGCTAGGCGCCAACCCGGACTTCGCATCGCTGCCCCTGCCTCCGGCGCGACTGCTGTCGAGCGTGGGGAGTCATGCGGAACTCGCGGCGTGGAATGCGCGCGAGCGCGCCGCCGACGCCGCGATTGACGTCGCCGTGGCCCGCAAGCGGCCGCAATTCGCATTCGGTGCCTCCTATGGGGCGCGCAGTGCCGGTCTGCCAGACATGGCGACATTCGAGGTCACGGTCGACCTCCCGGTCTTCGCACGGAACCGACAGGACCGTGACATCGCCGCACGCCGCGCCGACGCCGAGGCCGTGCGCGCCGAGCGCGAAGAAGCGACCCGTTACCACCGGGAGACGGTGGAGCGCCTGCTCGCGACCTGGTCGGGTCTGCGGACCGAGCTGGCGCGCCTGACGGAGCGGGTTCTTCCGCTGGCGCAAGACCGGCGAGAAATCGCCTTGGCGGCCTACGCCAACGGTGAACCGATTCAACCCTGGCTCGATGCCCGGCGCGACGAACTGGCACTGCATCGACGCGCCTTCCAGACGGAGGCCGCGCTCGCCCGCGCCTGGCTACAACTCATCACCCTGTCCGCGCAGGACACCGACCAGGAAATCGTTCGATGAGCCGCGCAATCGTGGTTATCGGTGGCGTGGCCACCATCGTCATTGCCATCGCGTTGGGCTACGTCGTCGGACATCGCGCCGCAAGCGCCCCGGCCGCCGAAGCGGAGGGCATGGCGACGGAGCAGAAGTCCGACGAGGCAGTCTTGTACTGGTACGACCCGATGGTGCCCGACCAGCATTTCGACAAGCCCGGCAAGTCGCCTTTCATGGACATGATGCTGGTGCCGCGCTATGCCAGCGAAGCCAACGACGCCGGGGTGGCGATTTCCCCGGCCTTGCAGCAAAACCTCGGCGTGCGCACCGCGGTCGCCACGCTCGACAGCGTTGCCAACGCGGTCCGTGCGCCCGGCACCTTGCAGTGGGCCGTGACAGGCGAGCAACGCGTGAGCGCGCGTGTCGAAGGCCTGGTAGAGCAGCTTCACGCCCGTACGCCGTATGCGCGCGTGCGGCGCGGGGACTCGCTCGCCACGGTGCTGGCGCCGACGTTGGCCAGCGCGATCGCCGAGTACCGGGCCTTGGCTAGCAGTCGTTCGCCCGAGGCACGCCAACTGCAAGGCGCTGCGCGCACGCGGCTGCAATTGTGGGGGGTGGACCCTGCGCAGGTGTCGTCGCGGGGCGGCCCGCCTCGTATCGTGCTGCACGCCCCGGCGGACGGGGTGTTGACGGAGATCGCCGTGCGCGAGGGCGACACCGTCATGCCCGGACAGCTGCTTTTTCGCCTCAACGCGACCGATGCGCTGTGGCTTGAAGCCCGGGTGCCGCAAGGCAGTGCCGGTCTGCTCCAGACCGGTCAACCCGTGCAGGTGTTCGTGAGCGGCGCATCGGTCCCTCTCGACGCCACGGTCGACGCGGTCCTGCCCGACGTCGACCTGGCCACACGAACGCAATCGGTCCGCGTGCTGGTCCCCAACCCTGACGGCGTGCTCGCCGCCGGCGCGTTTGCGGAGGTGGTGTTGCAGTCGGCCGCGGGTGAGGTGCGCCCGTGGATTCCGAGCGAGGCACTGATACTGACCGGGCGGGCTTCGCGCGTCATCGTCAAGCGCGCCGATGGCACGTTCCAGCCCGTGGCAGTGACGACCGGCCAACAGGCAGACGAGCGCACGGAAATTCTCTCCGGCCTCACCGGCGGCGAAGAGGTCGTGGTCTCAGGCCAGTTCCTGATCGACTCCGAGGCCAGCTTGTCCGGATTGCTGTCGCGACTGGAACCGGCAGAGGCGCCGCAGCCCCAAGCCGTCTCGAAGCCGGCCTCAGCGGCGCCGGCCGCCGCGGCGAAAACCGAACGACGCGTCTTGTACTGGTACGACCCGATGGTGCCCGACAAGCACTTCGAGCAGCCGGGCAAATCGCCCTTCATGGACATGCAGCTGGTCCCGAAATACGCCGACGAGGACGAGAAGGACGAGGCAAAGGCGCACGACGAGGACTCGCCGTGATCGCCGGTGTCATTCGTGCGGCAGTCGCCAATCGCGCTCTCGTGCTCATGGCCACCGTGCTGCTGGCGGCCTGGGGGATTTGGTCGATGGCGCGGCTGCCGCTCGACGCGCTGCCGGACTTGTCGGACACCCAGGTGATTGTGCGCACCGAGTGGCCGGGGCAGACACCGCGATTGATCGAAGATCAGGTGACGTACCCGCTCGCCACGACGATGTTGTCGGTGCCGGGCGTGAAGGCCGTGCGCGCGTTCTCCTTCTTCGGCGACTCGTACGTCTACGTGCTCTTCGATGATGCGACCGACCTGTACTGGGCGCGCTCGCGCGTGCTCGAGTACCTGAGCCAGGTTCGCGACCGTTTGCCGGAGGCGGTCAACCCGGCCTTGGGTCCGGACGCCACGGGCCTGGGCTGGATCTTCGAATATGCCTTGATCGATCGCTCGGGGACGCACGATCTGGGCCAGCTTCGTGCCCTGCAGGACTGGTTCCTGCGCTACGAGCTGAAGACCGTGCCCGACGTGGCGGAAGTCGCGACCGTGGGCGGCGCGGTGCGCGCCTGGCAGATCGTGCCCGATCCGCAAGCGCTGGCCGCACGAAACCTCACGGTGGCGCAGCTCGTCGAGGCAGTGCAAAGCGCCAACGGGGCCAGGGGCGGTTCGGTCATCGAACAAGGCGAAGCCGAGCTCATGGTGCGTAGCGAGGGGTACCTTCGCACGGCGCTGGATTTCGAGCGCGTCCCGGTCGCCACGGCGCAAGGCGTGCCGGTGCTCTTGGGCGAAGTCGCCCGCATCAGCCGCGGCCCGGTGTTCCGCCGCGGCGTGGCCGAGCTCGACGGCGAAGGCGAAGTCGTCGGCGGTGTCGTCATCCTGCGCACGGGCAAAAATGCGCTCGCCGCCATCGATGCGGTGAAAGCCAAGCTGGACGCGCTCAAGGGCAGCCTGCCGCCGGGCGTGGAAATCGTCCCGACCTACGACCGCAGCGGCCTGATTCGTGACGCGGTCGCGAACCTCGGCGGCAAGCTGGTCGAGGAGTTCCTCGTGGTCGCGCTCGTGTGCGCCGTGTTCCTGTGGCACCTGCGCTCGGCGCTGGTGGCCGTAATCACCTTGCCGCTCGGAATCCTCACCGCCTTCATCGTGATGCGCTACCAGGGCGTCAGCGCGAACCTGTTGTCGCTGGGGGGCATCGCGATCGCTATCGGCGCCATGGTCGATGCCGCGGTGGTGATGATCGAGAACGCGCACAAGCATCTGGAACACTGGCGCGAGTCACACGGGCGCGACCCGGTCGGGGAAGAGCGCTGGGACGTGCTCACCGAGGCTGCCAGCGAGGTCGGACCCGCATTGTTCGTGAGCCTGCTGGTGATCACGCTCTCGTTCGTGCCCGTCTTTGCACTAGAGGCCCAGGAAGGCCGATTGTTCTCGCCACTGGCGTACACCAAGACTTACGCGATGGCGGCATCGGCTGGGTTGGCAATCACGCTGATTCCCGTGCTGATGGGCTACCTGATCCGCGGGCGCATCCGCAGCGAGGCCACTAATCCACTGAACCGCGTGCTCATCGCGGCCTACCGGCCCGTGCTCGAAGCGGTGCTGCGCTTTCCGAAGCTGACACTGGTGTTGGCGGCCGTGGTGCTGGCAGCCACCGCCCTCCCGCTGACGCGCATCGGCAGCGAGTTCATGCCGCCGCTCGACGAGGGCACGCTGCTCTACATGCCCACCGCCTTGCCAGGGCTGTCGGCGGGCAAGGCCACGCAACTGCTGCAGCTGAGCGACCGCATGATCAAGACCTTGCCCGAGGTCGAGCATGTGTTCGGCAAGGCCGGGCGCGCCGACAGCGCCACGGACCCCGCGCCACTCGAAATGTTCGAAACCACCGTTACGTTCAAGCCGCGCAGCCAGTGGCGGCCGGGCATGACGATGGACCGGCTGCGCGACGAACTCGACCGCGCCGTACGCGTGCCGGGACTCACGAACCTGTGGGTGCCACCGATCCGTAATCGCATCGACATGCTGGCCACGGGCATCAAGAGCCCGATCGGCATCAAGGTCTCCGGACGCGACACCGAGGCCCTGGATGTCCTCGCAGGCGAGATCGCTGCCGTGGCCAAGACCGTACCGGGCGTCAGCTCGGCGGTCGCCGAGCGCGTGTCGGGCGGCCGTTACGTCGACGTCAAGATTCGCCCTGTGGAGGCGGCGCGCTACGGCTTCAACCAACGCGCCTTGCAGGAACTCATCAGCACCGTCGTGGGCGGTGAACCGATCGGAGAAACCATCGAAGGACGCGAGCGCTATCCCATCGTCCTGCGCTATCCACGTGATCAGCGCGACACCTTGGCGCGGCTGGGTGCCTTATCGCTGGTAGCTCCGGGGGGTGAACAACTAACGCTGGGCGCGGTGGCGGACATCACGGTGATGGCGGGTCCACCGATGCTCAAGAGCGACAACGGACGACTGGTCAGCTACGTGTACGTCGACGTGGCCGGCCGCGACCTGGGCTCGGTGGTGACCGATTTGCAATCGGAGGTCGCCGCGAAAGTTGCGCTGCCCGCAGGCTACGCCGTCGGCTGGTCGGGGCAGTACGAGTTCCTGCAACGTGCGCTCGAACGCCTGCGCTGGGTAATTCCCGCCACGCTGGCGATCATCTTCGTGCTGATCTTCCTGGTCTTCCGAAGCGCCAGCGAAGCCGCGGTGATCATGCTCAGCCTGCCGCTGGCATTGGTCGGCGGCCTTTGGCTGATCTGGTGGCTGGGCCATGCGGTATCGATTGCGAGCGTGATTGGCTTCATCGCACTCGCCGGCGTGGCCGCCGAATTCGGAATCATCATGATGCTGTACCTGCGGCATGCCTGGGAAAAGCGCTTGGATGCCAATCCCGATGCGGATGCGGAGGCCTTGAACGACGCGATTCGCGAAGGTGCGGTTCTGCGTGTCCGGCCCAAGGCCATGACGGTTGCTGTCATCCTGGCCGGCTTGTTTCCGATTTTGGTCGGCGCCGGTGCGGGCTCGGAGGTGATGCAGCGCATCGCTGCCCCGATGGTGGGCGGCATGATCACCGCGCCGCTGCTATCGATGCTCGTCATCCCTGCGGCCTATCTCCTGTTGCAGCGGCGAGCGTTGCGGCAGCGCATGTCGCGGATTGCCGGTCGCACCACAGGTGCTTCGTGATCGTGACGTCGCGCTGTTGGACGTGTCCAGACACGTCCAACAAGCTGCGAAACCACACGTGCCGGAGGTCGGCGCGTGCCGACAAGCGATACGCGCGCTCAGACGTGTGCCGTCGCGCCGCGCCGTGTCGAGCGCGCTGAGGGCGAGCGCAGCGCGTCGAGGATGGTGCACTGCTCCCTTCGACCGCCCTGGCACCCGGTGATCGTACGTTCGAGCTCCCGCACCATCCGGTTGAGCTCCCGCACCCGGGCCCGGATCTCGTCGAGGTGCTGTCGGGCGAGTCGGTCGACGTCGCCGCACGAGAGCGAATCGTCGTCGGACAGCGCAAGCAGGCTGCGGATCTCGTCGAGGCTGAAGCCCAGCTCGCGGCCGCGGGTGATGAAACGCAGCCGCTGGACCTGCCCCTCGGTGTAGTGCCGGTAGCCGCTGTCGGTCCGCGCCGGCGCGGGCAATAGCCCGACCCGTTCGTAGTACCGGATGGTCTCGATATGGCACCCACTGGCGCCAGCCGCCTCGCCGATTTTCATGCTTGACCCTGTAGTCGCTACAGGGTTTAGCCTACACGCATTCCTGCCTGGAGCCGATCATGGCCGCCCGTGTGCGCTACACCGTGTATCCCGTCACCCTGGCCCTGGTGCTGTGGGCCGCGATGGCCGTGGCGAGCGGCCAACTCGCCGGCTGGCCACTACTGGCGATCGTCGCGGCGGCGGGTATCGCACTCGTCGCGGTGCTCGAGCGCGTGCTGCCCTTCGAACCCGCCTGGCTCGCCGACCAAGGCGACACTCGCACCGATCTCGTGCACGCGCTGGTCAATTGGGCGCTTCTGAGCGCGGGTGCCTTCGTCGTTCATCTCGTGACCGAGGCCGTCGCGCTGCCGCGCCTGTGGCCCGCCGCTTGGCCCGTGTGGGCGCAGTTGGTCCTGGCGGCCGGCGTGTTCGATCTGGGCCTCTACGCGATGCACGTCCTCAGCCACCGCTGGCCGTGGGCGTGGCGCTTGCACGCCATCCACCACAGCGCCGAGCGCCTGTACTGGCTCAACGGCGAGCGTCGTCACCCAGTGAGTGCCGCGCTGATGGCTGCCCCCGGGCTTGTCGTACTCGCGACACTTGGCGCCCCGCCGGCCGTGATCAGCGCATGGCTCGCCGTGGTGGCGGTTCACTTGGCTTTTCAGCATGCGAACCTCGACTACCGATTGGGGCCGCTGCGTCGCTGGATTGCCGGTGCCGAGACGCACCGCTGGCACCACAAGCGCGAATACGAGGACGCGCAGGTCAACTTCGGCGAGTTCTTCCTGATCTGGGATCGGCTGTTCGGCACCTTCGTCGAGCCAGCCGCCACGCTGCGTGCCGATGAGGTGGGGCTGCGCCGCCGCGACGTGCCGGCGGGCTACGTCGGGCAGCTTCGCTGGCCATTCGCGCTTCCCGACGACCTGCGCCGCGCTTTCGATGCCCGCCTGGCCGCCGGTGACGACGCGCTGCGCGCCGGTCGCGCGGATGAGGCGATGGCGCAGTACGAAGCCGCGCACATCCTCGGGCAAGCGTGGACCGGACCGCATGTGCGCAGCCACGTCGCGCTCCTGCGCTGGGCCCTCCACGAGCGGCGGCCGCGCGAGTTGCTCGGCCAGGTGACGCGCATCGTGGCCGCGGCGATGTTCACGTGGCTGTGGGTGCCGCGCGGCAACCCCGGCAGCACACGCGTGGGGGCGCTGGCGCGTCGTCCCGTCCCTGACGAGTTGGCGACCTTGCTTGCGAAGGCCAATGCGTGAGCACCTGCGGCTGCCACCTCGAGCCCACGCCCGATCCGGTGCAGCGCCGCACGCTGTGGATCGCGCTCGGGCTCAACGCCGCCATGGCCATGGTCGGCTTCGCGATCGGCTGGATCGCGCACTCCACCGGCGTGCTGGCCGATGCCCTCGACATGCTGTCAGACGCCGCAGCCTACGCGATCGGCTTGGCGGCCATCGGACGCAGAGCCACCTTTAAGCGCCGCGCGGCGCAGTGGAGCGGCGCCATCCTCCTCGTGCTCGGCCTGGGCATCGTCGTCGAGGCGCTGCGTCGCGGCCTGATGGGGAGCGAGCCGCTCAGCGGCTGGATGATGCTCGCCGCCAGCCTGTCGCTGATCGTGAACCTGGGGGTGCTGCGCCTGCTGCGTCCCTTCCAGCAAGGCGAGGTCCACCTGCGCGCGACGTGGATCTTCACCCGCGCCGACGTCGTGGCCAACATCGGCGTGCTGGTGGCGGCTGCTCTCGTGGCGATTACGCAATCCCGCTTTCCGGACGTAATTGTCGGCGCTGCGATTGGCGCCTATGTGGTCAAGGAAGCGATCGAGATCTTGCGCGACGCGCAACGCGGCGCGCTAGAGTCATGAAATGACCGAACGTCCGGATGAAGAACGCTCGATACTGGCCCGCGTCGTGGTGATCGATCCGATGCCCGGCTGCGCCTATGGGCTGCAGCGGCGCAATGGCGAGGTGGATCAAGTCCAGGTCGCCCCGCCGCAGGGTGCGTTGCAGTTCACCACCGCGGTGACGCTGCGCTTCACCGCGGAAACCGCGCGCGATCCGCGCGGGTTGCATGTCCACGGACCGCGTCACGGCCGGTTCCTGTATATCACCAGCGGCACGCTCGCGCGCCAGGCGGGGTCGTGCTGGACGCGCCGGGCGAAGGTGCCTCTCGGCGGCATCGATGCTGCCGTGCCGCTCACCCTCGACCTCATGCCCCCGATCATCGAGGCCACCATCGCGGGGCGGGCCGCCGATGGCGGACCGGCCTGTGCCAGCGTGCCCCTGCTCGTGGCTTGGCGTCACGGACCGTAGGCCGGCATCGGATGCCCAACCTGAACTTCGCCGAAGGGGTGCAATTGTGTCCGCCACGGTTGCGCCACTACCCTAGACGCCGCATGCCGCCCTCCCGCTCACCGCTGTCCGTGCTTCCTCGCCTGCGCCGCTCGCTGCGGCTGGCGGTGCTGGCGTTGGCGGTGTTCGTGCTCCGGGTCGGCTTGGTCACGGCCTGTGCGCCAAATGATCTGGCCGAATCGCTGGCGGGGGGCGAAGCTTCGGCCTCCGCCAGCCAGCATGCGGACGATGACGCGTCCACCGATCCCGCGGACCACTCGGGTGGGCACTGCCTGCACTGCAGCTGCCACCACGCGGCCGCCGTGCCGGTGGTCGTGCTGCCCACCGCGCCGGTCGCAACGCCGACGCTTGTTGCCCTGACGACGGCGGCGCAGGCGAACGCGCCGCCCGACCTCAGCCTGAGACCCCCGATCGCCTGATCCCCGCGGACTGGGACTCGGCGCCGCTGGCGCCGAGACGACGCTTGTCGTTCAGAGGATCGATTCATGTCGCTTTGTTTTTTCGCGCCCGTTCGTCGGGTCGCGTTCGGCGTGGTGCTGTGCGCCGCGTTTGGCGCTGCACGCGCCGCTTCCCCTCCGCCACCGGTGGAGTCGTCCTTGTCCGGCGCGGTGCGCGCCGCCTGGGCCCGGCACCCGGCGGCCGACGCCACCGAACACACCTTGGCCGCCGCGCGGGCCCGGGCCGACGCCGCGGGTCGGCCGCTCTACAACCCTGACCTCGAAGTGGAGGTCGAGGACGAAGGTGAGGACCGCACCGCGACCGCGGGACTGGCCTGGACCCTCGATTTATCCGGCAAGCGCCGGGCGCGGGCCGACGCGGGCCTGGCCGAGCTCACCCTGGCCGAAGCCGAAGCCGCCCAGCGCCGCTCGACCTTCGCGCTGCAGTGGCTGCAGGCGTGGGCCGCGCGGTTGGCGGCCGCCGAACGGGCCCGTTTGGGCGAGCGCCGCCTGGTGCTGGTGCAACGCTTCGCGGACCTGGCCGAACGCCAGCTCGCGGTGGGTGACATCTCCACCCTCGAACGCGACCTGGCGCTGTTGGCCCGCGATGAGGCGCAGGCTGAGCAGGCCACACTGCTGAGCGAGGCGGCAGTCGCGGAGGAGAACTTGCGCGCCGTCGGCGCGGACACGCCCGAAGCGAGTCTGCCGTTGCCGGCGGGCCCGCCGCCGCCGTGGAGCGCCGGGGCCGAAGATGGCGTGGCGCACATTCCCGAAGCCCGTGTCGCTGCAGCCACGGCAGCCAGCGCCTCGCGCCGGATCTCCATCGCCGAGCGGGACCGTCGCCCGGATCCGACGATCAGCGTGCGCGCCGGACGCGTCGATTTCGGGCCGGCGAGCGACAACGTGCTGGGCGTGGCGGTGAGCGTGCCGCTGTTCGTGCGCAATTCCTACCGTGCCGAAGTGGTCGCTGCGCAAGCGGATGCCGGGGCGGCAGAGGCCGAACAGCGACGCATCGAGCTTGAGCTGCTGGCTCGCGCCCAACGCACCACGCGGACCTATGAGGCCGTGCGTGCGGCGTGGGAGCAGTGGTCGAAAAGCGCGGGCACCGACGTCGACAAGCGCGCCGATCTGCTCGAGCGCTTGTGGCGAGCCGGCGAGATCAGTACGGCGGACTACCTGATTCAGCTCAAACAGTCGCTCGACACCGCGCTCGCCGGCGCCGACCTGCAGGGACGGCTGTGGCGAAGCTACATCGACGCCCTCTACGCCACCGGCCGGCTCGACGCCTGGGTCGGTTTCGATGCACAAAATTCTAAGGACTTTCCATGACTCTTTCTCTACGCGCCCCGCTGCTCGCCGCGCTGATGCTGCTCGCCGCCTGTTCGTCGCCGAACGGCGACGACCACCACGGCACGGCCACCACCGAAGCGCATGACGCGCCCACCGAGCACCAGGCCGACCACGCTACCGACGAGCGCGACGAGCACGCGGCAACGCAGGCTGCGCCGCAGGAGGACACCCCATGAGCCGCGCGATGCCGTACGCGGCCGTGCTCGCCGCGCTGATGCTTCTGGGTGCGTGTTCGGACAAGAACGACGAAGCGAAGCCGGCGACCCCGGCGAAGGAAACCAACGCCGGCGCGAATCACGAAGGTGAGGAGCACGGTGATGAAGGCGAGGAACACGCAGAGGGCGGAGAACACGCCGAGGAAGAAGGCCCGGCGGTCATCCGCATGGACGATGCCGCGTTACAGGCGGCGGGCATCGTCATCGCGCCGGTCGTGGCCTCGGCCCTCAGCGAAGAACTCCGCGCTCCCGGCGAAGTGGTCGACAGCGCCTACGGCACGACCCTCATCACGCCGCGCGTCGATGCGATCGTCGTGCGCCGCCACGCCAAGCTTGGCGACGAGGTCGCACAGGGCGCGCCTCTGGTGACGCTGTCGAGCGTGGAAGTCGCGCAAGCGCAAGGAACGTTGCGCATTGCCGAACAGGACTGGAAGCGTGTGCAGGAACTCGGCCGCGACGCGGTGTCGGGTCGGCGCTATACCGAATCGCAAGTCGCCGTGGAGCAGGCTCGCGCCGCCGCGCAAGCCTATGGCATCGCCGGCGCCTCGGCAGGCAAGGCCAACGGCGAGTTCACCCTCAGTGCGCCGCACGCCGGGCGCATCACCGAGGATGCCTTCGTCGTGGGCGAGCGCATCGAACCGGGGCGCACGCTGTTCCGGCTCGTCGATGAGTCCGTGGTCTGGGTCGACGCGACGATGCCGGCGGAAAACGCCAGCCGCATCGCGGTCGGCAGTCCCGCGCAGATCGTGCTCGGCGACACCCGCCTGACCGGCACCGTCCTGCAGCGCGCCCATCGCACGTCTGAAGGCACGCGCAATGCGCTCGTGCGCGTCGAGGTGCCCAACGACGGCGACCGCCTGCACGGCGGGGACTACGTCGAGGTGTATCTCGACGCCGGCGAAGGTCATCCGGCTTCGGTCCCGCCGGGACTGGCCGTTCCTACCGCTGCGTTGGTCCAGCTCGAGGGCGAGACGGTGGTGTTTCGCCAGGCCGCTGACAGCACGCTGGCACCGGTTGCGGTGCGCACCGGCGATGTCATCGGGGATCGCACGCTCGTGCTCGAGGGATTGAGTGCCGGCGATCGCGTCGTGGTCGAAGGCGCGTATGCGCTCAAGGCGCAGATTCTGAAGTCGCAACTCGGGGAAGGTCATGCGCACTGACACCCGTCCCTTCCCTGACGGGGGTGCCCCATGCTGAATCGCCTGGTGGAACTCTCGCTGCGCTACAAATTCCTCGTGCTGATCGTGTTCGGCGTGGTGGCCTTCCTCGGCGCTCGCGCGGTGCGCGACGTACCGATCGATGCCTTCCCCGATGTCACGCCGGCGCAGGTCAACATCTACACCGAATCCCCGGGCCTGGCGGCCGAGGACGTCGAGCAGCTGCTCACCTTCCCGGTCGAGTCGGCGATGGCCGGGCTGCCCAAGGTGCAGGAAATCCGCTCGGTCAGCCTCTTCGGCTTGTCCTACGTGTCTGTCTACTTCGAAGACAACATGGACATCTTCTTCGCACGCCAGCTCGTCAACGAGCGGCTGCAGGAAGTCGGCGATCGCTTGCCCGAGGGTTACGGCAAACCCAGCATGGGACCCAACAGCTCGGGCCTGGGCCAGGTGTTCTGGTACACCGTCGAGCGCGCCCCCGGCGTGTCGTCCGAGCAGATCACCGACATGGACCTGCGCACCTGGCAGGACTGGACCTTGCGCCTGATCCTGCGCACCGCACCCGGCGTCGATGACGTCACCTCGTGGGGTGGCGGGGAGCGCGAATTCCAGGTGCGCATCGATCCGCAGCGCCTGTACGCCCGGGGTCTGGGCTTCGCCGATGTAATCGCCGCCTTGCCCGCGAACAATGGCCAGGTCGGCGGCAACGTGATGGACGTGGGCCAGGAGCAGTACCTGGTGCGTGGACTGGGTTTGCTCACCTCCACCGAGGACATCGGCGGCATCGTGCTCAAAGCCGAAGACGGCGTGCCGGTCTACATGCGCGATGTCGCGCGCGTGATCGAATCGCCGGCGCCGCGCTTTGGTGCGGTGACGCGGGACGGCGAGGAAGTCGTGCTTGGCATGGCGCTCTCGCGCATTGGAGAGAACGCCAAGGACGTGGTGGAGGCGGTCAAGGCCAAGCTCGAGACGGTGAAGAACGCGCTGCCCGACGGCATGACGGTGCGGCCGGTGTATGAGCGCACGGACCTCGTCAACAAGGCCGTCGGCACCGCCACCCGCGCGCTGATCGAAGGCTCGCTGCTGGTCGCGCTGATCCTCTTCCTGTTCCTGGGCGAATTGCGCTCGGCGCTGGTGGTGATCGTCACCTTGCCGCTGGCGATGCTGATCGCCTTCATCGGCATGGGTCAGTTCGGGTTGTCGGCGAACCTGATGTCGCTCGCGGGCCTGGCAATCGGCATCGGCATGATGGTCGACGGCTCGGTGGTCATGGTGGAGAACGCCTTCCGGATCATGGCCGAGCGCCAGGCGCACGGTGAGCGCGTCGACAAGACCTCGGCCGTGCTGGCCGCGGCCAAGGAAGTCGCCAATCCGGTGTCCTTCGCGATCCTGATCATTATCGTGGTGTTCCTGCCGCTCTTCAGTCTGGAGGGCCTCGAGGGCAAGTTGTTCAAGCCGATGGCCTTCAACATCGCCTTTGCGATGGCGGGCTCGCTGTTGCTGAGCCTGACGCTCATCCCGGTGCTCGCCGCGATGATCCTCAAGCCCAAGGAAGAGAAGGACACGTGGCTCGTTGCGCGCCTGAAGCGGGGTTACACGCCGCTGCTGGAGCGTTCGCTCGCCCGCAAGGGTCTGGTGGTGACGATTGCGGCCATTGCGATGGTGGGCAGCCTCGCGCTGTTCCCGTTCCTGGGCAAGGAGTTCATGCCGCAGCTGCAAGAGGGGTCGATCATGTGGCGCGTCACGGGCATTCCCTCGACCTCGCTGGACGAGTCGATCCGCACGAGCAAGACCGTCGCGGATGCGTTCAAGAAGTTTCCTGAGGTCGAGACCACGCTCGCCATGATCGGTCGCGCCGAAAAGGGCGAGACGGCGGACGTGAACTACATGGAGATCTACACCGCGCTGCATCCCCAGGACGACTGGGAGACCGGTCGCTCGATCAAGGAGCTCGAGGAGGCGATGCAGGAGACTCTGGAAGAAGTAGTGCCCAACGTCGTGCCCGGGTACACCCAGCCGATCCAGATGCGAGTGGAGGAACTGATCTCCGGCGTGCGCGCCACGCTGGCGCTGAAACTCTACGGCCAGGAATTGGGCGAACTGGACCGGCTGAGTGCCCAGCTCAAGCCGGTGCTGGCATCGATTCCCGGCGTGGCGGACTTATCGCTGGAAGCCAACGTCGGCAAGCCGCAAATCCGCATCGAGGTCGACCGCGCGGAGCTGGCCCGCCACGGCATGAATGCCGAGGAGGTGCTGACGATCGTGCGCAATGGCCTGGGCGGGGAACCGGTGAGCGTGTTGCTCGACGGCGTGAAGCGCTTCGATATCTCAGTGCGGCTGGACGATGACACCCGCGGCTCGATCGAGGCACTGCGGCGCATCCCGCTCAAAGCCGCTTCCGGGGCGCTGGTGCCGCTCGAGGAGGTCGCCGACGTCACCGTGGCCGAGGGCTACTCCTTCGTGCGACGCGAGCAGTTGCAGCGCTACGCGGTCATCCAGATGGATGTGCGGGGACGCGATGTCGACAGCTTCGTGAAAGACGCGGCGGCCGCGATCGAGGCGAAGGTCGAACTGCCGCCCGGCTACTGGGTCGAATGGGGTGGCGCCTTCGAGAACCAGCAGCGGGCGCTGGCCAAGCTGAGCCTGATCGTGCCGATCACGATCTTCTTCATCTTCGTGCTGCTCTACACCGCGTTCAACTCGATCAAGTTCGCCGCCCTCATCCTGGCCAACGTGCCGTTCGCCACCATCGGCGGCTTGCTCGCTTTGTTCGTGACCGGCCAGTACCTGTCGGTGCCCTCGGCAATCGGGTTCATCGCAGTGTTTGGTGTGGCGATGCTCAACGGCATCGTGCTGGTGAGCTTCCTCAACGAGCAGCGCGAGCGCGGGCTCTCGGTGCGCGAGGCCGTCATGCAGGGCACGGCGCTGCGACTGCGGCCGGTGTTGATGACGGCCAGCGTGGCGATCCTGGGCCTCGTGCCGATGTTGATCTCCAGCGGGGTCGGCGCCGAGACCCAGCGGCCGCTCGCAACCGTGGTGGTCGGCGGGCTGCTCAGTTCGACCTTGCTGACCCTGATCCTGCTGCCGGTGCTCTATGAGTGGCTGGAAAACCGCGCCGAGCGGCGCGCATCGGAGGCGACGCCATGAAACAGATCAAGGGATTCGTGCACCTGCATCGCGCGGGCGAGGTGATGCACGCGCTGGAAGAAGGCGGCTTCCATCGGATCAGCATCTTCGACGCCAAGGGGCCGCAGGGGCGACTGACCGGCAGCGAAGTCGAGTACTCGGTGCGACTGGGCGAGCGCGTGGTGAGCGAGGCGCAGATTACCGTGTTCTGCGAAGACGAACAGGTCGATGTCGTCGTGGCGATCTTCCAGCGGCTGGTGCGCTCCACGCACCGCGAGACCGGCTGGCTCTACGTCACGCCGATAGAGCAGTCGATTGCCCTGGGCGCCGCCCTCTCGTAACGCCCACCCCCGCGCGCAACGACGCGCGGGGGTTTTCAACGCAGGAGGTAGCCCATGAGCGCGGGACACGAACACGCCAGCGAGGAAATCCGGTACGAAAAACCGTTGTGGTGGGCGCTGGGACTCACCGCGACGTTCCTGGTGGCCGAAGTCGTCGGCGGACTGCTGACCAACAGTCTGGCGCTGTTGTCCGACGCCGCGCACATGATGACCGACGTGCTGGCGCTGATGGTCTCGCTGGTGGCCGTGCGCTGGAGCCGCCGGCCGCCGGATGCGCGGCGCACCTACGGCTATGCGCGCATGGAAGCGCTCGGCGCCATCTTCAACGGCGGCCTGCTGTTCGTGGTGGCCGGCTACATCCTTTGGGAGGCCGTGGGACGGTTTCGCGAACCTCCGGCGGTCGCCACCGGCGGCATGCTGGTGATTGCCGTCATCGGTCTGAGCATCAACCTCGTGTCCATGCGGCTGCTCAAGGCGGGCAGCGGAACGAGCCTCAACCTGCGCGGGGCTTACCTCGAAGTCTGGAGCGACATGCTGGGGTCGCTCGGCGTCATCGCCGGCGCCCTGATCATCCGTTTCACCGGCTGGACGATTGCCGATCCCATCATCGCGGTGCTGATCGGCTTGTGGGTGCTGCCGCGCACGTGGGTCTTGCTGCGCGAGTCGAGCTTGATGTTGATGCAAGGCGTACCGATGGGGCTCGATCTGCAATCGGTACGCGACGGGCTCCAGACCGTGCCGGGCGTGAAAGGCATTCATGACCTGCATGTGTGGAGCCTGGGCTCGCGGCAGACCATCTTGACCGCCCATGTCGTGCTGACCGATCCGGCCGCCGATCCCGACGTCGTACGAACGCAGGTCGCCCAGGCGGCCCACGCGCAGTTCGACATCGACCACAGCACGCTGCAGGTGGAGCGCTCACCCTGCCGCGACGCGACCGCGCATGCATAGCGTGCCGCTCCGATCGTCAATACTTTGTCCCGTGCTCCGGAGATCCCATGGCTGAGTCTCACAACACGCACGACCACGACCACGACGCTCACAAAGAGGCGCCGGCGGAGCACGAACACGCGCACGGTGGCAGCGGAAAACTCGAGGTCGGGCTGTCGCTTGCCTGCGGTGCATTGCTGCTCGTGGGTTGGCTTCTGGAACGCCGGTACGCGAACGCGACCCTGGTGCTGGGGTTCTATCTGGCGGCGTACGCCGCCGGTGGGTTCTTCACGGTGCGCGAGGCGTGGGAGAACCTTCGTGCCCGGCAACTGAAGATCGATTCGCTGATGATCGTGGCCGCGATCGGCGCCGCGGCGCTGGGTGAGTGGGCCGAAGGCGCCTTGCTGTTGTTCCTTTTCAGCCTCGGCCATGCGCTCGAGAATTACGCGATGGGCCGGGCTCGCCGGGCCATCGAAGGCCTCGCGGCTCTGCGACCCGACACCGCCCTCGTACGCCGCAATGGCACGGTGCAAGAGGTGGCCGTCGAGTCGCTCGTGGTCGGGGACGTCGTGCTGGTCAAGCCGGACGAACGGCTGGCGGCCGACGGCTTCGTGGTCGTGGGTGAGAGCGCCATCGATCAAGCCGCGATCACCGGCGAAAGCGTGCCCGTCGACAAGCGACCCGTGCCGGATCCGACGGCGGCGCGCGCGACGCCCGACACCGTGGGCCCCGAACACCGCGTCTTCGCCGGCACCATTAACAAGAGCCGAGCCCTCGAGATCGAGGTGACGCGCCTAGCCGGGGAAAGCACACTCGCCCGCGTCGTCGAGCTCGTGCGCACCGCCGAGTCGCAGAAGTCGCCCACGCAGTTGTTCACCGACCGCTTCCAGCGCATCTTCGTGCCGGCGGTACTCGTCCTGGTCGTACTGCTGCTCTTCGCCGGGCTGGTGGTGGACGAGCCCTTCAGCGCGACCTTCTATCGCGCCATGGCGGTCCTGGTCGCGGCCAGCCCGTGTGCACTTGCCATCTCGACACCGAGCGCGGTGCTGAGCGGTGTCGCGCGGGCGGCCCGCGGCGGCGTGTTGATCAAGGGCGGCGCGCCCCTGGAGACGTTGGGAGTGCTGCACGCCTTGGCGTTCGACAAGACCGGCACGCTCACCGAGGGCAAGCCGCGCGTGGTGGCCGTCGTGCCCGCCGCCGGCGCCACGACCGAGGAACTGCTGCGTGTGGCGATCGCCAGCGAGCAGCACAGCGACCATCCGCTCGCCGCAGCCGTCGTGCGCGATGGCACCACGCGACCGGGGTCCGTGCCGCTGCCCGTCGCCACCGACGTGGAAAGCCTCACCGGCAAGGGACTGCGGGCCACCGTGGAAGGCCTTACCGTCTACTTGGGAAAGAAGTCGCTGTTCGGCGAAATCGGCGGGGTGCCACTTCCCAGCGAAGTCGCCAGTCAGGTGTCACAGCTGGAGACCGAGGGGAACACGGTCTTCGTCGTTCGCCAAGGCGATCGCTACCTGGGCGCCATCGGCTTGATGGACACTCCGCGAGAGGCGGCGCGCCCGGTGATCGCCCGCCTGCGGGAATTGGGGATGACCCAACTGGTGATGCTCTCCGGCGACAACCAGCGCGTTGCCGACGCCGTGGCGCGCAGCGTCGGGATCGACCGTGCCTTCGGGGACTTGATGCCGGAGGCCAAGGTCGAGGCGATCAAGAAACTCCGTGCTTCCGGCGACGTTGCCATGGTCGGGGATGGCGTCAACGATGCCCCGGCCCTGGCCGCAGCCTCGGTCGGGATCGCGATGGGCGCGGCCGGCTCAGACGTGGCGCTGGAAACGGCGGACGTGGCGCTGATGGGCGACAACCTGGACCACCTGCCGTTCGTTGTTGCCTTGAGCAGGCAAACGCGCCGCATCATTCGTCAGAACCTCTGGGCGAGCCTGGGCATGGTGGCGCTGTTGATCCCGGCTACCATCTTCGGCATGCGGATGGGAATTGCCGTGCTTTTCCACGAAGGCTCGACCTTGCTGGTCGTGGCCAACGCTCTGCGGCTGCTCGCCTTTCGCGATACCACCCCAC
This sequence comes from uncultured Aquimonas sp., assembly GCA_946481615.1. The sequence goes on from CAMLOR010000001.1 coordinate 49,666, forward strand.
GCTCCCCGACGGAGGCTTCGTGACGCATCCTTCCGCAACGCTGCGCGGCAAGGCGCTGACCTTGCCGGTGACCGGCATCGACGACGACGATGCGCTCCTGCAGGCCGTCGTCGACGCACTGCACGCCGCGGTTCCGAACACGCCGGCGCTGGTGACCGTGAGCGAGCCGATGGGATCGGAGCCGCGCGTCCTCACCGTGTCTGGACGCCGTCAGCGCTCGCTGCGGCAGTGGCGCACGTTGCTCGATGCGTCCCTGACCGCGCACGGCGTGACGCCGGATTGGGAGCGTGGTCTGGTGCTGCGGGCCGACACGGATACCGGCCACGGGCACTGAGTCGCGGCGGTACGAGCCAGCCAGCTACTGCGTACCGGCCTGCGTGTCCATCACGACCTTGCCTCCAAACGCGCGTTCGTAGAACGGCGCCAGCGTCGTTTCGATCGCGGTCGCCATGTCACTGCCGGGTGTGAGCCGCGCGAGATCGACGCTGTTGCACGGCGGTTGATCGGCCAGCACCGCGGCCATCTGCTTCGAGACCCACTGGGCCGCTTCGTCCGTAGCGATGTAGGCGGCGACCAGCCACACCGGACGGGCATGCTCGTCGGGATGCAGCGTCACAAGGAATGCCCGTTCGACTGCGGGTTCCTGCGCGAACAGGAGCGACAAGGACGTCAGCATCTCCGCTGGCGCCTCGGACGGCATCGCAATCTCCACCTGCATGTCGCGCGTCGTCACGTAGTTCTCGGGCAGGTTGGGCGAGCCCGTGTCCAGCAGCAGGGCCAGTTCCGACGGCGTGAGTCGACAGAAGTAGTGCTCGTTGGGATTGAGCACCACAAACCCGCCGCGGCAAGCTTCGAGGAACACCCGCCCGTTGACCCGCAGGGCCTGCGTGTTTGCATTGAGCGCGCGGCGCACCGCGGCGCGACTGGAGAAGAACGGGATCACCTGCTGGCCGTCCTGGCCGGTCCACATGACGAAGCGGACGCGCCCCTTCGGGGTGGGTGCCTCGCCGGCAGGAATAAGGGCGTAGACATCGCTGTCGAACAGGGTCTGGTAGAAGACCGGGCCGTAGGCTGGTTCCAGCGTGACGCGCTCGAGCAATCGATCTAGTTCGGTCATCCCGGATCCCACACGCTGTCCAAGGCGCTTTCCTGGATCGGCCGAGTCCAGTAGCCGTCGCCCAACCGGCTGGCGAACTGGAACACGCTCGCAAACGCACTCGTTGGCATCGATCGATGGCGCGTGAAGTGCGGGACCGTCCGCGCCGCCTGGTCGACCCGCTCGTAGGCATTGAGCACCGAACGGGTCATCTCGCGCTCGGCCAGGCCCGGTGCACCGCCGTGTCGCAGGAAGGACGCGGCGACGTTCTTGGCCGCCCACCACATCAAGGCGCAACTCTGCCCGATAGAGTGCTGGGCGAATATCGGCGCTAGGAGAGGCGCGACGCCAGCTGCAATCGCCGGGTCCATGCGGTGGGCCGACAACGCGTGCTCGGCGAACGCCAAGCACTCGGCCGTTGCCAAGGCAACCCAGGTCTCTAGCAGGACCTCGCGCGTGCTGTCCGCTTCCGGCAACGCCTCGAGGTATTCCTTCAGGCGCAGCGGCAAGGATCCGCGGGTGGCGTCGTCCCAATGGATCACCCAGTCGGCGTCCTCGAGCTCCGCCAGGTCCCAGCCCGGGTCCGACAGGGTGGCATCCAGGCGCAGTCGTCGATCGGCGGCCGGAATGAGCACGCCGCACTCCAGCAGCGCCACGAGAATCTGGTGCCGAAGGGCCCGATGCGGGGCAAGCCGGGCTGCCCGCGCGGGCAGCTTGCGCACATAGCGGTACCCCGGATCGGCGCCGCACTGGATCATGGCCAGCAGCGCCATGGCTCCGAACACGCCCAAGTCACTGATTTCTCGGTATGGCGGCGTTACATCGAGGTCCGAAGACCGGGCGGTGTTGCCTTTCACGCCAGCTCCGGAGGGCAGAAAAAGCCGATTTTGGACTATTCCAAAGCAGAATCTAGCGTGCGGTGCCGAGCCCCGGCAACCGCATGCCCCGATCAACCCACCATCGGCATTACCGTGCCTTCCTGGACCTGCTCGTGCAGCTGCGCGACGAAGCCGGCTTCACGCAGATGGCGCTGGCCGAAAAGATCGGGAATACCCAGACCTTCGTGTCGAAGGTCGAGCGCGGTGAGCGACGTCTCGACGTCGTCGAATTCACGGAATGGTGTGACGCGCTGGGGTTCGATGCCGCCTCGGCGTTCGGACAATTTCTCGAGCGACGCGATGGGCGTTCCCGCAAACTGCGACGCCGGCGGCGTAGCTGATCAGACGAAATAGCGGAACGATGTTTCGGCCGGCGCGTCTTCGCCGAATTCGTCCAGGATGCCGCCCACGCGCCGGGCGAAAGACAGCGACACCGGCCACTTGCCTCGGATGTCCGCGGTATTCCAGTTCATCCGCGTGAGATTGAGGACGTCTTGCGCTGCAGCCACGGCACTCTCCGGTCCACGGCAACGAACTTCGAAGGGCTGCGGAACATGCGGCCCGGGGTATGTGCCGAGCTCGGGCATGAAGCCCGACGTGAACAGGAACGATCGAGTTCCATTGACCGTGCACACCGTGCCCACCTTGGGCGGGTACGTGCCGTATCGCAGCAGTCGAAACTCGCTCGGAACCAACGTCACCATCGACACGAGTGGTATCTCGTGCAGCGCAGAGCTGAAGCCGCGGCACTCCGCTTCGTCGAAGTGCGAGGTCTTGTGTAGCACCAGCCTCAGCGGCAAGCCACCCGTACGCAGTTCGTACTCCGCCAGGATGTTGCGGCCCAAATCGAACGCCTGGTTTTCCGAGAGGTGGACGTTGCGACCTTGATTGGACTCCAGCGGAACGCCTTCGCCACGGATGGCGAAACCTTCGCCGTCGCTGGAAAACGCTTGCGCCAGACTGGAACGCACGATGGCGCGATGCGTAGTTCGGAAATGATGGAAGCTGATGCCAACGAAGCAGGTGTCGGGACCGTTGGACGGAAGCCGCCACGGAACGCCACCGGCCTTGTAGTAAATGCCCACCGCAAAGTTCCACGCGCGTGTTGCCGGATCTTGATTGCGCGCGGTGTCTTCCAGCAGAGAGTCCGTCACCAGTTGGATCGGCAATCGGTTGCGCAGAGACAGCGCCTTGAGGGCATGCCTGAGATCCCGCCGCAGGAAATCCTCCGGCGTTTGCTCCACTTCATCTAGCGCGGCAAACAAATCGAGCTGGCGCTCGTCTTGACGACGTTGCAGCAGCTTTGCGCGCTGGCGCTCTTCATCGGTGGACTTGCGTTCTACCGATCCCACTTTGCTGAATACGGCGGCGGGAATGCAGACGAGCACTAGGTCGGGCCGATTGTGTTCCCTGGCCGCTAGCCGCGACAGGATCTCGCCGTACAAGTCCACGACGCGCTGAAACGCGGTGTAGGCGTCTCCTTGCAGCGCTTGTTCGAGCGCATTTGGGGCAGTTTCATCCATCGCAAGCGCGCTATCCGAAGGCACTACCAATCGCTTGTGAAACGTGGCCTCAAATCCGGCAAACGACTTGCGCAAGAGGCTCGCTTCGCCCAGGCTCGGGATCTCGTTCTCGCAGCGTTCAAGCCATCGGCGACAGGCGACGATCTGCGCCTGCGGCCCGACGATGCCCAGATGCACATGGTCCTTTCGAGCGGAGCCAAAGCGCAGGTCAAACGGCCCTGCCGCCAGCAGCCCCATCTTGGGATCGGTATGAACACTGGCCCCGCCAAACTGCAAGCGAGGCGGTGACAGCTCGACGACAGAGAGTTCAATCGCCATCGCGCCGATCCACCAAGTCCGCGTGGTCATCCTCGAGCGCCGCGTCCGCTTCGAGGGCGAGGCGTTCCAATTCTTCATCCAGCGCTTGCAGTTCCGCTTCCGAATCAGCGTCAGCATGCGGGCCGTCATCGAAGGCGGCCGCGCTGAACGAAATGGTCGGCGGCTTAGGACCCAGCAAGACCACGGGCGCGAAGCGGGCGACTTCGCTGTCTACCCGGTGCTCCAACGCGAATAGTCCTTCGGCTTCCCCGGAGATTACGGCTACCCAGAACGCTACATCCTGCTGGACGCTGGAATTGAAATCCCGCGCGGCGCGGCGCGTGGACAGGGAATTCGTGCGGTCGCGGCCGATGGGGAGACGAACGCCATCGCGAGTGAAGGCGTAACCCGGCGCAAGGACCATCGCCCACTCAGAACCGAACGTCATCAGCGAAAAGCTAAAGGCCTTGTGTTCATAGTAGGCGACCTGACCGGAGTCCCGCTTCATACGGGCCTTCACCACAGTACGGGTCGCCTTGCGCACACGCGCCTGATAACTGACCTTCAACTCAGGCTCTTCGCCGCGTCCGAAATAGGCGCGGCGTCGGTCCAACTCGATTTGCAGTCCCTTGGCGCGCAGATGTTCAAACACCAGATCGTGCATCAGCTTCAAACAGATCGCCTCGCCGCCGGGCAGTGCGCGCAGCTCATCGAAGCCGAGTGTCTCGATATCTCCTTGATCGAAAGGCGTCAGTGATGCGGTCGCAAGGGCCTCGAGGTCGTAGAGCGAATAGAACCGACCGTCACTGACCCACCCACGCGGCACGGCCAATCCGGTAGCCGACTTGTAGAAGTCCGCATTTCTCTTCGCCGTGGTGCCTGCGTGCCACACGGTCGTGGGCATGGAGATGATGGGGATCAGGTTGGTCGAATAGCGAACCGTGCCTTCCACGAGCGGCATCGCAGTGTTCGTTATTTCGTCGATTGATTCAGGACGCGCCTGCATAGACACGACGAAGGAGCGGTTGTCGGTGGTGGGGCCAAACGTCAGCAATCCGTTGTTGTTGACCGTGGCCAGCAGCATGTCCGACAGCCCCGAGCCACGCCGGTCCATTTGGCCACCACCGTAAAAGAGATCGGAGATGGCCGGATTACGGTATCCTTTGATGAGACGCGAGCGCTCCGCGATCGCATCCTGCAGCGATTGGCTGCCCATCTGAATGACGATGTCGTCCACGAGTCCTCCCGGACTCGTGACCGTGATTGAATTGGTTGTCGCCGCGACCAACACCGGCTCCGTCCGGTCATAGTCGCGATGCACAATGGCGTTCACGATCATCTCCTTGATCGCAATCGCGTTGTACGCACTCACGGTGCGGGATACTTCGCCCTTCAATCGGAACTGGAAGTTCACCAGCGAAAGCAGTTCGATCAGATCATCAAGCTGGTTCCACAGGTTTCCGCCGATCGTACGACGCACCGTGGAAACCTCAGGCGTTGACGATTCTTCCAGGTCAATGTCGCTGCCAAACCGGCTGCGCAGCCAATACGCCGGACCGGTGGCTTCGAACTCAACACGCGCTTGCGGAAATGCCTCGGACGGGTTGCGAGAAAAGAGCAGCCACCCGGCCAATGTGGGCGTTCGCACGCCTTCGTTTACCCTGACCAGCGTCAGCAGCTCGGCCGTCTGGTCCAACCAATCCGAATCGAGGCCGACGGGGTGCCACAGCGACGTGCGCTCGGCGTACTGCTGCAGACGTGCTGCCAGCAGCGGACGTTCCAGGGCGTTCGAGTCAAACCCGGCGAGAGATTTCATGTCCGTCGGAACCCGTCCGACGCTAGGGCCCGCTCGACGTCGCATCGGCGGCGTGTTGCTGGTCGTCAGACTTTGCAGCAAATCGCGATCGAGCAGCTCGTCGAAGCCCTGGATCGGGACGAGTTGGAAGTTCGAATGAATGGTGCGGGCCAACTCTTCGACCAGCGGGGCAAGAGATGCCACCTGGTCGCGCTCGCGCACACACCAGTACACCCCTTGAAGGAGATTGCTGGAGCGGGCCTGCGCCAGAAACAGATCTCGCATCACCGACGCTTCGTTGCCGCGGTAGCCCACGACGATGACCGGATGATCCCGCAGCATGGCTCGTAGTGGATCTACCAAATGCGGATCCAGGGTTTGCACTTCGTCGACCAGGTTCTTGTCGGTGTAGTGCTGCACGGAGCCGTGCAAGAACACCAGCTGAGGATCATGAGGCGCCGAGTTGAACATCACGTAGTCAGCGGGCGTGCGGATCGACACCAATCTGTGGGGACGCGTGTGTTGCGTGGCCGCCTTCTCGAGGCACTGGTCGAAGTTGGTCGTCAGCACAGTCGAAATCCATCCCCGGTGAAGGATTTCGGCGAGCGCCGTGTAGCCCGTGGAGGGCGGGACGAGCGGATGGATCAACTGCTCAAAGAACTCGCGACGATCTCGCTTGACGCCGAGCAAGTTGTCGATCGCGGTGGGGTAGAGATTGGCCAGAGACACATCCGGCCGGAACCAGGGTTGCGCATTCAGCCAGGGCCAGTAGTCGGATCGTCTGACCGACGAGTCGTCGACGTGCCGACCATGCTCCTTGCACCAAGCCCACTTCGCCGCTTGCTCGACCGTGCGCGCTGCATCCGGAATACCAGAACGTATGGAGCAGCCCGCGCCCAGTAGCAGAACGGGCTCGTTCTGATCGATGAGCAGAGAACGCAATCGACCGACGGTTGCCTGCCGCCAGGGTTGAGCGCCTGGCGAGCCGGGGCTTGCCGCCGTCGTGGAATCGATCATGGAGACTGCGCAATTCGAAGCGTGTGCATAGAAACGAGGTGGCTTTGACCTTCGGTCTGGGACAGCGCGAGTCTAGGGTGACTAACGCGTGGCCGTCAGGTGACAAATTCCTAGAGCGGAGCGTCTTCTGGTGGCGTCTCATCGCTTGCGCCAGGAAGCTTCAACGCGCTGGCGCGACTGGAGAGCAATGTGCCTGCCTGGAAATAGCCCATGACCGTGCCGACGCTGCGGTGTTCGGTCATGGCCATGACCTCGCCGAGCGCGACCCCCTGGCGTCCGGCTTCGGTGACAAACCCCGAGCGCAGGCTGTGCGCCGCCCAGTCCCCGGGCAAGGCGGCCAATCCGGCGCGGCGTTGCACGATGCGGGCGACTTGGTCGCTCGAAAGACCCCGCGGGCCGACCGTGTCGTGCCGGAACAGGCGCCGGAAGAGGGGACCCTCCGTCAGCTTGGCCGCCTCCAACCACGCCGCCACGGCGCGAGCGGCCTCACCGCGCAGCGGCTTCTCTCGCCGCGGACCGGTGGCGTGGGTCTTGGTGCGGCCCAGGGCGTAGGTCCACGTGTCCTCGCGCAGCCGGCGCAAGTCGCCGACCTCCAGATCGACGACCTCAGAGCGACGGCGTCCGCCGCCGCTCCACGCCAGCAACAGCAGCGCGCGATCGCGTACGCCCCGCAGGCCGTCGGTGCAGGTGTCGAGCATGGCTTGCAGCGGCTCGGCCACGGCTGCCGTCTTCTTGCGCGTCACGACGCCGCGCTTGGCCTGGGCGCGGCGTGCCTTGGCAACGAGGGTTTTGATCCGGTGATCGTCCGTCGGCGACTCCCACTGCTGCAGGCGGTGCCATTTGGCGAGCACGGCCAGCCGGTGCCCAACGGTGGCGGAGGACAACGGCCCGAGTGCTTTTTTTGCCCCCAAGGCCACCAACTGCGCATCCACCTCGGCGGGAAGTTCATGGCGCAGCCCAGCCCCGACGCGGCGCTCGAGGTGATCGATGACGAATTGGTTGACCACCGTGACGGGCACCGGTTGGGTGTGGATGCTGCTGCCGTAGCGCAGCGCGTACCAGGCGGCCCAGTAGCGCATCGCCGAGGCGTAGCTGCGCGCGGTGTTCGCGGGTGTGCCTTCGGCGAGAAACTCTTCGGTGGCGCGCGCCGTGGCCGCATCCAACGCGTCAGGGTCGAGCAAAGCCTTAGCAGACGTAGTGCCCGGAGCGAGAGGAAGAGGCGTACTATTCAATACGTCCGACATATCAAAATCACCTATCGGAAGTCCATTGGTCGGATAACTGGTTGCTTATCAGACCTTAGCATAGGAGAAGGGGAGATGGCCGTCGGGGTCCCAGAAGCTGACGTTTTCGCCGCCGCCGATCGCGTGCTCGAGCGTGGCGAACGCCCCACCGTCGAGCGCGTGCGGTTGGAGCTCGGGCGCGGCAGTCCGGCCCGCGTCGGGCAGCTGCTCGAAGCGTGGTGGGACGCGTTGGCCAAGCGGCTCGCCGGCGAAACCCGACTGCCCGCGCTGCCCACGGCCGCGTCGGCCGCGTTTACGGATCTGTGGCGCGTGGCGATGGAGGAAGCTCGCGCCGTGGCACACCGCGAGTTCGACGAGCAACGCGTGGCCGTTGAAGCCGAACGCAGCCAGTTCCAGGCGGACCGAGCCCGGTGGGAACGACAGATCGTCGAGGCCGACCAGGCGAGGAACGACGCGGACGCGGCGCGCAGTCAGGCCGTCGATCGGCTGGAAGACGTGCAGCGCCTCGTGACGCAACTCGAACATCAGGCCGCCGAGTCGAGCGAGCGTCAAAAAACCCTGGAATTGCAGCTGCAGGCTGCCGAGCGCGATCGCCGCGAGGCGCAGGAGCACCTGGCCGCGCGAGAGGCGGCCGCGGCCCAGGAGCGCGAAGCCGCCGCTCAGCACCTGCGGAGCGTCGAGGATCGCAGTCACGCCGAGGTGGATCGGGCCCGCCAGGAGGCGAAGGTCCTTCGAATCGACATCGAGCGTGCAGAACGTGCCCATCAGCAAACCGTTCGCGAGGCCCAGCAGCGAGAATCGGATCTCCGGCTTCGCCTTGGGCAGGAAGAAAGATCCGTCGGCGAGCACGCCGCACGGGTGCGGGCGCTCGAGGAGCAACTGGCCCGCCTGGACGGCTTGGGCGATGCGCTACGCAGCGCTCAGGAGGCGATCCGGGCGGGGCTGGATCGGGAAGCTCAGCTTCGCCAAGCGCTGGATGTGGAAATCCGCAGGAAAACCGAAGGAATCGATGCCGATGCATCGAAAACCACTAGAAAAAAGGCCTCTGCGAAAGCGAAGAGACCATAGACCCCTTGAATTGCAGCCTCGTTTCAAAAAACGCCTCGCAAGCTACTGATCTACAACAAGTTCGAAAACGGCACTTTTTGCACGGAATGTACGGTTACCCCGAGAACGAAACCGCAACCCCTGGCTACACGCTGGTCGACGCTCACGTCGCCTACCATTTCGACACGGATGCCATCGGCTGGGAGCTGTTCCTGGACGGCAGCAACCTGACCGATCGCGAGGCGCGCGTGCACACCTCGTTCCTCAAGGAGGTCGTGCAGCTGCCGGGACGCAGTTTCGGCATCGGCGTGCGCGCGTTCTTCTGACTCTCGGGCGGGCACAAAAAAAGGCGGGCCCGGAGGCCCGCCTTTGATTCCGGACCGATGGTCCGGGATCGTTCACTCTTCGTCTTCGACGGTCTCGTCGGTGTCGCCGAGCTGCAGGTGGCCGTCGAATTCGGCGCGCGACAGGATGCCGTCGCCGTTTTCATCGAGCGTCGAGAAGTTCGCGGTCAGCTCGGTGTCCGCGGCCAGCTCGGCCGTGGAGAGCGTGCCGTTCTTGTCTGCGTCGAACTTCATGAAGTCGCGCTGCGTGTGGGCGGCTTCGCTCACCAGTTCGCCACGGTTCTGCTCGGTTTGCGTGCGTGCATCCTGAGCCGCCTGCTGCACGGCCTGGCCGTGGGTGTAGGTGTCGTCCTGCGGCGTGGTGTCGGTGGCCGTGGTGGATGCCGAGGCCGGATTCACCGACTGATCCTGCACCGGCTTTTCGGCCAGGGCGGCGCCAGACACGCCGGCGGCGAAGAGGGCGGCGATCGACGTGCTGAGAACTCGATTCATGGTCTTCCTCCGTTCGTGCTTCAGAGCGGAGCGCTGTTGCTCCGGAAAATCCTGTAGCACACCGCGTGCCAATGCCCGGTCCGCCATCGCGCGCCGGCCGCGCGAACGGCAGAGCCCGATGCTTGCACGAATGCTCCGGCCCGCATCGGGCAAGCGCCACGATGCGGATTAAATTCCCGTTGTCTCAGAAGCGATATTCGAGCCGCAGCCCGAGCGAACGGCCGTCGAAATTGCCGCTGGCCTGGCGGCGGTCGGACCAGGCGGCGCGTAGCCGCAGCTCGAAATCCGAGAAGATGCCGAACACCGCCTCGGCGCTGACATCGGTGGCGCTCTTCCAGCCGTCATCGTCGCCGTCGCGCTGCACGCCGGCGGCGGCGTCGAGCGCCAGGCCGTGATCGTCGGTCCAGCTCCACCAGGCGCGCGCGCCGAGCTGCACGCGGCGATAGTCGTCGGCGGCGTAGTAGCCGCGGCCGATCACGGCCTCGTCGTGATCCTGCCAGTGCGCGAGCACGCCGACATCCCAATGCCAGCCGCGACTGCGGCGCAGCGGGCGCCAGACGGCGCCCTCGACCACGAAGCGATCATTGTCGTCCACGTCGTCGATGCGGCCGCGCTCGATGCGGGCCTGCGCGCGCCAGCGCGCGTCCGGGTGCCAGTCCGCGGCGGCCGCGAGCCAGCGTTGGCGCAAACCGAGCGAAAGCGATCGCGGGCTCGCCGCGACGCGGTCGCGGCCAGCCTCCAGGCTCCAGCTCCAGTCGTCGCTGGCCTGCCCGTCGAGACGCGCCGTGCCGATGGTGAGCGAATCCAGATCGTCGATGCGCGAACGGCCGACACGCAGATCGACCGCGAGATTCTCCGACGGCGCATGCGAGATGCCGACCAGCGCGCGATCTTCGTCGACCTGCGCGTCGGCAAGCACCGAAGCGAACGGCCCCGGCCGCGGCGCATCGAAGCGGCGCTGCCGCAGATCCAGCCGCAGCCAGCTCGCGACGCCGAAACGCCAGGCGCCATACGCGCCAAACGTATCGATCTCGATGTCTTCCGAATCCTCGAAACGCGAGGCCTCGACGCCCACGCGCGAACGCAACGGCAACCACGTGCCGCGCACAAGATCGCGCGTCTCCTGTGCGTCCGGCTTCATCGCCTGCGCGCGCTCGAGCCAGGGCAGGGCCTGCGCCGGGCGATGGTGCGGTCGTTCCAGCACGGTTTCGGTGAACAGCTCGTCGTAGCTCTCGCCGTCCGAACGCAGTTCCGCGTTCAGCGCACGCGCGGCGCGCCAGCGGCCGGACCAGGCCAGCGCACGGGCGCGTTCGCCGTCGGCGGCGCGATCGGGTGCCTGCGGGAAGGCCTGGTCGTGATGATCGAGCAGGGCGAGCGACTTGGCGTAGTCGCCGTTCCAGATCGCGATGCGGGCGCGATCGATCCAGGCGAGGCGATCCTCCGGATGGCGTTCGAGATGTTCCGCGAACAGCGCATCGGCTTCGTCGAGGCGGTCCTGCCAGGCGCGCACCCGTCCCAGGTCCGCGGCCAGATCGGTGCGGTCGGGATCGCGCGCGAGCAACTCGTCGAGCGTGCGTTCGGCGAGCGCGTAGTCCGCCAGCCAGTTGGCGAGGCGCACGCGATCGATCAGCAGCTGATCGTCCTGCGGCCGCAGCACGATGGCGCGTTCGAGGAAGGGAAGGGCCCTGGCCGGCTGCTGCGCACTGGCCCAGGCGCGCGAGGCCTCGCGCTGCGCGTCGGCATGATCCGGCTGCAGGTTCGCCGCACGCTCGTAGGCTTCGGCCGCGGCCACCGCATTGCCTGCGCGCGCTTCCACTTCACCCAGGCGCGTCCAGAGTGCGGCATCGCCTTCGCGCTGCGCCAATGCGTCGCGATAGATGCGCGCCGCCTCCTCCCAGCGCTGTGCCGCTTCGGCGGCCAATCCTTCCGGCGGCGTCTGCGCCCAGGCCGCGCCGGCCGCCGCGGCCAGCGCGAACGCCAGAACCGCGCGGGGCAGGGCGGCCGCGCTCATTTGCGCCACTGCCGGTTGCGGGTGATCCACAGATCGACGGCGAAGCGCCCGATGGTCACCGCATCCCACAACAGGAGCGCGTAGCGCAGCGGCGTGGTGAGCAAGGCCTTGCCGACCGCCTTGAGGCGCTCGCCGGGACTGACGATGACCAGCACCAGGATCGCGAGCGCGGTTTCGGCGAGCAGCGTGACCGCGAGCGCTTCCCACCAGCGCAGCAGGAGCATGACGATGATGGCGGTGGGGAAGGAGATCTTCTCCAGCAGCGAAAGCAGGATCACCCAGCCGATCGGCCGGCCCATCACCTCGGTGTACTTGCGGCCGAAGGGCTGGCGGTACTGTTCCTTGATCCGGCGCATCTCCTCGATGCGCTTGTCGGCGCCGCTGAGCCGGTTCTTCAGCGCCCGCCACGCACGCCGTGGCGCTTTGAACGGGCTCTTCACCAGGTCGTCGAAGTAGTAGCAGCTCTGCAGGAAGCTCGACGACCACAGATAAAGCTGGCGCGGCAGACGCTGCACCTCGGGCTCCTCCGAACGCGCCACCACGTCCATCAACTGGACGTTGCGATAGCCCTCGTTGTTGAGCGCGAAGCCGATGAAGATGTCCTCGGAGTTGGTGAGATCGTCGCCGAAGATCGGCTCGTAGTGATCGAAGAGGTTCTTGATGTATTCGCGCCGATAGGCCACCGCACAGCCGACCGGATTGGTGATGCTGCCGAAGAACACCATCTGGCCGTGATAGACGAAGCGCTGCAGATAGCGATACAGGCAATCGCGATAGATGTTGGTCAGACCCCACCAGGCGCGATGCAGCGGTCCCAGGTGCTGTACGAACGGATCCTTCCACTCGCGCCCGTTCAACCACAGCTGGAACGGCGCGCTGGCGGCGAGCCGTGCGCGGTCCTTCTCGCGCATCGGCAGGATGGTGCCGCAGGCCGAGGCGATGCCCACGCCCTGGTAAAGCTCCTGCACGCAGCGCTCGATGTAGTTCTCGCTCTCCAGGAAGGTGTCGGCGTCGAGGATGAACTCGACGTCGGCATCGAACTCGCGCGCCTGGCGCTTGATGCTGGGCGTCTTGCCGATCGGCGCGCGGCGCTGGATCACGGTCAGTTCCATGCCGGCGCTGGCGGCGAAATCGCGCGCTCGCTCGCAGGTGGCATCGCCGCCGCCATCGTCGATCAGGATCACGTATTTCGGCTTGTGCGTCTGGCGCGCGAGCGACGCCAGGCAGTGCACGATGTTGTCTTCCTCGCGGAAGGCGGGGATCACCACCTCCACGGTTGCCAGGCGCCAGTCCTGCGCCGGCGTGGGCACGGTGCGATCCGGCCCATGCACGAGGCCGACGAGGCTGAGCAGGCCATTCGGGCTGACGACGAACCACGGCGCGGTTGCCATGATGGCGACTCCTGATCAGGCGGCGGCAGCGGTCCTCGGGACGAGCTGGGCGCGGGCGAGGGCGACGAGATCGTCGATCGTGCGCGCCAGCGGATACTGATGCTCGAAGCCGGTGAGGGCGCGCAACCGCTCGAGGCGCGGGCGGCGGCGCTGGATGTCCTCGAAGTCTTCGCCGTAGGCCTCGCGGTAGGAAAGATGCTCGATCGGCGAATGACTCTGCGCGCGCTGCAGCACGAGTTCGGCGAGATGACGGATGGTGACCTCGTGGTCGTTGCCGACATTCACGACCAGCCCGTCGGCCGTCGCATGCTGCGCGAGCAGATCGAGCGCGACCACGGTGTCTCGCACATCGCAGAAACTGCGCGACTGCGCACCGCTGCCGTAGATGGTGATTGGCTCGCCGCGCACCGCCTGCTGCACGAAGCGCGGCAACACCATGCCGTAACGACCGGTCTGGCGCGGACCCACGGTGTTGAAGAAGCGCCCGAGCACGATCGGGATGTCGAACTTGCGCGCGTAGGAGAGCCCCAGCGCCTCGTCGGCGATCTTGCTCACCGAATAGTTCCAGCGGGTGCCCGAACGCGTGGATACGCGCAGATCCATTTCTTCGGAGAGCAGGCCGGTATCGTCGTGGCCGTAGACCTCCGAACTCGAGGCGATCACCACCTGCGGCTTCCAACCGCCGGCGGCGATGGCGCGCAACAATCGCTCGCAGGCCGCGATGTTGGTGGCCAGCACCTTCGTGGGCTCGGCGATGACGCGGTACACGCCGACCACCGCGGCCAGGTGATACACGCGATCGGCCCAGACTGCGACCCGATCCAGATTGGTCCAGGTCAACACGTCGGCTTCCTCGAACCGCAACCTGGGATGCGGCAGGAACGAACGCAGGTTCTCGATGCTTCCGGTGCTCAGATCATCGACGACGTGCACATGATCGCCGGCGGCCAGATGCCGCTCGACCACATGCGACCCGATGAAACCGGCGCCCCCCGTGACCAGCACGTGCATGGCGATGTCCCCGAATTTCCCCGGGACCATCATGGGCCGCTCCGAGGGCTGGGGCGATCAAAGTGTGACGAACGTCTCGAAAATGCGGATGGTCGGTATCTACGTAATCGACATTATGCGCACCGTCAGATTTGCCACCACCAAATTCGCTTTGCTGTTCCACGCCTTCGGTCCCGACACCACCGAGGTCGCCAACAACCCCGGCGGCGCCGGACGCGACCCTATCGAACCACCGGCAACACCACGGCGCTGGCGTTGTCGCCACCGAACCAGACGCTCTGCGTGGCCTTGCGGTAGTCGTCCTTCTTCGCGTGCATGATGTTCTCGACGTACGTCTGCGGGTTGCGGTCGTACAGCGGAAACAGCGTCGATTGCACCTGCACCATGATCCGGTGGCCCGGCAGGAAGACGTGATCGACGTCGGGCAGCTTCCAGGTGTAGCGCTCCACTTTGCCGGGTTCCAGTGGCGAGGGTTGCGCGAAGCTCTGGCGGTAGCGTCCGCGGAAGATCTCGATGCCGATCGGGAGCTCGTAGCCGGCCATCGTCGGCTTCGCGCCTTGCGAGGCATCCTCCGGCACGTCGTTCGGATAGACGTCGATGAGCTTCACCACCCAGTCGCTGTCGGAGCCCGTCGTGGAGGCGAACAGCTGGACGTCGGGTGCGCCCATGATGTGCACGGCATCCTCGAGCGGCGCGCTGGTCCAGACGGCGACGTCCGGACGGCCGGTGACGAATCGTTGGTCGTGGACCAGCCAGGGCTTCCACTGCATGGGATCGCCCATGTCGACGGGGCGCGGGATGAACGGCACGGGCCTGGCGGGATCGCTCAGGTATTCCTCGTGGCCCGATGCGGCCGGTTTCTCGAACGTGGCCATGCCGTCCGCCGCCAAATACAGCGGCATCGCCGCACCCATGGGCCAACGCGGCGACACGTTCCACCGGTTGGCACCGGTCGCATACGTGAGCACCGGCGGCGTCTTCGGATCGGGGCCGCCCTTGAGCAGATGATCGAGGAACGGCTTCGCATACTTCACGCGCCACTCGAGCGCCGTGTCGCCGGTGAAGGTGATCGCTCCGAGGTCGTAGCCGTAGTGGTTGAATCCCGAATGGCGCCAGGGACCGATGACCAGCGATACGCGGTCGTTGTTCTTGTCCTTGGGCTCCAGCGCGCGATAGGCGGCCGGCGCGCCGTAGCTGTCTTCCTGGTCCCATTGCCCGACCACCAGCATCGTCGGCACGGTGTGTGGCCGCGCGGCAAGCCACTTGTCCACAGCCTGCAGCGACCAGAATTCGGTGTAGGCCGGGTTCTCGAGGAATTTCCGGATGCCGGGCACGTGCCCTGCCCCGACCTGCTGCACGAAATCCGCCACGGAGCCCGCCTCGAGATAACGCGAGTAGTCGTCGCCGCCGCCGAGCGCGAACTCGCCGCCGCCATCGCCCTTGTTGAATCCCTGGCCCAGCGGAAAGCCCAGCGATGTGATCCGGAACGCGCCGTTGTGGAACCAGTCGTCGCCCATCCACCCGTCGACCATCGGGCTCTGCGCGATCACCGCCTTGAGCGCGGGATGCGGGCCGATCAGCGTCATCAGCGCGGTGAAGCCCAGATAGCTCGAGCCGATGACACCGACGTTCCCGTTCGCCTCGGGCGTGTTCTTCACCAGCCAGTCGATCGTATCGAAGGCATCGGTCGATTCGTCGATCCCGGTGTCGTTGAGCGGACCTGCGATCGGGCGGTTGAGGATCCACTGCCCTTCGGATCGGTGCATGCCGCGGATGTCCTGATAGACACGGATGTAGCCGTCCTCGACGAACGGCGCATCCATCACTTCGAGGACGTCGACGATGCGCTGGCTCTTGACCCGGCCGGTCTGGGCGCTGGCATCGTAGGGCGTGCGCGAAAGCAGGATGGGCGCATTCGCCACGCCCTTTTTCATCAGGACCACGGTGAACAGTTTCACGCCATCGCGCATCGGAATCATCGCTTCGCGCCGGACATAGTCGGCCGAAGGAAGGATCTGTTCGTACCGTTCGACGACATCCGGCGTCATGGGCGTCACGCGGGCCGGGCCCTGCGCTGCCGCGCCGCCGGCGACGACGAAACCGGCGCATGCGAGCGCGACGAAGCGTGTGAAATCTTTCATCGCCAATGCACCCCTGGAGTTTGAATGTCAGCGGCGCAAGTGAATCACAAAACCGCCGCGGCGGGTCGGGATGGCGAAGAGAAAATCGCGATACCGGCGCGAAGGATCCGCGCACTGCGCAATACACGAAGTTCAGAAGGTCGGATTGCTGCCACGGCGGCCTGGCCCCGGCGCAGCACGGCCTTCACCGCCAGCCGACCGCGTTCAATCCATCACCAGCCTATCGCTCACGCACTGCGAGTCGGCGGCTTCCGCTGTGGCGATGGATGCTTCGATCCAATCGCGGTAGTGCGATACGCGCGTATAGACACCCGGGAAGCGATTCATGGCGCAGCCGCGTCCCCAGCTCACGATGCCGTGCAGCAGCGCCGGGGCCGTCGGCGAACTGGTCAGACTCCCACCACTGTCCGCGCTGCAGGTGTCGCGCATGGCATCGCCGGCGCACAACATCACCGGTCGCAGGAAGCTGCCCCCGTAGCTAATCGCTGCACCACAAGTGGCGGGCGCGACAAAGGGCAGTTCCACCCGCATGAGCCAATCGGCGAGCTCGTTCCTGCCGCCGCCGGCCTTCAGCAGCCCGAAGCCCGCCGCGTGCAGCGTTCGCTCGTGCGCGTCCGTTTCGAGCGCCGCATCGTCGTCGGGGCCGGCGAGCGCGATGGTGGCCATGTCGGCCGGCAGTTCGGCGTGCACGAGCGCCAGGTCCTCGACCTCGACGCCACGCCGCGGGGAATGATGGCAAGGGTGCAGGATGACGCGATCGGCGCGGACCGCGTGCGCAGGCAGCGTGATCGAGAGCGATCCGGAGAGCACGTCGATCGCATCCGGTTCGTGCGCATGATCGTCGACGCAGTGCGCTGCCGTCAGTATCCAGCCGCCGCCCAGATGAGCGCCGCCGCAGCGTCCGAACGAACGGCTTCCCGCCGGTGGCTCGAAGACCAGCGCCACGTGCCAGGGGAACTCACCGTCCCTGGCTTCCTGCGCGCCGATGGGGCGGAAGGAATTCACGCTGCGGTAGCCCTGCCCCGCCCGCTCGACGGCCCGCCGGTCGGCGGCCGTCGACGCTTCGGGGGTACGGGTCCGCGCGACACCGCTGTCCTGGCCTGCGCCGACGGCGCAGCCGATGGTCGCCACAAGAGCCAGGAACAGGCAGCCGCGCAACGCGTTCATGGAGTCATCCTTCTTCCACAGCCGGAGTGGGCGGAGGCTTCACGCCGCCGACGGTGAACCGAAGCAGCAGCAGACCGGCAAGCGCCGGATCGCCGGACTCGGCCCACGCGGCCGACCGTTCCCGCAGCGGTGCTCGCTCCGGCGCAATTCCCATGCCCGCGAGCGCCGATTGCAGATGCAGTGCAGCCACGAAGGCGGCATCGTTTTCCAGCGAGGTCGCCGCGCCGTTGCGTGCAACGCTCATGATCTCGATCGATTCCGCACCCGGCAGCACGCGCGCGGCGAGTTGCTGCAGCTTTGCGCAATCGGCGAGCTCGCCGCCGTCCGTGCACAGGCCGCGCACATCCAGCGTGACTCGGAAGCCGTCTCGCTCCGGAATCGCTAGATCGGGCGGCGGCGTGGGATCCGGCTGCGGAAGGGATTGCGCGAGATAGGCCAACCGGCCCGTGAAGTATCTGCGCAGCGGGACATGTTCGCCGGACGGCAGGCGGATTTCTGCGTGCACCTTCGCAGGGCCCGGTGCGATCCAATCGGACGGAGCCGACAGCTTCGTTTCAAGATCCGCGGGCAGGCGCACGAAGCCGGTTCCGTTCGGTGTTTGCACGGACGCCCAACGTTCCGAGAGCGGCGTGATGGTCCGGAACACCTGGTTGGCTTTGGCGTGCCAGATGATGCGCGAACCCGGAATGCGCGACGCCAGCACCCGCGTGGAAGCGGCCGCCTCGATCCCGGTGAGCACTTCCCCGTCGTCACCGAAGACCTGGGACAGCAGCAATGGAAATGTTCCGGCCTGCTGTGCGCATTGCTGCAAGGCGTCCTCGTGGTCCTCCAGCCAGGCCAGCATGCCCGCGCGCACCGGAGACACCGGCCGGTTGCGCACCAGTTTGCGGATCTGGCAGATGTCCGCGCCGAGTGCCCGGCGCCAGTCCAGGACGGCTGCCTCGGTCGACAGGTCGGAAAGGTTGATCGAGTACAGCGGCGCGCCGTGGTCCTCGCACATCGGCTTGAGGGTGCCGCCCGTGCGTTGTTCCACCAGCGTCCTGACGTTGCGCATCCACTCCGCGGCGCCGATGCCGGGCGTGGCGATTTCCTCGACGATCGCATCGACGTACGCCGAGGGCGACATACCGTTCGCGGGCGAGTTGGAAAGCTGGCCGAGGCGGGTCGAATAACATTGGTAGGTCGCGCTCGCGCGCTCGGGAGCGGACCCAGGCTGCAAGGACGCAGGATCGCCGATCGGATCGAAGACACTCGAAGCGCCATCGATCGCGTCTGGCGGATCGACGACGCAGCCCTCGGCGCTCGCGGCCGACGCGATGGCGACGCCCGAACGCGGCGGACCCGGCGGAAGCGGATCGTTGCGACAGGCGTCGATCATCAGCAGCGGCCCGCCGGCACCGGAGCCCTCGAGCGCATCGGTGACGAAGGACACCGGCACCGCACTGGTCAACAGCGCAATCGGCAGCGCATCCGGGAAATCGCGCGGCGCGAGCCATTGTTCGTGGCCATGGTGCAGGCCGTGTCCGGCGAAATAGACCAGGGCGATGGCGTTGCCGTCGGGCGCCGATGCCCTGACGCGCCGGCCGAACGCGACGACTTCCGCGAGGGTTTCGCAATACGTCGGGTTCACGAGCGTCGCCTGTTGCATGAAACCTTGCCCGCGCAACGCCTCTTCGATGCGCTTGAGGTCCTTTGCGACGCTCGGAACCGGCGTGATCGCGTCGTAGGTGTCGACACCGATGATCAGGGCATGGCGTTCGACGCGGCTGCGCTGCAGGTAGCGTTCGGGAATCTCGGCCGCGGCCACCTGCAACGAGACCGCCAACGCAATGCCTGCCACCAGCGCGCCCCGCGCGAGCGTGCGGGACGCAAGGATGTCGGACGCAGGCATCGTCATGCGCAGCGCTCAGGGCACGACGTTCAAGGTCAGCTGCTTTGTCGCGCCGGCACGGTCCCTGAAGATCAGATCGGTGACGGTCCCGGCGGGAACGGGCGCGGTGCCGCCTTCCGGCGCGGGTGGCACCGTGAACGTGAAGCTGGTCATGTCGCCCGACACGGTCTTGGCGACGACGATGGCCTGCGCCGCGGGCGCGGTGATGAACACGCCGTGTTCCGGCTGGCCGCCGATCGTCGTGACGGTGATGCTCTTGCCGATGCCGACCGCTTTCGTGGTGCGATGATCGCTGTCGCCGACGCCGAGCTGGAGCGCGACCGGTGGCGCCTGGTAGGAGGCGTTGGTCGCGACGTAGCGGCACGAGGCCAGGTCCAGCCCGATCCGCCCGCCCTGCGCCGCGCGCACGGCGAGCGCCGCCAGCACTTCCTCCTGGACGCGTGCGAGCGTTCGCGACACCTCGTCCAGCGTCGCGCGGGTTCCGTCGACGTCCACGAAACCCGCCAGGAGGGCATCCGACCCGTCGCGCGCGCCGTCGACGGCTGGCGCCGGCGCCGGAACGGCAACGCGCGCAGGCACCGATTGGTTCTGCAACACCGCGGCGAACGGTGCCGCCGCGCTCATCGGCGGAATCGTGTTGTCCAGTTCGGCGTCGGCATCGCGCATCACGCGTTCGACGTGGTTGATCAGTTCGGCCTCGAGCACGGGGCTGGGCGAGGCGTCGAGCATGGCGTTGATGGCGACGGCGGCGGCATGAAGCTCCCGCGCGGTCTGCAGATCGTTGCTGATGATCCACTTGCCCGCCTCCAGAGTGCTGCGGGCGTCCGCTGCACGCTTGGCCTCGCTCACCGCCTGTCCCGCGCGCCGGAATGCCTCGCGCGCGGTTTCGACGCGCGCCATGGCCTCCGGAGAGGCGACGCTGTCGCGGGCAGGCGGAATGGCGTTCGCGCTTGCGGGCGCGGCGGCAGGTGCAGCAGGTGCAGCTGGTGCGGGAGGTGCGGGAGGCATCGCGGCCTGCAGGACCTTCCTGGCTCGATTCTGCTCGTCTTGCGCGAGCTTCAGATTCCGCGCCAAGTCTTTCGCAGGCAGGCTGTTGAAGAGCTCCGCGTCGATCTCCGGCTGTGCGCTTTGCAGATTGCCCTGGAGCTGTTCGAGTCTAAACCTGGCGTCGTCGATGTCGCGGCGCCACCTAGCCTCGACATCTGCCGCGAACCCTTGCTGCGCCGCTGCGAGGCGGTACGCGCCGATCCCGCAACCGATCGCGTTGTGCGCCTGCGTATAGACCTTGATGCGCGACGATTGCACCAGTACCTGGGTCAGCGAGAGTCCGGCCAGTCCCGCGCCGGCCAGCGCGGCTACGTGCGCGCCGGTCCCGCCGCGCGCCGCTTCGTAGCCCACGTATCCGGCCAGCGGAATGAGGCCGATCAAGGCGCCCGATTGCGTGTCGAGAATCGCCTCTCGGCGGTCGTGATACTCGGCCTGCACGCGCTTGGCGTACTTCAGGGCATGCGTTGCGTGCGGATCGGGATCGACTGCGGTCCGTACGACCGGACTCACGTCGGCGATGTCGACCGGCGAAACGTGCGGCCGCGTCAACATGCAGCCGGCCGAACAGGTCGCGGCCAGCACCGCGCCCGTCAAAGCGATCTTGCGCATCATCCTGCCCCCTGTCGGATCACGCCTCTCTGGCGCAGTTCAACCGCCGATGTTCTTCCCACACCGCGGCCACGCCGCGGCGAAACCCGCTTTCTCAGCTGTCGCCGGGTGCACCGATCTCGCGCTGCGGGTCCACCGACAGCTTTCCGCCTTCGTTGAGCGATGGCAGGCCGATGGCTTTCCTGTACGCGTCCACGAGCGAGGCGTAGATCGGCAGGAAGACCGTGCGTGCCCCGACACCGTCGGGGACGTTGCCCTGCGCATCGAGATGCAGATGGATGGACGTGTTCGGACGCCCCTCCATGTAGTTGGAGACATTGGCGATGGGATCGCCCTGTCTCACCCGCTGACCCGCGCGCACCTGGATCGATGCGGGATGCACATGCAGGTAGCGCCACGTCACGCCCGAATCGCCGCGCAGTTCGACATTGGTCGAGCGCGTCACCTTGCGGATCACGCCGTCCTCGACCGCTACCGCCAGCGTCCGGTTGTCTTCGCAGCGCACGGGCCGGATGTCGACGCCCTGATGGCCTTTTCCGCCGGGACACAATGGCATGGACCACGCGCGCTTCTCGCAGTACGTGTCGCCCCAGGGCATCGCATGGTTCTGGGCGAGACATTGCGGTCGTGGCGCGTACACCTGGGTATTGGCAACCACGCGTTCGGAGGTGGCTTCGAAACGCAGCGGAAAGACGATGTCCGGCGCGTAGATGGCCCTGTCGCCCGCCCTCCCCGTCCCTTGCTGCCCCGGAACGAAGACGCCGGGCGGGTGGTAGCGAAAATCGGCCGCTTCGGCGGCCATCGAGATACCGCTGGCTGCAATCAGGAAAACCGATGCGATCGTGCGCATGATCATTTTTCCGGCGCCCATGTGAGTTCGAGGGAGGCCACCAGCGAGCGCAACGCGTCCTCGTCCTGGCAGATATCGGATGCCTGCGAACACTCGATGTCGACGACATAGGGCACGCCGTACCGCCGGAACACCACGCGCGCCGATGCCATGTCTTCGGTTCGCCCGGACTCGTCGTCGGCGGCGGCGGGCTCCGGCACGGCGGTCGTCACCTGGATCGCCTCATCGGTCGTCGGCAGGCCGGAGACCGGCGTCGCAATCAGGGCGATGTCGGCGGAGACGGAAATCGTGAAATCCCCGAGGTCGTCCGTCACCGTGTACCAATGGCCGTCGCGATCGTCCGACGTGAACGTTCGCGTCGGCGCGGCCGCGGCGTCGCGCGCATGAAAGCCTACCCACGCCTGCGTCGGCAGTTCGAGCACCGGAACCCGCAGCGTCGGCGCGCCCCCGTCGCGTGCCTCGAAGTCGGCCAGCCTCAGGGCGGCCTGTCTGGTCCGCTGCGCAGTCAGCGCGGGATCTTCCATGTCGACTTTCAAGACGTCGGCCGCGCATGCGGCCGACGGCATCGAGAGGAGCAGGATGCAGCGGACGATCGCTCTGGATCCAATCATGACGACGCTCCGATGGTTGTTGTCGGAGGGCGATGGTCGCCGACAGGTGCGGAGCGCTCGCCGGGCGAAGCACCGGATCCGGTCCGCCAGACGCGTGCATGCCGGTCTTCTTCCCCGGCCCGGCCGCACGCTGCGCCCGATCGCGATGCAGCGTGCGGCCAGCCCCCCGAACTCGACGCTTTCTCCCCCGCGGCCATTTATACGTGGCGGCGCAGCGTTTGTGCAGGTGACAGATTCCTAGATGCGGCGCAGCAGGCGGCCGCTTCGTTGCAAGGATCCGGCGCGTGCGCCTCACGGCGTCACGCGGGTCGAATCGTCGCGCAATCGCATCGATCGATCCCGCGCCGCTCAACGCGCGGCGACGTAGCCGCCCTCGCGTCCCTCCGGTGCCAGCACGACCTGCCACAACTGGCAATGGCGCACGCGGAAGGCGGCCATGCTGGCGTGCAGGTAGTAGCGCCACATGCGGCGGAAGCGTTCGTCGTAGCGGGCGGGCAGTCGCGGCCAGGCAGCTTCGATGTTGTCGCGCCAGGCCTGCAGGGTCAGGTCGTAATCGGTGCCGAAGTTGTGCCAGTCCTCGAGCACGAACCGGCCTTCGAACGCGGTGGTGATCTGCCTTGCCGACGGCAGCATCGAGTTCGGGAAGATGTAGCGTTCGATCCACGGATCGGTGCGGTGGGTCGAGCGGTTGGTGCCGATGGTGTGCAGCAGCGACAGGCCCTCGGGCGCCAGGCAGCGGCGCACGACGTCGAAGTAGCGGCGGTAGTTGCGCACGCCCACGTGTTCGAACATGCCGATCGAATAGACGCGGTCGAAGCGTTCGTCGATGGCGCGATAGTCCTGCAGGCGGATCTCGATCGGCAGGCCGGCGCAGCGCGCGCGGGCGTGCGCGGCCTGTTCTTCCGAAATCGTCAGCCCTACGCCGCGCACGCCGTGGCGGGTGGCGAGCCAGCGCAGCGTTTCGCCCCAGCCGCAACCGATGTCGAGCACGCGCATGCCCGGCTCGAGCACCAGCTTGCGCGCGACGAGGTCGAGTTTGGCTTCCTGCGCGGCGTCGAGGTCGCACGCTTCGCGCCAGTAGCCGCAGCTGTACATCATCGTGGGGCCGAGCATGGCGCGATACAGATCGTTGCCCAGATCGTAGTGGCGCTTGCCGACGACGAAGGCGCACGTGCGCGCCTGCAGGTTCCACAGGCGCGCACGCAAGGCGTCGTAGAGGTCGCTCCAGCCTTGCACGCGGCGGTCGAGTCCTGCGCGCAGCAGACGACTCAGCAACCGGTCGAGGCTCGCCGTTTCCCACCAGCCGTCCATGTAGCTTTCGCCCAGCCCCAGCGCGCCGTCGCGAAGCAGGCGGGCGTAGAGGCGCGGGTCGCGCACGCGCAGGTCCCACGGACGGTCGCCGTCGAGGCGCACGTCCGCAGGTTCGAGCAGACGCGCGATGCGGGCACGCAACGCGCCGGCGATGCCTTCGCGTGGCGCGACATCGCTCGCCGTGCGCGGGCCGGTGAATCGCTGCGAGCGGCTGGAGGACGGCATGGCTTGCGGTCGCATGCGCGGCCCGTTGCCTGGGTCAGTGTCCGCGGCGCGCGCGTGTGCGCGCCGCTTTCACTGCAGAGGCGTGACGCGCCGCGGGCCCCTTCGTCCGCACCGCCTTGCGCGCGGCCGCCTTGCGGGCCGCCGCGGGCCGCTTGCGCGCTGCGGCTTTGGCCTGTCGTGCCAATGCGGTTTTCGAGGCGGCGGCATGGCCTTCGTGCTCGAGCGCTTCCCGCGTTGCGCGCGAGCGCGTACGCGACGCCTTCTTCGCCGCCTTGCGCGCCGTCTTGCGGCCCGCGGCGGTCGCTCGTCTGGCGGCGCGGCGCGTTTCCTCACTCGCCTTCCCGGGCGCAGGCGGAGGCAGATCGACACCGGCGCGGCGTGCCTTCGACAGGCCGATGGCGATCGCCTGTTTGGTCGAGCGCGCGCCATGCTTGCCTTCGTGGATGTGGTGGATTTCCTCGCGGACGAATTCGCCGGCTTGCGTGCTCGGCGCCTTGCCTTCGCGCCGGTCGCGGCGCGCGCGGCGCAGGGTTTCTTTCTCGGGCATGACGGCGTCTCCTGCGGGTTGCCCGGGAGCAGCAAATCGCATGCCACACACACATGTCATCGCCAGCGGACACGGCCGCAGCCGTCAGGGGCCGCGCAGCAGCACGCCGTCCACGCGCCCCGGAGCCGCAGGCAATTCGACGACTTGCGACACTTCGCTCGCACCACGGCGCACCACCAGTGTCACCGGTCCGGCAGGCAGGCTTCGAAGCACGAAACGGCCCTGCGCGTCCGGAGCGACCGATCGCCCGAGCGCGGGCACGACGACCTGCGTGCCCGGCTGCATGCCCTGCACCGCGCCGCGCAGGCTGCGCTGGGCGCGCAGCACGAAGTCGGCGGTCGCCGGCGAGTCCAGTTCGACGTGTCGCGTGAGCGGCTTCAGATCTCCAACATCAAAGCCTTCCGGCACCGACTCGGCGGCCAGCACGAGTTCCACTTCACCTGGCGCGGTGGCGAAGCGGAAGGCGCCGCCGGAGTCGGTGGTGGCACTGCCCTGCACCGCTCCCGATAGCCGCACCGTCACGCCGGCCAGCGGCTGTCCCGCATCGCTCACCACGCGGCCTGCGATGCGCGCAGGCGCGGGCAGCACCGCGAAGTGCGCCTCGCCACCGGCCTGCAGTGTCCGGGTCGAAGGTCCGGTGAAATAGCCCGCCACGCCCTCCGGCAGCGTCGCCGAAACCTGGTGTTCGCCGGGGCCCGGCGCGTCGAATTCGAAGCGGCCTTCGGCATCGGTGCGGGTGCGGCGCTGGCCATCGAGCACCACTTCCACACCGCCCAGGGGCGCCGCGCCGCGCAGCGGTTCGCCGTGGCCCAGCGCGTCCTGCAGCACGCGGCCGCGGATGGCGCGGCGCCCTGCCCCGGGCAGCGCGAAGCCGTCGAAGTATTTGCGGATCACCACCTGCACCGAATCGTGCTCGTCGCGCGTGCCGCCCTCGTTGCGCAGCGCCCAGCGCGAGTAGCCGATCTCCAGATCGAGATCGTTCGACAGCCGCCAGCCCGCGTAGGCGGTGGCGAGGGCCGTGCGGCGGCGGTCGGTGAGCCCGCGGCTCTCTTCGGCGAACATCCGCAGCCCCGCTCGCGCGCGGCGGGCACTGCTGCCTTGCCAGAGCAGATCGAGACCGGCCTGCAGGCGCAGCGGATCGAGCCGCAGGCTGCTCAGCGTGACGCCGTAGCGTTCGAACAGGGCCGCATGTTCGCGCAGCAGGCGCAGGATGTCTTCCGGCGAGCCCGCGACCACGCCCAGTTCCGCCAGTGCGCGGCCGATGCCCGAACCGGGCGCCACGTCGAACGCCAGCCCGGCGGCGTTCTGCTGCGCGTCGAGGTAGGCATTGGCGCGGAAACCATCGCGCTGCGCACGCAACGCGAGCCGGGCGCCGTGGCCGCCGCTATCGAAGCCGGAGGCTTGCTGATAGCGGTATTGCGCCTGCACGCCGAAACCATCGGCGTCGTAGGCGGCGCCGACCGACGCGGTGCGCCGCGTCGCCGCCGCGCCGTTCTCGCGATAGTCGCTGCCGCCCAGTCCGCCCGTCAGCGTCCATCGCGGCGCCACGCGCTTGCGCACGTCGAGCTGCGCGGTGGCGGCGCGCGGATCGCGCGTGCCCAGTTCGAGCCGGTTCGCGGAAACGCTGAGACTGGCCTGCGTTTCCTGGCCGATCCTTTCGGCCCACGCGCCTTCGAGATGGCTGCCGGCAGGACGCGCCAGGTCCAGCGCCGCGAACTCGCGCGGGCGGTACGAACCGCGCAACCAGGCTTGGCGCTGCGGTTGATTCAACGCGATATCGAACGAGACACCGGGCACATCGCTCCAGCCCAGTTCCGCGCCGGCCTGCAGGGCATCCTCCGGTCCGCCGCGCGCCACGCGCAGCGAGGCGACACCCGGCACGCGCGTCTGTGCATCCGGCAGCCAGAGCAAGGACGGCACGAAGGCCAGCGCGTTGCGTTGGAGATGCCAGCTCAGGCTGGCCGCGCGGTCGCCCTGCGCGGGCAGCAGCAGATCGTCCCAAGGCTGCGTCGATGCCACGCCCGCATGCAGCTCGGCCTTGCCGTTCGAGGCGTGCACGCCGCGCAGCACGGTGCCGTCGATGGTCAGCGGCGAAGCCTCGACGTACTCGTCGAGCAGGGTGACCTTGCGATCGCCGGATTTCAGTTCGATGCTGGCGCTCGGCAGGGCCACGGCGCGCTTGCCCGCGGCGGCGCCTTCGTGGATGGCCTGGAAGCGGATGCGCGTTTCGCGCCCGCTGCCATTGAGTTGCAGGGCGACATCGAGGCCGCTGCGATCGAGCCCGGTGTCGTGGCTGACCGCGATCTGGCCCGAGTTGCGGCGGCGCTGCGTCACCACACGTGGCAGCCGCGACGGCGCCGGTTCGATGTGCACGGCGATCGTTTCCACGCGGTCGGGGTGCACCAGGCTGACGAGCGTCTCGCCGGCATGCAGCGCGACCAGGATCAGGCGGCCCTCCTCCACCGAAACGTTCACCACGCTCGCGTCCACCGCGAACGCCGCGCTCGCGCCGCCGGCGCTCATCGCACGCGTTTCGTGCGCCATCAGGCGCACGTCGGCCGCGTCCGCCGCGGCGGCGGACAGCAGGGCCAGCAGCGCTGCGAGCGCGCGCCTGCGCATCAGCGCACGGCCACGCTCGCGTTGCGCGTGATCGCGTGCCCTGCCGCGTCGAGCGTCGCCACGACCTGATAGGTACCGGGCGGCAGTTCGCCGGGATACGCGGCCTCGAACTGCGTCGCTTCGCCGGGCAACAGGCGCTTGGCGGCGATCTGCATCCTGCCCTGCAGGCGTCCGTCGGCGGACAGGATCGCCACCACGCCGTCCGGAACCACCGGTTCCGTGCCGTCGTTGGCGACGTGCCAGCGCACGCGCAGGTCGTCGCTGGCGTCCGGTGGCGAAACCTCGAGCGCCTGCGCCTGCAGCGACACCGCGTCCGACAGCGCGAAGGTGAACAGCGTGCCGAGCGAGAGCAGCGCGCGCGCCTTGCCCGCCTGCACGGCTTCGGCGCCGCGCAGATACACGTTGACGGCGCGATGCGGCATCGACGGCGGCAGCGTCAGCGTGACCTGTACCTGCGCGCTCGAATGCGGCGGCACGGTCAGGCGCGGCTGCGAAAACACCGCGCTGGCAGCGATGCTGCCGGCCATGCGCCCCGCCTCGATCTCGCTGCGGCGGCCGTCCTGCACGATCACGTCGCGCGCT
Organism: uncultured Aquimonas sp.; assembly: GCA_946481615.1. The sequence goes on from CAMLOR010000001.1 coordinate 77,412, forward strand.
TCGAGCACGAACGGCAGCGCGACATCCGAATCGTTCTGCAGCGTCAGGGTTTGCGTCACGCCCTGCCCCGCGCTGCCCGCGAGCGGCACGACGGCGGGCGACAGCGTGATGGATTGGGCCTCGCAAGGCCGCGCCACGGCGAAGAGCGCTGCGAGCGCGGCGAGTGCGCACAGCGCACGATGATTCGACATCGGAAGAACTCCGTTGTTGCCGGACGTCAATCCGTCTCGGCGGTCCAAAGCAGATCGTCGAGGAACGGCCCGGGCTCGACCTCGCGCGGGACGATCACCTCGATCGCGTGGGAGACATTCGCCCCGATGCGATGCACCGGGTCGATCAGACTCGGCATGGCAGAAAGCTCCACGCCGTCGACGCGCACCCGCACGCCCGGATGCGCCGCGGGCAGCGACACCCACACGCGCGCACTGACGGGTGCGGCGGGGCCGCCGTCGAGGCGCAGGAAGATGCGCTTGCGGATCACCGTGTCCGCGCCACCGGCACGCCGTCCGTGATCGGCCGCGACGCGCCCCAGATCCAGCACGCCGCGCCCCGCCGGTCCGGCCGTCTCGAAATGGAAGACGAGCGCCGAAGGCGGCGCCTGCCCGCGGACGGCGCACGCTATCAGCAGCCAACCCCGCAGCCGCGCGGTGCGCTGCATGCACATGGGGGGGTGGGCGGCCCGCACGTGGGGGGCCGCACGTCCTGGCTCAGTTGGAAGAGGCGGTGAACGCGATCGTGTTGTCGATCGCGGCCGCGGCCGCCGAATCGGCCACGACGATGTCCCACGCATACGAACCGGTCGAACCGTAGGTGCCCGTGGAGGTCAGCGTGGTGGCGGCCGAGTCGCTCAGCGTGCTGCCGTTGAGCTTCCAGGTGATGCCGCTGCCGGGCGCTGCGCCCAACTGCGAGGTCAGCGTGTAGTCGGTGCTCGTCAGGTTGGCCTTGTCGACCTTCACGCCGACCGTCGAGGAGATCGTCCAGTCCGAAGCACCGCGCGCCAGCGTGAAGCCGGTGGGCGCCGAGCCGTACTTGGAGATGTTGCCCAGTGCCGAGGTGGCGGCGTCGGTGCCGGTGCCGGACGTGGTGCCGCCGGCCGATTCGATCGTGAGGCTGATCGAGCTTTCCACCGTGCCGGTGACCGTCAGCGTGCCGCTGGAGGTGGCGGCGTCGGCCGAAGCGGCGAAGGCCAGCAGCGAAGCGGCGATGGCCAGGGTGTGCATGTTCTTCATGAGGATGTTCCTTGCGCAGGTTGACGTGAATCCCGAGACCCGAAGGCTTCGGGCAAGGCACACGATCGGGCGCGCGAAGCGCCCGGCCGCCGCGCGCGGACGAGGATGCGGCCCGGCACGCACGTGCGCGCCGGTCGAACCGGTGAGTCACAGATGGGAGCGATGCCACCTGTGCCTGGTCGTTCGTGCAGCCCCGCACTGCGTGCGGATACGGCAACCCGGCACAAGGGCGCCGTCGGGCGACGGCGACTTTGCTGGTTGCGTTCGGTAACCCCGCTACCATTGATGTGCCCTTGCGGACGCATCGGCAGGCCGGAAGCTTTGCGTCACCACCTTTCGATGGTTTTGCCGTTGTCGTGCAGGGCGGATTGTAGGTTGCGCCGCGCGGCGCTCTTCGCGCGGGCCATCACACTACGGATTTGTTTGCCGCGATTCACAATCGCGCGCAGGCTCCGCAGCTACGACTCGATCTGCTCTGCTGTCGCGCTCGGCGTGGGCGCGGACAACCGATGCACCGCGCCCGCCGCGACGCCGAACCAGCGCCGGCAGGCATGCTGGAAACCGGCCGGTTCCGAGAAGCCGAGCAGATAAGCCACTTCACTCGCGCCCATGCCGCGGCGCAGATGTTCGCGTGCCAGATCGCGCCGCGTTTCGTCGAGCAGGGCGCGGAAGGTGTGGCCTTCGGCACCGAGCCGGTCGCGCAGCGCCGGCACGCCCGTCGCGAGCAACTCGGCCGTGGCGCGCATCGTCGGCGTGCGGCCCTGCAGCAGCTCGCTGGTGAGGCAGGCACGCGTGCGATCCGACCAGCCCGGCTCGGGCGTCTGCAGGCTGTATTGCGAGATCACGCGCTCGAGCACTTCGCGCAGGTAGGCGTCGCTGGTCGGCAGCGGCCAGTGCAACGTCGACGACTCGAACACCACCGCATTGCGCGGCGCATGGAATTGCGGCGCCACGCCGAACGTCGCGACGTAGGCCTCCATCGCCGCCGCGGGGGCCGCACGCAACTGCACCGCGACGTAGGGCAGCAGGCGTCCCAGCGCATGGCTCATCAGGCGCCGGATCAGCGCGAAGTAGTGCTCGATGATCCAGGGGATCTCCGGCACCGCGTGCTCGCAGTGATAAACCACCGCCGTGGTGTCGCCCTCGGCCTCCATGCGCAGGCGCTCCATCGGACTGAGCACCGAGTAGCAATGGCAGCACGCGGCGAACGCCGCGCCGACGGTGTCCGAGCGCAGGGCCACGTGCGAGATCACGTGCATCTGGCCGGCCGGGAAACGCTGGTTGAGCACGAGCCCGACCTCGGGCACGTACTGCGCGGCGCGGCGCCACAGTTCGGCCAGCTCCCGCCACGGCATGCGCAGATCGGGCGAGTTGAGTCCGGCGCGCGAGACGCGAGCGGCGGCCAGCACGTCGTCGCTCGCCGCACCGTGTTCGTCCAGCAGGGCGACGAGGAAACGCGGAGTGATCGAACTGGACGTGGCCTGCCGCATGGACATCTCGAATCACGATTTGGCGCAACTCGAATCATCGACCCGGCCGCGACCGGCTGTCTATCGTTGCGCCCGGCTCCGGCAGTCCCAAGCCGCGCCGGTCATCGGCGCGGTCCTCACGTGCAGCAGCAAGAAGCGGAACCCGCGCGGTTCCGCCGGGAGATTCCATGGTCCGTTCCGTCACCTCCAGCGCCGCCGTCGCGACCGCGCTGATTTTCGCTTTGCTCACCGCTGTCGCCGGCGCGGCCACGCCGCTGCAGGTGAAGCAGATTCCCGCCGAACGGCTGCACAAGAGCGAGTCGCGCCTCGCGCCGCAACCCGACGCCGGCCCCGGCCACAGACGCCCGGGCGGAAGGAACCAGCAAGTCGAACGATCGAGCCGCGCGAAATTCCGGCCCGAACCTGAGCGCACCGGCACCGATGTCTACATCGTGCGTTTGCGCGATCTGCCGGTGGCGACCTACGACGGCCGCGTGCTCGGCTTCGCCGCGACGGCCAAAAGCCTCGCGGGCAAGAGCACGCCGGCCGCGGCCAAGGCGGCCGCCACCGCCTACCGCGGCTATCTGCGCGACAAGCAGCAACGCGCGATCGCCCACGCGCGCCGTCTCGGCGTGCGCGGCGCCGTGCGCCGCCAGCTCACCGAAGGATTGAATGCCTTCAGCCTCGAGATGACGCAGTCGCAAGCACAGGCGCTCGCACGCCTGCCGCAGATCGCGCAGGTGCAGCGCTCCACGCTGCGTCCGATGCAGACCGACCGCGGCCCGGCCTTCGTCGGTGCGCCGGCGGTGTGGAACGGCAGCACCTCCAGCGCCCTTCCCTTCAAGGGCGAAGGCATGGTGATCGGCATCATCGATTCGGGCGCCAACACCGACCATCCCTCTTTCGCCGCGGTGGGCGGCGACGGCTACGTGCACGTCAATCCGCGCGGCGCGGGCAACTATCTCGGCGATTGCGCGACGGGGGCGGCGACCTGCAACAACAAGCTGATCGGCGTCTGGAGCTGGCCCGTCATCACCGACGATTTCGAAGGCGTGCGTCCGCCCAGCGGCGAGGATTACAACGGCCACGGCAGCCACACCGCGAGCACCGCGGCAGGCAACGTCGTGCACGACGCGCCGCTGCTCGGCGGCTCGCTCGGCGATGGCGACGGCGTGCCGACCGGCTTCGAATTCGACACCGTGTCGGGCGTGGCGCCGCATGCGAACCTCATCAGCTACCAGGTCTGCTTTCCCAACGGCGGCTGCCCCGATGAGGCGATCGTCACGGCCATCGACCAGGCCATCCAGGACGGTGTCGACGTCATCAATTTCTCGATCGGCGGCGGCGAACGCCAGCCGTGGCAAGACGTCATCGCGCTGGCCTTCCTCTCGGCGCGCGAAGCGGGCATCGCGGTCGCGGCGTCCGCCGGCAACGCGGGCCCGAACTTCTACACCCTCTCGCACGTCGCGCCCTGGTATCTCGCGGTGGCGGCCAGCACGCACGATCGCGTGCTCGACATCCCGATGAAGACGCTGGCACTGAGCGGCGGCGCCACCGCGCCGCCGGAGTTCCCGACCTTCTCCTGGACCGAATACGGCGGCATTTCCGCGGCGGGCATCACCGGCACGCTGGTCGACGCCGCCGACTTCGGCGACGAACGGTGCGCCGCGCCGTTCGCCCCGGGTACCTTCACCGCGGGCCAGATCGTGGTGTGCAAGCGCGGCACCAATGCGCGCGTGTCCAAGGCCGCCAACGTGAAGGCCGGCGGCGCCGGTGGCTTCGTGCTGGTCAACGCCGGCTATCCGGACGACGAAGACGATCTGGTCAACGACGTCTATCCCCTGCCCGGCATCCAGCTGCGCTCCTTCGACGGCACCGCGCTGCTGGCGTGGATGGCCGACGGCGGCACGAACCACGGCGCGACGATTTCGGCCACGACCATCACCGCCACGCTCGACCCGGCGGCGGGCGACAAGCTCGCGGACTTCTCCTCGCGCGGCCCGGCGGCGAGCTTCGGCGGCCACCTTGCGCCCGGCATCAGCGCGCCCGGCGTCGACATCTTCGGCGCCTACGCCGACGAGCATCCCTTCCACCCCGACAGCGCGCTGTCGCGCGATTGGGAACTGCTCGGCGGCACCTCGATGGCGAGCCCGCACGTGGCGGGCGCGATGGCGCTGGTGCGCCAGGCGCATCCGGACTGGAGCGCGGCGGAAGTGCAATCGGCCCTGCAGATGACCGCGACCGAAACCGTGATCCACGGCGAGACGCCGTGGAGCGCGGGCCGGCCCGCCGGCACCTACCGCGCCGGCGCCGGCCGCCTGGACGTGGCGGCGGCCGTCGACGCGGGCCTCGTGATGCACGAAACCGCGGCCAACTTCGGCCTGGCCGATCCCGACAACGGCGGCGACGTGCTGCAGCTCAACCTGCCGCAGCTGGTGAACAGCCATTGCCGCGACGTGTGCAGCTGGATCCGCACCGTGCGCGCCACGCGCGACGGCACCTGGAACGTGACCGCCGGCGACTGGACCTTCGACCGCTGGTCCACCGGCGAGGGCGAGCATCCGCAGAACGGCATCAAGTTCGAGGTCTTTCCGTCGACCTTCACGCTGGCGGCCGGCGAAACCCGCACCCTGCTGCTGCGCGCCGATCTCTCCGACGCGCAGTTCCGCAGCAACGGTTACGACCACGTCCTCACGTCCGAAGAGCTCGAACTGTGGAGCAAGGTGATCTTCACCGCGACCGACCCTTCGATCCCGGCGTCGCACTGGCCGATCTCCGTCAACTTCGATCACGGCGCCCTGCCCAAGACGCTGGAGCTGACGGCGTATCGCGACGAGGGCTCGTACCGCCTCGACGGCCTGCAGCTGCCCGCGCTCGCCGCTACGAGCTACCGCGGCTACGGCCTGGTGCGGGCGCAGACCGAAGAGCTGGTGCTGCATCAGGACATCGACCACATTCCGCCGATGTTCGACGGCGACTTCGGCAACGACAACACGCGCCTGACGCTGATCGACGTGCCGGAAGACACCGCGCGCCTGGTGGTCGACGTGCTCGCCAACGTGTCCAGCACGACGGACGTCGCCTGGAAGCGCGGTTGGGCCACGGTGTATATCGGCCTGGACGCCAACGACAACGGCGAGATGGATTACGAAGACGAAGTGCTGTGCATCTCCACCACGGAGGTCGAGCTCAACTACTGCAGCCTCACCCGCCCCGATGCGGGCAAGTACTGGATCTTCGTCAATAACGTGCGCACGGGGCTCGCCGACCTCGAGCCGGAGGACATCGTCGATACCTACCGCATCGCCACCGCCGTCGTGCCGGGCAGCTTCGGCAACGATCTGCAGATCGGCGGACCGGCGTCGACCACCGGAACCCCGGTCGACCTCGACGTGAACTGGACGCTGCCCCCGATGGCGCCGGGCGACGTGGCGTACGGCGCTTTCGACGTGGGGGCGGCGAACGCGCCGGGCAGCGTCGGCTTCGTGCCGGTGAAGATCACGCGCGGCCTCGACGACGTCAGCATGACGGTGAGCCAGACGCGCGCCCGCGTGGGCGATGTCATCGACGTGGCGGTACACGTGCGCGAGAACCTCAGCGGCGCCGATCGCGATTTCGCGCTCGATTCCTTCCTGCCCGCCGGCCTGACCCTGGTGCCCGGCTCGGTGCACGTGAACAACCCGGAGCAGCGCCCCAACCTGAGCGTGGCGGGCGACACGATCCGCATCGCCGGCACGCAGCCCGATTCGGAACACTGGGAGCGCGACTATCTCGTCACCACCAGCGCCACCGATGCGCTCTGCCGCACGCCGATCTTCAGCGCCAACGGCCGCGTCAGCGAAGGCGGCTTCGTCGGACTGGTGAAGCGCTTCGGCCTGCTGCCGAACTTCGGCGGGCACGCCGATTTCTACGGCACCGAAGCGGTGACGATCGCGCTGGCCGACTATTGGGGCGACAAAGGCCGCTACTCGCTCTACAACAACGACGAATTCCTCTCCTACCCGGAGCTGCGCGTCTCGCCGCAGGGCTGGGTGATCATGGAACCGAACTTCGGCGACACCATGTTCATCCACCAGCAGTTCCCCTACCTCACCCTGCCCTACACGCCGATGATCGGCGTGCTGTGGAAAGGCACGGCGGAAGGCGGCGGCTGGCTGGGCCCGAGCGCGGCGAATGTCCTGAGCACGCCGCTCGACACCTCGAGCTTCGATCTGGACCAGGTGAGCGGCATGACGCTGGCCTACGGCACGAACACCCATGACCTGGTGATCGAATGGGTCGGCGCGCGCACCGAGCACATGGATTTCGACCTCGGCACCACGACCACGCTCGACGACCGCTACGACTTCGACCTGTTGCTCAACCGCGATCACCGCTTCGGCGAAGGCGAGTTCGAGATCCAGATGGCCTACGACAACCTCGACTTCGGCACGCAGGGCGGCCAGGGCTCGATCGGCGTGCAGGGCTACCACGGTCCGCTCACCGCCTTCGGTCCGCTGCGCGGCGATCTGGCGACGGACTATGCCTACGACGATCTGCAGGACAAGCTCGCCGACGATCTGGTCGTTTGCTACGACTACCGCGGTCCGGAATCGTCGCAATACGACCTGCGCTTCCAGGTGCGCGTCAGCGAATTCGCTAGCGGCGGCGATCTGGTGCTCGGCTTCACCAGCGAGATCGAAGGCATGGCCACGCGCACCGTCGAGGCCAACATCGAAGTGGCGGGCAATCTCGTGCTGGCGGACATGGCCGATCGCAACGTGGTGGAAAACACCGTGCTCGCCGGCATTCCCGTGCTGTACCAGGACGGCGACGCCGGCCCCAATATCGTCACGGTGTCCGGCGAACACGTGACGGCGATCGTGCACGGCCATGGCCCCGGCGACACCTTCGATCTGGTGCCCGAGACGAATTTCGAAGGCACGACGACGGTCACCGTCACCGTGAGCGATGCGTCGAATCCCGCGGACCGCGCATCGACGACCTTCCTGCTCACCGTGACGCCGGGCGTGAATCTCGCGCCGCGGATCTTCGCCGACGGCTTCGATTGATCATCGCGTCGTCCCCGCGCGGGAGGAAGCCAGGTGCCGGCCACTGCGATGTGCTCGCACCTGGGTTCCCGCCTCGCGGGAACGACGGTGTCTAGGTACGCGCCAAACCGTGAAGATGTCCCGCCCCATGCGGGGCATTGCAGGTGTCGCCCGGCGGCTCGGCCAACAGCAGTTCCAGGAAGCGCTCCGCGTCGACCGGCTTGCTGAAGAGGAAGCCCTGCGCCTCGTCGCAGCGCAGCAGCGTCAACAATCGCGCCTGCGCTTCGGTCTCGACGCCTTCGGCCACCACTTTCAGTTCGAGCGGACGTGCCAGCGCCACGATGCTCGAGACGAGGCTGTAGCGCTGCGGTTCCTCGTCCATGCGGTTGATGAAGGCGCGGTCGATCTT
>CAMLOR010000002.1 GCA_946481615.1 uncultured Aquimonas sp.
GTCGTTCAACAACGCCATCGACCGTCGCGCCTGCAACGGCGACGTGCCGGGCTTCAGCGCCCCGTTCAACCCCTGCAACTCGCGCCAGTACGAGAACGTCTCGGGCGGCAACGTCAATCTCTCGGCTGAAGAGTCGGAGAGCTGGAGCGTGGGTGCGGTGGTCAGCCCGGTCGATCGCCTGACCCTGAGCCTGGATTACTACAACATCACGCTCGAGGACCAGGTCGGCGCGCTGCCGCTGCAGGACATCCTGAACATCGAAGCCGAGCAGGGTGGTTCGCCGAACGTGATCCGCAACCCGGCCACGGGCGCGATCCAGCTGATCATCGCGAACAACCAGAACATCGCCGGCATCGAAACCGACGGTATCGACTTCGAAGCCGATTACAGCTTCGACACCTCGGTCGGTACCTTCAGCCAGAACCTGACCGTCAGCCACGTGCTGAACTACGATCAGGACGAAGGCACGGGCGTGTTCCTGGAGCAGCTGGACGAAGCCTTCACCCCGGACATGCGCGCCCAGCTGTCGCTGGGTTGGGCCTCGGGTGACTTCTCGGCCACCGTCATCGGCAACCTGATCGGCGACTCGGAAGAGAAGACCGATCGCAACGGTGCCCTCGGCACGCGCATCCCGAACTGGACGACCTGGGACATCCAGGGTTCGTGGGCTGCGCCGTGGAACGGCAAGGTCACGATCGGCGTGCGCAACATCGCCGACAAGGATCCGCCGCTCGACAACACGCTGCTGTCGGGTCCGTTCTACGTGAACTCGCAGTACGACTGGTACGGCCGCGTGCCGTACGTGCGCTACGAGCAGAAGTTCTAAGAACTTCGGTTCAGTGGCAGAGAAACGGCCCGCGAAAGCGGGCCGTTTTTTTGTTCTTCGCGAGTTCGCGTGGAGAGCAGGTGGTTCGCGTGAGGTTGATGCAGATGCTCTTGCCGGGGTGGGATGGCCGGCCCGGCTGCGGCGCCGGCTGCGGGAGTTTCGATTCGGCATCCCTCAGCGAAAACGCGCGGGCTTCCTGCCCGTGCCGGGCTTCGCCGGCCTTGTCCGTCCGACTCCAGCCGCCTCCGCAGGGCCGGCCACCCCACCCCGGCAAGAGCACACCTCACCCTTTCGTCGTCCCTGCGTCCCGCCGCAGGCCTGCAATCCGGCGAGCTGGCGAAGAATCTTTCCCGCGAGACAGCGAAAGCGCGCTACGGCGCAGTCGTCCGCATGCCTCAGTTCAAAGCGCGTAGCCGAAGCGCGCCGCGGCCTCCGTGAGCAGCGGCAGCACCGGTCCGAGTTGTTGGCGATACAGCTTCCAGCGGTCGATCGAGCGGTCGTACAAGGGCTCGGCCACCTGGTGGTAGCTGCTGGTGCTCACGCGCACCTGGCGGGCGCGTTCGGCGTGGCCCGTCATCACGGCTTCGTTCCAAGGCAGGCCGAGGAACTGCAGCAGCGCCATGAGCGTTGGTTTGGTGTCGCGGATCAGGTCTTCGTAGCGCAGCGTGTGCACGCGCAGCGGCAGGCGTTCGCGCACGCGTTCCCACATGCGCATCGTGCGGGCGTAGAGGCGTGCGCCGCGCGCGAGGTCGGTGAACTGCAGGTTGGCGGGATTGAGCGAGAACTCCTGCATGAAGTTGCTCAGCACCACGTCTGCAGGATGGCGCTGCATGAAGATCACGCGCGCGTTCGGGAACAGTCGCGCGATGGCGGCCACGTGCAGCGTGCGCAGCGGGAAGGTGTCGAGCACCATGCGTCCATCGCGCGCGCCGGCGTAGTGTTCGACGCGTTCCCAGTAGATGCGGCGCAACTGGTCGAGCTGGTGCGGTGCCAGGGCGTCGAGGCAAAGGGGATAGCCGAGCGGGTGCTTCGCCAGTTGTTCGACGCAGGCTTCGAAGGTGGGCTTCTCTTCCAGCGTGGCGAGCCACGGGTGGCAGCCGAGCATGGTGTTGAGCAGGGTGATGCCCGAACGCGGGAAGCCGAGCAGGAAGGTCGGCGACTCGCCTTGTGGCGCATCGACCCACGGCGCGCTTTCGACGTCCGGCGGCCAGGCGTCGAGGCGTTCGAGCATCCGATCGAATTCGGCCACCGCCGTTGCCGGCGGTGCGATGCTCGCGCGTGCGACTTTGTTGCCTTCCGCGAAGGCCGCGAAGGCCGGTCCCGGCCGCTGCATGCGGTCGAGGCTGCGTGCGGCTTCGAAGTAGTAGGCGGCACGTTGCCGCAGCGGCAGGGCCGTGGGCGGAAACCGCTGCAGCCGTTGCAGCGCGCTTTCCGGGCGGCCGAGGCGGCGTTCGAGGCGCGCGGCTTCGAGCAGCAGGCGCGGGTGGCGCGGCGCCACCTTCAGGCCCTGCTCTACGGTCTGGCGCATGTCGTCGAGGCGATTCTCGAGTTCATGCCAGGCGGCCAGCTCGGACCAGGCCTCGCCGTCGTTCGGCAGCAGCGTCACCGCGCGCTGGAAGGCTTCGCCCGCGGCCTCGGGTTCGCAGCGCTGGTTGTGCAGCACGCCCAGATAGAGCCAGGCGATGCCGTTGGCGGGCGCATTCGTGACGGCGCGCCGGTAAGAGACCAAGGCCTCGTCCAGATGCTGCAGCAGATGCAACGCGAGGCCTTCGTACTGCGCCGCTTCGGCATCGTCCGGTGCGCGCCGTTGCCAAGTGCGCAAGGCCTCGGCTGCCTCCGCCGGTTTCTGCGCGGCGAGCAGCGTCATGCCGAGGTTGAGCGCGCCCACGCGAAAGCCCGGCCGCAGCGCGAGGGCGCGCCGGTAAGCGGCGACCGATTCGTCCATGCGACCGCCCGCGCGCAGCGCATGCGCGAGGTTGCTCCAGCCTTCGGTGTAGAGCGGCTGGATCTTCACGGCGCGTTCGAGCAGCCCGAGCGCTTCGGCGGCGCGTCCGAGGTTGTGGATGGCGCGCGCCTGATGGTCGAGGGCCGCGGCGTCGTCGCGGCGACGATCGAGCGCGGCACGGGCGAGGTCGGCGGCGCGCGCGAAATCGCCGCGTTTGTGCGCGTACACCGCGGCCAGCAGGCGATCCTCGACGGCCTCCTCGCCGAACGGCTGTTCCGGCAGCAGCGCGGCCAGGCGCGCGAAATCGTCGTCCGCCACCAGGCGTTCGCGCAGCAGCGCGGCGGCGAAGCCTTCGCGGCCCGACCAGCGCAGCGCCTGTACCAGCAAGGACTCGGCGCGGGCGTCGTCGCCCAGTGCCTGCGCCGCGCGGATGCGCCCCTCGGCGGCCCAGGGCGTGGCCGGCATGACGGCCAGCTGCCCCGCGCAGATCGACTCCACGCGCGCCCAGTCGGCCGCGGCGTAGGCGGCCTCGAGTTCCGGCGGATGGCCGTTCACGGCGCCGGACCGCGCAGGCGCAGGAGAGGAACGGGCCGCGGCTGCGGCCCTCTGGCATAATTCAAGGCTTTCCTCCGCACATCGAATCGCGCCTTGGCGGGCGCGCAGGAGTCTGCCAGTGTCCACGCCCCAGCCGCCCGCGACAAGAATCGAATTCAGCGCCACGCGCAATACGGCCGGCTGGCTGTACGAACAGGGCGTCAGCCTGCTCGCCTCGACCTACGAATCGGGCCTGCTGTTCATGATCGGCGTGAAGCCCGACGGGCAGATTTCCTACGAGCGCCGCGCCGTGGCGCGTTGCATGGGCATCCACGCCACCGCGCAGGCCATCGTGGTGGGCACGCAGTTCCAGATCTGGCGCTTCCAGAACACGGTGCTGCCGGGCGAGAGCTACAAGGGCTTCGATGCCTATTACGTGCCGCGCGTGGCCTGGACCACGGGCGACGTCGACGTGCACGACGTGGGCGTGACGAAGGACGGCAAGGTCGTCTTCGTCAACACCGCCTTCAGCTGCATCGCGGAAGTGGACGACCGCTTCAGCTTCAAGCCGTACTGGACGCCGCCCTTCATCAGCAAGCTCGCGGCGGAAGACCGTTGCCATCTGAACGGCATGGCGCTGGTCGACGGCGTGCCGACCTACGCCACCTGCGTGAGCCGCAGCGACGCCGCCGGCGGCTGGCGCGACTTCCGCACCAACGGCGGCCTGCTGATGCACATCCCCAGCAACGAAGTGGTGCTGTCGGGGCTTTCGATGCCGCATTCGCCGCGCTGGCACGAGGGCAAGCTGTACATGCTCAATTCCGGCACCGGCGAGTTCGGCTGGGTCGACCTGGAACGCGGCAGGTTCGAGCCGATCGCCTTCTGCCCGGGGTATCTGCGCGGCCTGTCCTTCGTCAACGGCTACGCGATCGCGGGCCTGTCGATGGGCCGCGAGAACACCTTCGGCAGCCTGCCGCTCACCGAGATCCTCGAGAAGAAGGGCGCGATGGCGCGCTGCGCTCTGCAGATCATCGATCTGCAGCGCGGCGACGTGCAGCACGAGATCCGCATCGTCGGCGACATCCGCGAGCTCTACGACACCGGCGTGCTGCCGGGCGTGCGCACGCCCGGCACGGTGGGTTTCATGTCCGAAGAGTTCCTCAAGCGCATCACGCTGGAAGCCGACGGCGACTGGCCGGCGTAAGCCATGCATGAGGCGCTGGCCCACGCGTGGAGCCTGCACCAGGCCGGTGAGCGCGAGGCCGCCGAGCGCGCCTACCGCGAACTGCTCGCGCGCGAGCCCGCGCTCGGCGATGCGCTGAACTGCTACGGCATCCTGCTGATGCAGGGCGGCCGCGCCGACGAGGCGCTGGCGTTGTTCCTGCGCGCGGTGGCGAGCGATGCGAAACAGCCGCCGTTCCGCCTCAACGTGGCGCGCGCGGCGCTGCGCCTGGGCCGGCCCGATCTCGCGCTGGAGGCGGCCGACGTGGCGCTCGAGCTGGCCCCGAGCGCCAACGCCTGGCTGCTGCGCGGCGTGGCGCTGCGCGATCTGGACCGCCTTGAGGAAGCGCGTGCCGCGTTCCGCAAGGGCGTGCAGAAACACCCCGGCGATCTGGCGCTGGAATACAACCTCGCGGTCGGCGAACTCGATCTGGGCAACGCGAAGGCCGCGGCCGCGCAGTTCGAAAAGCTGTTGCAGGCAAGGCCGAACGAAGCGCGCGCCTGGCTGGGCCTGGGCAATGCGAACGCGGCGCAGGGGGTGCTCGAGGCGGCGGAACAGGCCTATCGCCGCGCCGCGTCGCTGGCGCCGGAGTTGCCCGAGGCCTGGCGACTGCTCGGCCTCACGCTGGTGCAGCGTGGACAACCGCGCATCGCGATGGAGGCGTTGCGCCGCGCCCTGCAACGCGATCCGCGCGACCAGGCGGCGCTGGCGGCGCTCGGCGTCGCGGCCACGCTCGCGGCCGATCCGGTCGCGCACGCGCTGCTCGATTTCGATGCCGTCGTGCATACCGCGCCGCTGCGGGGCGCGTTCGATCACGAGGCACTTGCCGTGGAAATCCTCGCGCACCCGACGCTGCGTTACGACCGCGGGCAGAAGACGACGCGCGACGGCGGACAGACCGGCAACCTCGCCGGTGCCGCCACCCCGCAACTGGCCGCGTTCGAATCGGCGCTGCGCGAGGAAATCGCCGGCCGCGTCGCGCAGGCCGCCGCCCGCCACGCCGCTGCGCACCATCCCCTCGCGGGCACGGCGCCGACGAACTGGCAGCTCAATCTGTGGGCGACGGTGCTCAACCGTTCGGGACACCAGGCCTCGCATCTGCATCCCTCGGGCTGGATGAGCGGCGTGTACTACGTGTCGTTGCCGGACGTGGACGATACACACGAAAGCGGCTGGATCGAATTCGGCCTCCCGCCCGGGGAACTCGCCGGGGAAGAAGGCTTGCCGCGTCGCCGCGTGCAGCCGCGCGTGGGCGAGCTGACGACCTTTCCTTCCTATCTGTACCACCGCACGCTTCCGCACGCGGGTACGGCGCCGCGCATCAGCCTCGCCTTCGACGTGGTGCCGCTGCGCTAGCCGGCCGGCGCGTGCCGGATCCAGGCGTTGAACGCCACCACGACGCGCGGGCGAGCACCCCAGTAAGGGAAAACCTCGTGGTAGACATAGCTCGGGAACATCACGAGCCGCCCCGGCGCATGGGTGTAGCGATAGCCGCCCTGGCGGAACTGGCCGCGCAGATTCTCGTTGCCGGCGTCGAGATACATCTCGGCGCCGACGCGCGTATCGAGGAAGCGCACCGAGCCGCTGTCCTCGCGTCCCGCCGGCGAATCGCCCGGATCGACGCAGAAGATGCCGCTCCACGACGCCATCGGATGGTTGTGCACGCCCTGGTGTCCGCCGCTGCGCGTGATGTGGAACCAGGAGTGATAGTCGAACGCGAGGTTCTGCCACTGCTGCGGCGTGAAGCCGCTGAGCTGGTGCACGGTGGCGGCGAGCGCGGTGTGGATGAAGCCGAACAGCTGCTGCACCGGCGCATCGGGCCAGGTGTGCAGGTCGAATCGGCTCTCGAACACGCCCTGCTGGGCGTCGCGCACGGTGGCGTTGCGGTAGCGCGCGCCTTCGGCTTCGCGCTGCAGGAACAGCTCGACGAGTTCCGCGCACAGTTTTTCGGCGCCCGGCATCGCCACCGTGGCGAAGGGCACCGAGAACAGCGGGGTGATTTCGAGGCTCAGAGGTCTTGCTGGTAGCGCACGTAGGGCACGCGCACCGACGGGTCTTCGATCGCGGGCAGTTCCGTCAGCGGCCAGTTCTGCGTATCGCCCGAGCCCAGGACGTTGCGTGCGCCGACCGAGAGTTCGCCGCGCCACGGCGTGCGCCAGGAGACGCCGATGTCGAGGCCCGACCAGGAGACATCGGCCCCCGGCACTTCGATCAGGCGGCCGGTGAGCTCGCCGGTGAAATCGCCGAACCCCAGGCCGAAGCTGAGCGAGGTGGTGTCCCAGCGCATCGGCGCGCCGGCGGACGGGGTGAGGCGGTTGCGCGCGAGATTGCCGCCGATCAGCAGGCGCGAGTTGGGGCTCAGGCTGACCAGACTTTCCAGGCGCAGCGAACGCGCATCGAAGCCCTGCGCCCAGGCGCCGAGGGTGTTGATCGGGCCGAGCGCGAATTCGCTGGCGAAATTCGGGGCCGCGGCGCTGGTCCACAGCGCGGTGCCTTCGGTGTCGTAGTCGAGCCAGGACAGGCCGAAGCTCAGGTCGAGGGCGCGCGAGGGCGATTCCCAGCCCAGCTGCAGGCCGGTGCCGCGCGCGCCGGAGAGCATCGGATCTTCGGTGCCCAGATTCGCCAGCAGGCAATGCTGCGCCAGCGAACCGAGCGTGCTCGAAAGCCCGACGCTGCCGTTGCACAGCAGGGCGAGGCCGGCATCCGGTTCGGCCTGAAGCGTGGCGCGCAGGCGGCTGCCGTCGTCCAGCGCAACGCGCCCGCCGAGGCCCAGCGAGGTGGAAGAGGCCGTCGGCGAGAGCACGCGATCCAGGGCCGAGCCCGGTGCGTCGGGCTCGAGCAGCAGGAGGGCTTCCACCTTGCCGCTGGCATTGCTCCAGACGGGCAGGACGCGGGCGTCCGGCTCCACCGGGAGCTGGGGCTCCACCAGCACCTGTGCCTGCGAGGCGGCCGCCCACGCGAGCATCGCCGCGAGCGCGGCGGGGCGGGCGTAACGGGACGGGCAGGCAAGGCGGGACATGGCAATGAATATAGCGGTTTTATGGGCTCTTAACAATTCCGGAGCGGTTCGAAACTGCGGTTCCGTCTGCTGATTGTTGGGTTTTTCCGTCTCCCGGGACGGTGCCGGAAGGCACAGGGTCGCAGCTGTGACCACTTGTTCCATCGTTCCGATGGACTTTGCCCGCCGCCACCCCTGAAACTGCGCCGGTCATGGGGAAATCGATACCGATCACCGAGGCGCCGGCGCTGGCCGGCCTGCCCGCGCGCGCCGGCGTGAGCCGCGCCGAGCTGCTGCTGTCCGGCAACAGCGCGCAGGCCCTGGTGGATTCGGTGGCGGCGTGGTCCGACGCCCGCCATGGCGCCGACGACTGTGCCCTGTGGGCAGTCGAGAACCAGCGACTGCGGCTGCTGGCGCGCCAGGGCCGGGGCGACCTGGCCGCGGCCGAAGCGGCGGCGCGGCGCTGCCTTGCCCTTGGCGCGGCCGCGGGCGAGCAAGGCGCCTGGGCCTGGCCGTTGTTCGCCGAACAGCGCCAGCTCGGCGTGCTCACCGTCGACGGCCTGCCCGAGGGCGACGATCTGCTGCCGCCCTACGCCGAGGCCGCGCGCCTGCTCGCGCAGCGGCTGCCCGCGGCGCTCGAACTCGAGCGCCTGCACCGCGCCGTGGCACAGCTGGCCGAGGCCGAACGCCTGCAGCGCGCGCTCTACGCCATCGCCGAACTGGCCAGCGGCGAGCGCGAGATGGACGAGGTGCTGTCGGCCATCCACGGCATCGTGGCCGGCCTGATGTACGCCGAGAACTTCTACATCGCGCTCTACGACCGCGCCAAGGACGTGCTGCGCTTCCCGTATTTCCGCGACGTGGTGGACGAAGAGCCGCCGGCGCCCGACCACGAATATCCGATGATCGAGCAGCAAGGCTCGCTCACCGCGCACGTCATCGGCACCGGGCAGACCCTCATGGGCCCGTCCGAGAAACTGGTGGTGGCGATCGGCTCGCCGATGTACGGTTTCGGCCCGCAGAGCGCCGACTGGCTCGGCGTGCCGCTGCTGCGCGGCGCCGAGGTGATGGGCGCGGTCGTGGTGCAAAGCTACGACGAGGCGCGCCGCTTCTCCGACAAGGAGCGCGCGCTGCTCACCTTCGTGGCGCAGCACATCGCCACCGCGCTGGAGCGCAAGCAGGCGCACGACGAGCTCGAGCGCCGCGTCGAACAGCGCACCGACGAACTGCGCGAAGTGAACCGCGCGCTGCGCGCCGAGGTCGAGGAGCGGCAGCGCGCCGAACGCCTGCAGGCGGCGCTGTTCCGCATCGCCGAACTGGGTTCGACCGGCGGGAGTCTCGAGGATTTCTACGCGGCCGTGCATGCGGTGGTCGGCGAGCTCCTGTTTGCGCGCAACTTCTACATCGCGCTGCTCACCGAAGACGGCGGAACGCTCAACTTCCCCTATTCGGTGGACGAATACGATCTGGCCCGCGCGCCGCGCCTGCTCGGCCGCGGCCTCACCGAATACGTGCTGCGCACCGGCCGCGCGCTGCTCGCCGACCGCAACACCATCGGCCAGCTGCAGCAGCAGGGCGAGGTGTTGAGCCACGGCGCGCGCGCCGCGATCTGGCTCGGCGTGCCGCTGATCTGCGACGACAAGACCGCCGGCGTGCTGGCGGTGCAGAGCTACGACAGCGCACACCGCTACAGCGGGCGCGATCAGGAGCTGCTCACGTTCGTGAGTTATCACATCGCCAACGCCCTGCAGCGCAAGCGCGCCGCCGAGTCGTTGCGCCTGGCCAACGCCGATCTCGAGAAGCGCGTGGTGGATCGCACCGAGGCGCTGTTCGAGGCCAATCGCGTGCTGCGCGAGCAGATCGCCGAGCGCGAACGCGCGGAACGCCAGTTGCGCCATGCCGCCTTGCACGACGCGCTCACCGGTCTTCCGAACCGCGCCCATCTGCTGACCTGCCTGACGGCGGCGCTGGAGCGCTACGCGCGCCAGCCCGAACATCGCTTCGCCGTGTTGTTCCTCGACCTGGACCGCTTCAAGGTGGTCAACGATTCGGTCGGCCATCTGGTGGGCGATGAGTTGTTGAAGGAAGCCGGCGCGCGCATCGCGGCGCAGCTTTCCGGCCAGCACATGGTGGCGCGCCTGGGCGGCGACGAATTCGCCGTGTTGCTCGAGCCGATCCTGGCCAACGAGGACGCCACCGACATGGCGGCGCGCATCATCGCCTCGATGGACGAGCCGATCCGCGCCGGCGGCAAGGATCTCTACAGCTCCACCAGCATCGGCATCGCGATCGCGCAGCCGCACTATCGCAACGCCGAGGAGTTGCTGCGCGATTCGGACGTGGCGCTGTACCGGGCCAAGGCCAAGGGCCGCCGGCGCTACGAGATCTTCGACGAGGCGCTGCGCCGGCAGGCGCTGCATCAGCTCGAGCTGGAAGGCAATCTGCGGCGCGCGCTGGCGCGCAGCGAATTCGAACCGGTGTTCCAGCCGATCCTGGCGCTGGCCGACCATCGCATCGTGGGTTACGAAGCCTTGCTGCGGTGGCGGCATCCGCTGCAGGGGCTGGTGGCGCCGGCCGAATTCCTGGCGCAGGCCGAGGAGTCGGGCCTGGCCGAGGCGATCGACTGGCAGGTCTACGAACTGGCCTTCGCGCAGGCCCACGATCTGCTCGCGCCGGACGGTTACATCGGCATCAACGTCGGCGCGCGCCATCTGCGCTCGCCGATGTTCGTCGACGATCTGATGCGCCAGCTGCATCGCTACGAGTTGCCGCCGACGCAGTTGCGCGTGGAGATCACCGAGCGTGCGCTGCTGGAAGATCCGGCGCAGGCGCGCGCGCTGATGGAGGAACTGGGCCGGCTCGGCGTGAAGGTGTCGCTCGACGATTTCGGCACCGGCTATTCGTCGCTGAGTTACCTCCACCAGTTCCCGCTGCACGCGCTCAAGATCGATCGCTCCTTCGTCAGCCCGCTCGGCAGCAGCACGCCCGGCAACGCGATGACCGTGCTGCGCGCCATCCACGCCCTGGGCACCTCGCTCGGACTCGAGATCATCGCCGAAGGCATCGAAACCCCGGAACAACTGCGCGCCCTGCAGGAAATCGGCTGCGCCTACGGACAGGGCTTCCTGCTCGCGCATCCGCAGCCGGCGTCGGCGTTGCGCAACGCCGCCTACTGAGTCTTGGGCGGGGCGCGATGGCTCTCGCCTTTCGTGGGCTGAAGAGCGTCCGCGCCTTCGCTTCGCGAGGGTTCATTCGGGTGGACTTCCTGTCCGGCCCCGCGCTGCGCGGCGGCCTGCTCTGCCGCTCTACTGTGCGGTCGGCGAAGCCGGTTCGCTCCCGCCGCCAGCGAAGAGTTGCTCCATGTCGATGGCGTCGAAGAGATAGCGCTGGTTGCAGAACTCGCAGATGATTTCGGCGCGTTCGCCCTGGATCGCCGCGAAGGCTTCCTCGCGGCCGAGGCTGAGCAGCATGGCGCCGACGCGTTCGCGCGAGCAGGAGCAGCCGAACTGCAGCGGCTGGCTGGCGAGCACCCTCACGCCTTCTTCGTGGAAGAGACGGTAGAGCAGCGTCTGCGCATCGGTGGCGAGCAGTTCGTCGGCCTGCAGCGTGTCGAACAAGGCCTGCGCGCGGGTCCAGTCTTCTTCGCTCGACTGCGTGCCGGGCAACTGCTGGATCATCAGGCCCGCTGCGCGCTGCGCATTCGCCGCCAGCAGCAGACGCGTGGGCAGCTGCTCGGATTGCTGGAAGTAGCGCTCGAAGGCGGCACCGAGCGACGGAGCGTGCAGGTCGACCAATCCCTGGTAGCGCATGGGTTCGCGCTGGCCGGCCTGCGGCGATTCGATGGTGATGGCCAGGCGCGCGTCCTCGCCGAGGCGGTCGGGCGCGAGCGGTTCGGGCAGCGGATCGTGCCAGTGCGCGAGGCCGCGCAGCGTGCCGGCGTGTGTGCATTCGGCGAACAGCGTGCGCAGCGCGCCCGAACCCTTCACCTGGATCGACAACCGGCCTTCCACCTTGGCATGCCCGGTGAACAGCGCGGCGGCGGCCAGCGTTTCGCCCAGCATGCCCGCCAGGGCTTCGGGATAGGCGGCGCGCTCGCCGATCGTGGTCCAGGTGTCGTCGAGATGCACCAGCACGCCGCGCACGCCGGAGCGTTCGAGCAGGAAGCGGTGCAGCACATCGAGGCTGGGGATCTCGGACATCGCGGGGCAGGGGTTGGGTCGAGGCGGGATTGCGACTATGGTGTCGCCCTGCCCGCGGTTCAAGGCGATCCACGCGATGCAGCAATCCCCATGATGCGACGCGGCATGTTCCGTCCGCGACCCCGCCGCCGCCGGGGCCGCCGCGTGGTGCTGTTCCTGCTGCTGGTGCCGTTGTTCACGGTGCTGCAGGTGCTGGCGCTGCGCTGGATCGATCCGCCCACCAGTGCCTTCATGCTCGCGCATCGCGGTGCGGAACACTACGAGTGGCGCGATCTCACCCACATTTCGGCGGAACTGCCGATCGCGGTGGTGGCCGCCGAGGATCAGAAATTCCCGCAGCACCGCGGCTTCGACGTCGATGCGATCCGGCAGGCCATCGACGAGGCCGAGGCCGGCGAACGCGCGCGCGGCGCCAGCACCATCAGCCAGCAGGTGGCCAAGAATCTTTTCCTCTGGCAGGGCCGCGACTGGCTGCGCAAGGGCCTGGAGGCCTGGTACACGGTGCTGATCGAGGCGCTGTGGCCGAAGGCGCGCATCGTCGAGGTGTACGTCAACATTGCCGAATTCGGCGAGGGCGTCTACGGCGCGGAAGCCGCCGCGCAGCGATTCTTCGGCGTGCCGGCCGCACGCCTGAGCGCGGCGCAGAGCGCGCTGCTGGCGGCGGTGTTGCCCAATCCCAAGCAACTGCTGGTGACGGCACCTTCGCAATACGTGCGTGGCCGGCAGGCGTGGATCCAGCGCCAGGTGCGGCAACTGGGCGGGCCGGGTTATCTCGAAGCCGCGGACTGATAGCATCCGCGCGATGAACGACCTGCGACAGACCCTGGCCGTGGTGGTGCCGGCCTATAACGAGAGCGAAGGCCTGCGCGAATTCCACGCGCGGCTGGCCAAGGTGTTCGACGCTCTCGACCTGCAGTGCTCCGTGCTTTACGTCGACGACGGCAGCCGCGACGACACCTGGGCCGTGATCGAATCGCTGGCCGCGCAGGACGCGCGCGTCGCTGCACTACGGCTATCGCGCAATTTCGGCAAGGAACTGGCGCTCACCGCGGGCCTGGACCGCGCCGATGCCGACGCCGTGATCGTGATCGACGCCGACCTGCAGGATCCGCCCGAGCTCATCCCGCAGTTCGTGGCCAAATGGCGCGAAGGCTTTGACGCGGTGTTCGGTACGCGCCTGGAACGCGACGGCGAAACCTGGCTGAAGAAGGCGACGGCCTCGCTGTTCTATCGCGTCATGGCGCGCCTTTCGGCGACACCCGTGCCGCGCGACACCGGCGACTTCCGCCTGCTCTCGCGGCGCGCCATCGACGCGCTGCGCAGCCTGCGCGAGCGGCACCGCTTCATGAAGGGGCTGTTCGGCTGGGTCGGGTTCCGCCAGGTTGCACTGCCGTACCGGCGCGAGGCGCGCCATGCCGGCACCAGCAAGTTCAACTACTGGAAGCTGTGGAACTTCGCGATCGAGGGCATCACGTCGTTCTCGAGCGCGCCGTTGCGCGTGGCGATGTACGCCGGCCTGCTCACCGCGCTGCTCGCCTTCGGCTCCGGCGTGTGGATCGTCGTCAAGACGCTGGTGTGGGGCGATCCGGTCGCGGGGTATCCCTCGCTGATGGTCGCGATGCTGTTCCTCGGCGGCGTGCAGCTGATGGCGCTGGGCGTGATCGGCGAATACCTCGGCCGGCTCTACGAGGAATCCAAGCAACGCCCGCTGTATCTCGTCGATCAGTTCCACCCGGCGGCCGCGGCGCGCGACTTGCGCCAGCAGCCGGTGGGTCTATCATCGCGGTAGCGACGCTCCAGGGAGGATCGCGATGCGCACCGTCAGGCAGTTGCTCGAGGGCAAGGGCGGCCGCGCCATCGCCATCGCGCCCGAGGAGCCCGTGCTCGAAGCGATCCAGCTCATGGCCGACCACCACATCGGCGCCGTGCTGGTGATGCGCGGCAACGAATTGCTCGGCATCCTGTCGGAGCGCGATTACGCCCGGAAAGTGATCCTCAAGGGCCGGTCCTCGGCGGAAACCCCGACCTGGGAGATCATGTCGAGCCCGGTGGTGACGGTAGCTCCCCACGACACGGTGAACACCTGCATGCGCCTCATGACCGACCGCCGCATCCGCCACCTGCCGGTGGTCGAAGAGGGGCTGGTGGTGGGCGTGCTGTCGATCGGCGACCTCGTCAAGGCCGTGATCGAGGAACAGCAAGAGGAAATCGCGCAGTTGCAGCACTACATCACCGCCGGCTGAGCCCGCCAGCCGTTTGAATACCTCGGTTTCGCAACGACTGGACCAGCTGCTGGCCCGCTTCGCGGCGCGCGTGCGGATGCAGATCGAGACCAACCGCCTGGTCCAGCAGGGCATCGACGCCGACGACGTCGAGCAGGAAGTCCGCATCCGGCTCTGGAAAGCGATCGAGCGCGACCCAAACGCGGAGTTCCCTGCGTCTTATATCCAGAAGGTAGTGGCGACGGTCCTGGTGGACGCGCTGCGCCGGCACCAGGTGCGTCCCGCGGAAGCGATGCCCGAGCCCGAGGAAGGCGGCATCGAGTTCACCGACGGTGCCGCCCGGCCGGAGCGCGTGGCCCTCGAGGCCCAGCAGATCGACAAGCTGGGACTGGCCCTGAACGAACTGGGCCCGCGCCGCCGCCGGACGCTGCAGCTCTACCTGCAAGGCTATGCCCTGCAGGAAGTGGCGGATCTGAACGGATTGACCCTGGACGCGGCCCGCAAGCTGATCTACCGCGGCCTGGACGAACTGAAAGCGCGCCTCGCGGCGCATGGCCTGAACGAGTACCTCGACGATGACCAGTGACGATCGCCTGAAAGCCCTCTACCGCGCCGCCACCTCGCGCGGCACGCCGGCCGACATCGATGCCGACACCCTGGCCCAGGTGCTGCAGCGCTCGGGCTGGCCGGACGAAGAGAACACCCCGCTGGATCGCGTGGCGGCTTCCGCCCTGCACGCCGACATCGTGCGCCTGGTGATGGAGCTCGGCCCCGGAGCCGAAGCCCTGAGCCGCGAGGTCAATGCCTTGCGCAAACCGCAGGGGGTGCCGGCGCGACGCCCCGGCGCCGCACGCAGCTGGACGGCGCTGGCGGCCGGCGTCGGTGCCGCGGCCCTGCTGATCGCAGGCCTGGGCCAGCTGCCCTCGCCGCAGGCCCCCGTCGGTCCGATGGCTTCCGACGCCATCCTCTCGGCCTCCTTCGAGACCGGCGACGAGGGCCCTTCCGATCCGGCGCCGGCCGAGCCCGACGCGATCTTCGGCGGCGGCTTCGACTCCTAGCCCGCCGCCCCGGCCGGGGCCCGCAACACCTGCAGCGACACCGCCACGAAGTGGCAGACGCTGCCGGCAATCACGAAGCCGTGCCACACGGCGTGCGAATAGCGCCGCCGGCTCATGTAGAACACCGTGCCGAGCGTGTAGGCCACCCCGCCCGCGAACAGCCAGCCGAGCGTCCATCCGTCCAGCCGCTCCAGCATGGGACCGATGGCGAAGATCACGATCCAGCCCATCGCCACGTAGATCAGCGTGGAAGCCAGCTTGAAGCGGCCGGTATAGAACAGCTTGAACACGATGCCGGCCACGGCCAGCGTCCAGATCGTCCCGAACAACAGCCAGCCTGTCTGCCCGCGCAGGCCGATCAGCGTGAAAGGCGTATAGGTGCCCGCGATCAGCAGATAGATCGCGCAGTGGTCGAACACTTTCAGGCGCGCCTTGGCGCCCGCGTGCGGGATGGCGTGGTAGAGCGTCGAGGCCACGTACAGCAACAACAACGCCACGCTGAACACGATGGCGCCGGCCAGCTGCCAGCCGTCGCCCCACAGCGCCGTCAGCGTGATCAGCACCGCACCCGCGCCCAGCGCCACCACGGCGCCGAGGCCGTGGGTGAGGGCATTGGCGATTTCCTCGCGCAGTGAATCGACGGCGGTCATGCGGTGCGGTTCCGTGCGGCGGTGCAGCAGAGCTTACCCTCAGTCCACCGCCACCGCATGCGCATGCTCGCGCGTGGCGAGGAACTCGACATCCGGCCAGCGCTCCTGCATCAGCTGCAGGTTGACGCGCGTCGGAGCCAGGTAGACGAGCTGCCCGGCCGCATCCACGGAGAGGTTCATCGCCGCCTTCTCGCGGAATTCCTCGAGCTTCTTCGCGTCCTTGCAGCGGATCCAGCGCGCGGTCGCCACCTGTACTGGTTCGAAGCTGGCGTCGACGGAGTACTCGTCCTTCAGACGATAGGCCACGACATCGAACTGCAGCATGCCCACCGCGCCCAGGATCAGATCGTTCGACATCAGCGGCCGGAAGAACTGCGTCGCGCCTTCCTCGCTCAGCTGCGCCAGGCCCTTCTGCAGCTGCTTCAGCTTGAGCGGGTCGCGCAGGCGCGCGCGGCGGAACAATTCCGGCGCGAAGTTCGGGATGCCGGTGAAGCTCAGCGCCTCGCCCTCGGTGAAGGTGTCGCCGATCGAGATGGTGCCGTGGTTGTGGATGCCGATCACGTCGCCCGGCCAGGCCTCGGCCACGATCTCGCGATCGCTGGCCATGAAGGTCAGCGCGTTGGCAAGTTTCTGTTCCTTGCCGCTGCGCACGTGGAAGGCCCTCATGCCGGCCTCGAAGCGCCCGGAACAGATGCGCATGAAGGCCACGCGATCGCGGTGCTGCGGATCCATGTTGGCCTGGATCTTGAACACGAAGCCGGTGAGGTGGTCCTCGTTCGGGTCGACCTCGCGCGTGGTCGTGGCCCGCGGCCTCGGCGCGGGTGCATGTTCGACGAAGAAGTCGAGCAGCAGCTGCACGCCGAAGTTGTTGACGGCCGAACCGAAGAACACCGGGGTTTGCCTGCCGGCGAGATAGGCCTGCAGGTCGAAGGGATGCGAAGCGCCCTGCACCAGCTCGAGTTCGTCGCGCAGTTCGGCCAGCATCTGCGCGCCGATGCGCGTTTCGAGGCCGGGATCGTCCAGCGACGGGAAGATCGTCGAATCCTGGCGGGTGAAATTGCGGCCCTGCTCGTACAGATGCACTTCGCCCGTGAGCAGATGCACCACGCCCTTGAGGCGCTGGCCCATGCCGATGGGCCAAGTGATCGGGGCGCACTGGATGCCCAGCACGCGCTCCACCTCATCCAGCAGCTCGATCGGTTCGCGGCCTTCGCGGTCGAGCTTGTTGATGAAGCTCATGATCGGCGTATCGCGCAGCCGGCACACCTCCATCAGCTTGATGGTGCGCTCCTCCACGCCCTTGGCGACGTCGATCACCATCAGCGCCGAGTCCACCGCGGTGAGCACGCGATAGGTGTCCTCGCCGAAGTCGGCGTGGCCGGGGGTGTCGAGCAGGTTGACGATGCGGCCCTCGTAGGGGAACTGCATCACCGAGGAGGTGACCGAGATGCCGCGCTCCTTCTCCAGCGCCATCCAGTCGGACGTGGCGTGGCGCGCGGCCTTGCGGCCCTTCACCGAGCCGGCCATCTGGATGGCGCCGCCGAACAGCAGCAGCTTCTCGGTCAGCGTGGTCTTGCCGGCGTCCGGATGCGAAATGATCGCAAACGTACGACGCCGCGCGGTTTCGGTGCGGGGCTGGGACATGGGGGCGGGGAGTGACGCAGAGGCCGCGATTATAGCAGCGCCGTGCGCAGGTTCCGGCGAGCCGCGGCCTCGAAACGCTCGTGCAGCGGGCCGGTCAGATAGATGCGCGGCCGGTCGAGGAAGCCCTGCAGCACCGCGCGCCGCTTGCGGCGGAAGAGGAAGCCCGGCACGTAAGAATACTCGGCACGGATCTGCCGCTCGTATTCCGCGAAGCGCTCTGGGCCGGCACCGAGGATCGCGAGGTCGATGTCCACCACCAGCGCGGCATCGCCGCCCGCGGGCATCGCTTCGTGGCGGGTCGCCAGCACCAGATCGCGCACGGCTTCCGGCAGACCGGCACGCGCACCGGCTGCCGCCAACGCTTCCTGTGCCCAGGCCGCGCTGCGGCCTTCGTTGTCGCGGCCGGGGAGGTCGTAGACGGCATCGTGGAACCACAGCGCCAGCGCCACCGCCGCCGTGTCGGCGGCGGCGGCGGCGCATTCCTCGAACAAGGCCAGGCATTCGGCCAGATGCTGGCGCGTGTGGTAGTGGCGCCAGGGCTCGGCATAGCGCGCCAGCAGGGCGTCGCGCAGGGCCGTACCCTCGGCGGGGGCGCCGCTGCCCGACCAGGCGCGCGTCCAGGAACGGTGGAAACCATCCATGACGCGATTGAAGCACGCCCCCCGGGCTGTGGCAGCATGCCTGCGAGCGGGGCGATCGCCGGGGGACGCATGACGCAGGAAGAACAACCCACACGCTCGCTGGACGACGCCGCGCAGATCGCCGCGACGCTGCCCGCGCGCATCGGCCCCTACCGCATCCTGGGTCTGCTGGGCGAAGGCGGCATGGGCCGCGTCTACCTGGCACGCGAGGAGCATCCGCCGCGCGAGGTCGCGCTGAAGGTGGTGCGCGGCGTGTCCAAGGCGGCGCTGGCGCGCTTCCAGCGCGAGATCGAGCTGCTGGCGCAGCTTGAACATCCGGGCATCGTGCGCCTCTACGCCGCCGGCGAAGACAACGCCGGCGGCGTGCCGGCGCCCTGGTTCGCGCTCGAATACGTGCGCGGCCCGGACCTGCGCGGCTATCTCACGCGCGAACGTCCCGATCTGGCCGCGCGCCTGCGCCTGCTGGTGCAGGTCTGCCGCGCCGTGCATTACGCGCACGAATGCGGCGTCATCCACCGCGACCTCAAGCCGTCGAACATCCTCGTCGATGCCCACGGCCAGCCGCGCGTGCTCGATTTCGGCATCGCGCGCCTGCACAGCGAGCCCGACGGCGACATGACGCAGGCTGGGCAGGTGCTGGGCACCTTGCCCTACATGAGTCCCGAACAACTCGCCGGCCGCGGCCGCGAAGCCGATGCGCGCAGCGATGTGTACGCGCTCGGCGTGATCGCCTACGAACTGGTGAGCGGACGGCTGCCGCATCCGCGGCTGTCCACGTCGAGTTTGTTCGAGGCGCTGGAGATCGTGCGCCGCGAAGAACCGCCGCGCCTCTCGACGCTGGCGCCCGAAGCGCGCGGCGACCTCGACACCGTGGTGATGAAGGCGCTGGCTTCCGAGCCCGAACGCCGCTACGCCAGCGCCGGGGCATTCGCCGACGACCTCGAGAACCTGCTCGCGCATCGCCCCGTGCTGGCGCGCCCGCCGACGCTGGCCTACCGCAGTGCGCGCTTCGTGCGCCGCCACCGCGCGCTCTCGGCGGCCGCGGCCATCGTCTTCGTGGCGCTGCTCGCCGCCACGGCGGTTTCCACGCGTTACGCTCTGTCCGAAATGCGCGCGCGCGGCGAAGCCGAAGCGCGCGCGGCCGAACTGCAGGCCGTCAACGGCTTCCTGCAGGCCATGCTCACCGCGGCCGACCCGGAGCAGGCACAGGGCCGCGACGTGCGCGTGCGCGAGGTGCTGGAAGAAGCCGAAGGCAAACTCGGCGAGCTCGACGCCAATCCGCGCGTGCAGTTCGAAGTGCTGCTGACGCTGGCCGACACGCGGCACGCCCTCGGCCAGTATGCCGAGGCGCTCGCCCTGTTCGATCGTGCGGTCGCGCTGGCCGATGCCGCGGGCGCCACGCCCGCGCGCCGCGCGCTGTTGCAGCGCCGCCGCGCCACGCAGCTGACGGAACTCGGCCGCTACGACGAGAGCCGCACCGCGATCGCCGCCGCGCGCGAATCCGAAGCCTCGCTCACGCCGGCGCAACGCATCGGCCTGGCGCTGACCGCCGCACGGCTGGAAGACGAAGCCGGCAAGGTCGAAGCCGCCGAAGCCGGCTACCGCAGCGTGCTGGCCGACGCCGCGGCGCTGCCACCCGAGGCCATCGCCGCGACGGAACGCGCTGACTTCGACGACGCGCTCGAAACCACGCGCAGCAACCTCTCCGCCCTGCTGCGCGACAGCGGCCGCCTCGACGAAGCCGAATCGCTCGGCACCGCGCTCGTGGCCGAACGCCGCGAGACATACGGCGAACGCGATCCGCGCACGCTGTCGAGCCGGCACAAGCTCGCGCTGGTGTACGCCGCGCGTGGCGACAACGCCAGAACCGAAACCGAATCGCGCGAGGTGCTGGCGCTGCAGCGCGAAGTGCTGGGCGACAAACATGCCTTCACGCTCACCACCGCGCAGACGCTGGCCAATGCCCTCATCGCGCAAGGCAAGCTCGACGAAGGCGAGGCCTTGACGCGCGAATCGCTGGCCGGCTTCGAGGCGCTGGTCGGCGATGCCCATCCGCAATCGCAGGCGGCGATGAACGCGCTGGCCTTCATCCTGGAAGATCGCAAGCTCTACGACGAAGCCGAAGCGATGTATCGCCGCATCCTGGAGGTCCAGGCACGCCAGGGCGCCGCGCATCCCTCGACGCTGATCCCGCGCAACAACCTCGCGATGCTGCTGGTCACCGTCGGCCGCGCGCCGGAAGCCGTCGCCGAATACGACACCCTGCTCGACGCCACGCGCGAAGCGGTCGGCGAGAAGCACGCGTTCTACGCGATCTTCTCCAGCAATTTCGGACTGGCGCTCGGCAAGGCCGGCCGCGCCGCCGATGCCGCGCCGGTGCTGGAGAACGCGGTCACGCTGTTGCAGGCGAACTTCGGCGACGACCACGACCGCACGCGAACGGCCAGGCAGCGGCTGGTCGAGGTCTACCTGCAACTCGGCCGGACCGGCGATGCCGCGAAGCTCGGAGCGACGCCGCAGTGACGGGACTCGCCATCGGCCTGGCCGCCTTCTTCGCGCTGGCCACGGCGGTGTTGGCGTGGCGCTTGCGGCGCGTGTCGCGGCAGGGTGCGGCGCCATCGAGCGCCTCGCCGTCCGCGGCATCGCACGCTGGATCATCGGAGCCGCCGCAAGACCCCGTCGCGCTCGAGCGCGAGCGCATCTACAACGATCTGCACGACGATCTCGGCGCCAAACTGCTCACGCTGATCTATCAATCGAAGGATCCGGTGCAGGCGGATCTCGCGCGCGCCATCCTGCAGGACCTGCGCGACGTCGTGACGCGCTCGCGCGGCACGCCGGGCACGCTCGGCGACGTGCTCGCCGATCTGCGCAGCGAAGCCACGCAGCGCCTGGCCGCGGTCGGCATCGGCCTGGCCTGGGACGAAGCCGACGATCTGCCCGACCCGCCGCTCGACACCGCGCGGGCGCTGCATCTGCATCGCATCGTGCGCGAGGCGATCAGCAATGTGATCCGCCACGCCCAGGCGCAGCGCCTGCGCGTGCGCGTGCGCGCCAGCGGCAACGAACTGCGCCTGGAACTCACCGACGACGGCAGCGGCGCGGCGGTCGGCAATCCGCACCCGGGCACCGGCATGCGCAACATGCGCGAGCGCGCCGCCGAACTGGCCGGCGACATCGCCTGGACGCCCGGCACCGAAGGCGGCACCAAGGTGCTGCTGGCGATGCCGCTGGCATGACCTACGAACGCGCGCTCGTGGTGGACGACCTCGCGCCCAGCCGCGACTGGCTGGCGCAGGCGCTGCAGCTCGCGTTTCCCGGCATCGCGGTGGACCGCGCCGCCAGCCTGCGCGAAGCCTTCGCGTTCGCCGAGCCGGCGCCGCCGCTCGCGTTGATCGACCTCGGTTTGCCCGATGGTTCCGGCGTGCAACTGATCGAACGACTGAGCCCGGCCGGCACGCTGTGCATCGTGGCCACGGTGTTCGACGACGACGCGCACCTGTTTCCCGCGCTGCGCGCCGGCGCGCAGGGCTATCTGCTCAAGGACCAGCCGCCGGAAGCCATCGCCGCCGCGCTCGCGGGCATCGCACAGGGCCAGCCGCCGCTTTCGCCCAGCGTCGCGCGGCGCCTGCTGCGGCATTTTCAACCGGTGCGCGAAGAGCCGCCGCTGCGCCCGCGCGAGATCGACGTGCTGCGGCTGACGGCCAAAGGCCTGACGCTGGCCGAGGTGGCCGAAGCGCTCCAGCTTTCCCGTCATACGGTGTCGGGCTATCTGAAGGACATCTACCGCAAGCTCAGCGTCACCAACCGCGCCGAGGCCACGCTCGAAGCCGCGCGCCTCGGCCTCGTCAAGAATTGACCGCGAAACGCCACGAATGCGGCGCAGACTCCCCGCCATGAAACAACGCGTGCTCTGGTTGACCGTCGCGGCGCTGGCCGCGGCGCCGTCGTCGCAGGCGCAGGACGCCGCGACGCTGCAATCGCCTACCGGAGGCTGGCGCTATCACGGCATGGGACCCTGGGCCAACGAAGCGCGCGTCGCCTATCCGACCCCGCCGATCGATCGCGGCGCGCAGCGCGGCCGCACCCTGATCGAAGGCCGCCTGCGCGAGGCCGGCCGCGAGCGCGGTCCGCACCGCCTGGCCGTCAACGGCAACCCGCTGCCGCTGTCCACCGATGCCGAAGGCCGTTTCGCGCGCCCTTACGCGTTCGGGGCAGGGTCCAACAGCGTGGCCGTGGTCGACGGCGAAGGCGGCATCGTGCAGCGCGTGCAGTTCTATGAGGCCAACACGCTGCGCACGCCCGCGCGCATCCGGGTGATCCTGGCCTGGGACGATCCCGGCGCCGAAGTCGACCTGCACGTGCTCACGCCCGACGGCCAGCACGCCTACTGGGCGGATCCGGTGATGAGCAACGGCGGCGGCCTCGATGTCGACAGCGTCGACGGCCCCGGCCCCGAGATGTTCACCATGACCGCGCCGCTTCACGGGACGTATGCCGTATATCTCAACTACTGGGGCAACCTCGGCGCGGGCGGCTACAACTTCGACGAAGCCAGCAACGCGCGCGAGATGATCACCACCGAAGTCACCCTGGTCTTCAACGAAAACACCGTCGACGAGCGCCGCGAAACCTTCGTCGTGCCCCTGCGCAACATCGGCGATACGCAACTCATCAAGGCCTTCCGTCACTGATCCCATGAGCGATCCCACCCCGTCCGCCGCGCCCGAGCCGCTCGGCTGGCGCGCCGCCCTCGCGGGCGCCGCCGCCTTCGCCGCCGTGCTGGCGCTGATCGTCTACGCCGCGCGCTACGTGGCACCGGCACCGCCGCAGCCACCGCCGGAACGCAGCGCGCTCGAACTCGACCTGACGCGCCCCGATGCGCTGATCGAAAGCCGTTCGCTGGCGCAGTTGCCGAAGGACCTGCTGCGCGTGCCGGTGCTGAAGGACGCCCTGAGCGAGGACTTCGTCTTCTACTACCAGACCAACGCCGACCGCCTCGGCCTGCTCGGCAGCCTGCGCCGCATCGCCTACGAACACGAACTCGAACTGCGCGACACCCTGGTGCAGGAACTGCTCGACCAGCCCGCGCAGATCGCCCTGTGGCGCGGCAGCGACGGCAAGCTGGCGCATGCGCTGCTGCGGATGAAGCGCGGCGCGTTGTCGAAGACGCTGCAGCCGCTGGCGCAGATCGCCGCCGATGACAGGCAACTCGCGAACGTCGGCACGCTGGCGCTGGCGGACGGCGAAGCCACGCTCTACCGGCTGCGCTACGGCTACGATCGCGCCCTGCTGTTCGCCGCGCACGGCGACGATCTCGTCGTGCTCACCTCGCCCGGCATGCTGCAGGCCTCCGACGATCCCGCGGCGCCGGCCGGCCGCATCGACGCCGAACGCATCGCGCAACTGTTCGCAGGCTCGCTGCGCTATGCGCCGCGCTTCGGATTGGCAGAGTCGCAGGCCACGCATCGCATCGCGGTGCGTGCCGATTATCTCGCCCTGGGCTACGGCCGTTTCGTACCGCGCCTGGCCGGCCTGCGCGCCGAGATGGACGACAGCGGCTGGCACACCTTCCTCGCCCTCGACGGCGGCGCGGCGTTCGAACTGCAGCCGTTGTGGCAGGCCATGCCGATGGGCCCCGCCGCCTGCGCGGCGGCGCCGGTGTCGGACGCGGCGCTGCAACCCTTGTTCGAGAAGCTCGCGGTGCCGAAGGAACTGTCGCAGCGCGTCGCAGGCCCGGTGGCGATCTGCTGGTACGCCACCTCGC
Source organism: uncultured Aquimonas sp. (assembly GCA_946481615.1). The sequence continues at coordinate 23,707 of CAMLOR010000002.1, forward strand.
GCCTGCACACGCCGCTGCTGGTGACGCGTCTGCGCGGCGCGGATGCGAGCACCGATGCGCAGCTCGCGCAGGCATTCGGGCAATACATCGGCGCCACCGAGGCGGGGCTCGATTACGAGCGGTTCCCGGTCGAATCCACCGGACATGAAGGCGGCCTGCGCTGGCAGCGCATCGTCGGCTCGGATTTCGGCGGCCATGCGAAATCGGAGTTGCCCGATCCGGCCAAAGTGAACTCGGCGAACTTCTTCCGCGTCACGCTGCTGCGCCATGGCGACGTACTGGCGTTCTCGCTCGACGATGCGCTGGCCGACAAGGCGCTCGCCACGCTGCAGAAACGCTTCCCGCCGCTCGCGGAGCAGTTGCCGAAGGACGCGCAGGTGCCGGCCTATCTCTCACCGGTCGCACTGGCGCAGCTACTCGAGCACGAATCGATGCAGGCGTTGCCTTCCGATGCGGAGCCCGTGTTCCGCAACGCGGCCGAGCGTCACCTGCTGCCGAAGCTGCGCGCGCTCGGGACGCATCCGGCCTGGGCGGTGACGCTGCCCGCCACGCTGCCGGCCGACGGCCGCTGGCAATGGGTGCCGATGCAGTGGACGGCGCTGTGAGGCAAGGATTCCTGGCCGTCGCGCTGGCGCTCGCCTGTGCATCGGCGAACGCGGACGCCCGGCTCGACGCAGGCGAGACGCAGGTGTTCCGCGCCTGGTTCGTGCGCATCGTGCAGGAACAACTTCGCCAGGGCCCGAGCCCGCGCTGGCACCAGCAGGATTGCGCAGGGCTCGTGCGCTTCGCCGCCAACGAAGCCCTGAAGCCGCACGACGGCGCCTGGCTGCGCAGCATGGGACTGTCGAACCAGTACCTGCCGCCGGAAAGCGCGTTGAGCGACGAGGAACGCGGGCTCGCGCAGCAATGGCAGCAGGGCGGCGGCAAAGCCGGTCCGTTCGTCACCGCCATCAAGCTCATCGAGCACAACGCCGATCTCGTCGCGCGCGACGTCAACCAGGCTCGTCCCGGCGACCTGCTCTTCTTCGACCAGGGCGACGACCAGCATCTGATGATCTGGATGGGCCGTTACCTCGCTTACCACACCGGCAGCGCGCACGCGGGCGACAACGGCCTGCGCGCGGTGACGCTGCCGCAACTCATGCAATGGAAGGACACTCGGTGGATACCGGACGCAGCCAATCCGAATTTCGTCGGCGTTTACCGCTTGCGGTTCCTGGCGCCATGAGCCGTCTGCTGGTCATGCTGTTGCTTGCGGCCTGCGCTTTCGCGGCGCAGGCGCAGCAGGACGAATCGCTGCCCGCGAGCGGCTACACCGAACTGCGCGGCGAGCCTTTCTTCCTGCTCGCCGACGAAAGCTTCGCCAGCGACGAGACCGCGCGCGTACGCCTCGAAGCGCCGGGCCGCGACTACCGTCGTTACAACCTCGAAGGTTACGGCGGCGTCGACATCCGCCTGTACCGCCTGCCGAAACCGCTGGAATTCCTGCAGAAACAGAAGAACCTGCATCGCGTGCAGGCCGAGGGCGATTTCCGCGGCGAGGGCCTGGCCAACACGCTGGCGTGGCTGTGGGACCGCTGGTATCGCCAATCGCGCCGCGCCATGCAGCGCGCCTTCTCCTTTGATGCGCGCAGTGCCGTGGTGGAACAGGAGCCCGCGCTGTCGATGGGCGAAACCATCGCGGCGCCCACGCGCTTCGACGCTCAGCCGCAGTTCGCGCCGATCGCCGGCCTGCCGCTGGTGAGCGAGTTCCGCTATCCGCTGTGGGAGGCCGAACCGATCCAGCCGCCCGAAGGCGTGCAACTCGACGGCTCGTCCAGCGAATTCATCAGTGTGATGGAAGGCAACGTCTACATCCCGCTCGGCAAGCTCGAACCGGGCATGTACCTGGTCGAGGCGCTGATCGGCAGCCATCGCGCCACCACCGTGCTGTTCGTCTCCGACACGGTGGCGATCACCAAGATCGCCGGCGAGGAGCTGCTGGTGTGGACGGTGCGCAAGCACGAAGGCACGCCGGTGCCCGACGCGACGCTGCTCTGGACCGACGGCGTCGGCCTGCTGACGCGCGGGCAAAGCGACGAACGCGGTCTGCTGCGCCTCTCGCACGCGAGCCCGGAACGCTCCTACGTGCTGGGCGAGGATGCGGACGGCGGCGTGTTCGTGTCGGAGAATTTCTACTACGACAGCGAGATCTACGACACCAAGCTGTACGCCTTCACCGACCGGTCGCTGTATCGGCCGGGCGACTGGGTGGCGGTGAAGATCGTCGGGCGCGAGTTCCAGGACGCGCGCCGTTCGATCGCACCGCAGACGGCGCCGCTCGCGCTCACCGTGCTCGACGCCAACGGCACGGCGCTGCAGACCCTCGATCTCGAATTCGACGCTTCGGCCGGCGCCGGCACGCGTTTCCAGCTGCCGCCCAATGCCACCGCCGGCGGTTACGAGCTGCGGTTCGAGTATCGCGGACAGCTCTACAGCAGCGCCTTCCGTGTCGCCGAGTACATCAAGCCGCATTTCGAGATCGCCATGGATCTGGCCAAGGACGATTTCCGCACCGGCGAGCCGGTGCAAGGCCAGCTCACGCTGCTTTATCCCGACGGCCGCCCGGTGGCCGATGCCAGGATCGAACTCACGCTGCGCGCGCAGCAGCTGTCGATGGTGGACAACGAGCTGCAGTATCTCGGCCAGTTCCCGGTCGAGCTGGCCACTGCGCAGCTCGTCACCGGCGCGGACGGCAAGGCCGTGCTCGACCTGCCCGCGGCCGACAAGCCGAGCCGCTACCTGCTCACCGTGTTCGCCAGCGACGGTGCCGCCTACCGCGTGAAGGCGAGCAAGGAAATCCTGATCGAACGCGGTGCCGCGCAGTATCGCGTGGACAGCGCGAAGCGCTTCAGCGCCGTCGGCGAATCGGTGGAATTCACCGTCGCGCGCGAAGGCGATGCCGGACGCCCCGCGCAGCGCTACGAGTGGGTGCGACTGGAAGACCAGGCCAAGGGCGGTGCGCAACTCGTAGCGGATGCGAGCGGTTTCCATCTCGTCTTCGACAAGCCGGGCACCTACAACGTGTCGCTGCTCGACGCCGAGGGCATGATCGTCGGCGCCACGGGCCACACCGTCAGCGGCAAGGGGGTGAAGGCCGTACCGGGCAGCATCGGCATCGTGCTCGACCGCGCGCAGTACGAGGCGGGCGACACCGCGGAGGCGCTGATCACTTTCCCCGAGCCGGTGCAGGACGCACTGCTCACGCTGGAACGCGACCGCGTCGAATCCGACGCGCTGCTCAGCGGCGGCAGTGACTGGCTGCGTCTCGAACGCCTCGGCGACACCCAATACCGCGCCCGCATTCCGGTGCGCGAGGATTTCGCGCCCAACGTGACCTTCTCGGTGCTGTACACGAAGAACGGCGAATACGCCTTCCAGAACGCTGGCATCAAGGTGGCGGTGCCGCAGATCGAACTGGCCATCTCGACGCCGCGCGAGGTGTATCGCCCCGGCGAGGAAGTCACCGTCGAGCTGCAGGCCACCTTCGGCGGCGAACCGGCGCGTACGCGGCTCGCGGTGTCGGTGGTCGACGAGATGATCTACGCGCTGCAGCCGGAGATCGCGCCGTCCATCGGCGATTTCTTCCATCACCCGCGCCGCAACAACGTACGCACCGCCGCCAGCCTGTCCTTCATCAGCTACGACGTCGCGCTTCCGGGCCGTCCCGGCGCACCGCCGGCCGCCAACCGCAGCGAGCGCGGCGTGAAGGTGCTGGAGCGTCCGCGCCGCGAGGAAGTCGATACTGCGGCCTGGCAGCCCGATCTCGTCACCGATGCCGAAGGCAAGGCGCGCTTCACCTTCCGCATGCCCGATTCGCTGACGCGCTGGCGCATCACCGCGCGCGCCATCGATGACCAAGGCCGCGTCGGCCAGCGCCGCCAGTTCGTGCGCAGCGAGAAACCGCTGTATCTGAAATGGAGCGGGCCTTCGCGCTATCGCGAAGGCGACCAGCCGGCCTTCGGGCTGCTCGCTTTCAACCAGGGCGACGCGCCGGCCGAGGCCGAACTGGCGACGGGCTTCGGTGGACAAACCACACGTTCCATCATCACCATGCCGCCCGGCGCGAGTTGGCTGCCGCTGCCCGATCTGGCCTTCCGCGAAGGCGAGCTCCAGGCGCAGCTGGTGCAGGGCGGAGCCGTGGCCGACGGCCTCGCGGTGACGCTGCGTGCCGCCGGCGGCGAGTGGCAGGCGCGCCACAGCATCGCGCTCGATCTGACCGCCGCGAGCACGCCGCTCGCGTTGCCGGCCGATGCGCGCAACATCGAACTGCGGCTGGCGAGCGGCACGGACGCATTGTTCCGCGCGGCGCTCGACGATCTGCTCGCTTATCCCTGGGGTTGCGTCGAACAGACCGCGAGCCGGCTACTGCCGCTGTCATTGGCCTATCCGCAACTCGCGCAGGGCGAGCCGCGCATCGGCGATCGCCTGCGCCTGGTGATGCAGACCAGCCGCCTGCGCCTGGTGCACATGGCGGGCCCGAATGCGCGCTTCGCCTGGTGGGGCGAGAGCGCCGACGAAGACGTGTTTCTCACCGGCTACGCCTATTACGCCGACTGGCATGCCAGCCGCAGCCTCGGCCTGGAACTGCCGCAGGAGCACTGGCAGCGCGTGCTCGAACTCTATTCCGAGAAGGCCGCGCAGACGCCGTTGCTGCAACGCGTGCTGGTGCTCGACTTCGCGCAACGCATGGAATTGCCGGTGCAGACCTTGTTGCAGGGCGTGCTGACGGAGCTGGCCGCGGCGGGCGAAGGCGCCGACGATGCCAGCGCCGCTTCGCCGCAGGCCAGCATGGTGCTGGAAACGCCGGATTCGGCACTCGGCCTGGCGCTGGCGCGCGTGCTGGCGGCCAACCTGGCACGCGATGTGGACGTGGCGTTGCCGCAGGACTTCGCGCTCGAAGCCGCGCGTGCACGCCTCGAAGCCAGCGATCTGCCGTTCGCACAGGCCGCGCTCCTGCATCTTGCGCCGGCCGATGCCGCGAAGACGCGCGAACTGTTCGCGCGTCTGGCCCCCGAGGATGCCACGCTGGAGCGCGCCCTCGTCCTGACGTGGCTGCACGATGCCGATGCCGCCACGGCGGTTGCGTCGGCGTCACCGGGCGCCGGCTGGCAGCCCGTCACGCAACCCAGCGGCGAAGTGCGCTGGCAATGGCATGGCGATGCGCCGCCGGCGGCGTTGGAACTGGCGCAGACGCCGGCCGAACTGCTGTCCGCGCGGCTGTCGTACGAAAGCGCGGCGCCGCAGCGATCGACCTTGCCCGTGCGCATCGAACGCAGGCTCTACGAACTCGTGCCCGGCACCGATCCTTTCAGTTTCACGGCTGAACCTTACGTCGACGGTCCGCTGCAGAGCGACCGGCTGTATCTCGACGAAGTCGTGCTGCACGCCGACTCCGCCACCGCATTGCGCTATGGGCTCGTGGAAGTGCCGCTGCCGCCCGGCGCCGACGTGGAACGCACCACCTGGGGGCTGCAGGTGAGCGGCCTCGGTGGGGAAGGCGCCGCGGAACTCGAAAAGGCGCGCCACGAGGCCGGCGAACTGGGCTACGCGGTGCCGCTCGACACGCTCGCGGGCGAGACGAGCTTCCGGCATCTGGTGCGCTTCTCGCAGAAGGGAAAATTCTCGCTGCCGCCGGTGCGTTACGCGCGCATGTATGCGCCGGAGGAGCAGGCGCTGGAAGCCGATCCGCCGCTGGCGCATCTTTCGGTGGAGTGATGCGCGCGGCGTGGCTGCTCGCCGCACTGCTCGGCACGCAGACCGTGCCGGCGCGCGAACCCTTGCAGCTGGCATGGCTGCGCGAGGGGCGGGCGACGTTGGCGACGCTCGACGAGCGCGGCGTGCAGGATGAACGGCCGCTGCCGCCCGGCTTGCGCACGCCGCTCGGCAGCCTGTGGAAGCTGTTCGTCCATGCGTACGAAGTGGACAGCGCGCGTGCCGAGGTTCCGTATCGCTGTGCCGGACAGGATCGCGAGGAAGCGTATTGCTGCGAACGCGGCGCCAGCATCGGCCGCGATCGTGCGCTGGTGCAGTCGTGCGGGCTGTACTTCGCGCCGCGCCGGCTGGGCATCGATGCGCGCGACTGGCGTGCGTACTGGCAGGCGCGCGGCGCACCCGCCTGGCTGCAGGATCTCGCCGCACTGCAACCGCAGGCCGAGGTTCCGGTGAGCGAGTTGCTCGCGGCGCTCGTGCAACTTCCGGCGCAGCAGGAAATCCGCCGCGTGCTGCTCGACGTGGTGCTCGAAGCCCGCGACGACGGTGTGGCTTCGAAGCTCGGCTCGCAATGGCGCGTGAAGACCTGGAGCTGGCACCGCGCCGGCAATGAAGACGCTCGCATCGGTGGTTTCGCCGGCTGGCGCCTCGACGGCACGCCGGTCTGGGCGAGCGGCGAGGGCACCAGCCAGCAGGTGTTGGCGGCGCACGCGGCAACGCTCGCCACGCTGCCGGCGGTCGCCAGTGCGCCGCGGGCCGATGTGGGTGATTGCGTCGACGTTCGCCTGTTCGCGCGCTATCCGGTTGCGCGCGTCGAGGCGCGACAGGCAAGCCGTTCACGGGATGCCTCGCGTGGGATTCGACAGGCTCACCCCGAACGGGTGGGGAAGGATTCAGAGGAACAGCAGGCTCAGACGCAACTGGTCCGACTCGAACGCGTGCTGCGCGGCGACTACCTCGTCACCTTTGAGAACGGCAACACGATCGACCTGCAAAGCGCCGGCGAGGTGCTGTTCGATGGCGAACGCCTGTTCGCGCGCCTGCCGCGCGAGGAATACGTGGCGCGCGTGCTCGATCGCGAAGCCGCGGCCGAGCCCGTGCAGGCGGCGCGCGCACTGGCCGTGGCCATCCGCAGCTACCTGCAGCAAAACGCGCGCCGCGGCGGCCACTGCCTGGCCATCGACGACAGCAGCGCGACGCAGCGCGTCGCGCCGCGCCCTGCGAGTGCAGCCGCGCGAGCCGTGGCGGCCTTCAGCGCCGACATCGTGATGAGCGGCGCGGCCGTGCAATATCACCGCGATCGCCCGGCACCCGGCACGCTGTCGTGGCAGGACGCCGTCGCACAGGCGCGCACCGGCAGCGATTGGCGCAAGCTGTTGTCCGCCACCTGGCCGCGCGCCGCGCTGGCGCGCTGGGACAACCCCGTGCAGGCGTGCCGCCCACTGCCCGCCGCGCGCGACTGGTTGCTGGCGCGGCTGGCGGGCTGGCGTCCCCGGCTCGACCGCGAGATTGGCTACGCCGAAACGCGCGATTTCGAGGTCTGCATGCTGGCCGGCGGCCGCCCGCACGTCGAACGCGCGCAGCGGCGCATCCATGTGCGCGCGCTGTCGAGCCAGCAGGACCGGCTCGATCTCGTGCACGAATACCTGCACCTGGCCTTCGAAGCGCATCCGAACGGCCAGGACGAAACCTATGTCGAGGCGCTCGCGCGCCGCCTGCTGCTGGAGTGAAACGATGATCCGTCTGCTTCCCTGCGCCGCGCTGTTGCTGGCGGCTTCGGCCGGCGCCCAGGTGCGAATCGACACACCGGTCGGCGGCTGGCGGCGCGGCGACGGTGAAGCCGTCGCCTATACGCAAGCGGTCGCTTATCCGGCGTCCAGCGTCAACACGCCCGAAGCGCAGTCGGATGCCGCGCGCATCCGCGGGCAGATCCTGGCCATGGAGCCCAAGAATCCCGCGCTGCTCGTGGTCAACGGCACCGCCATGCCGCTCAAGATCGACGAGGCCGGCAACTTCGACCGTCCCTACATTTTCAACGGCGGCAGCAACAGCGTCGAAGTGCGCGACGCCGATCGCAGCGCTTCGCACCGCGTGCAGTTCCACGCCAGCGGCGCGGGCGAGGTGCCGGCGCGGCTGCGCGTATTGCTGGCCTGGGACAGCGACAACACCGATCTCGACCTGCACGTGATCACGCCCGATGGCGCGCATGCCTGGTACGGCGGACGCGTGCTGGCGAACGGCGGTGCGCTCGACGTCGACGTCACCACGGGTTTCGGGCCCGAGATCTTCTCGACGCCGACGCCGCTGCCGGGGCGCTACCTGGTCTACGTGAACTACTACGGCGGCAGCGGCAGCGAAGACCTCACCGTCGCCAGCCTCACCGTGATCGGCGCCGAGGGCACCGCGGACGAGAAGCGCAGCACGCAGCTCGTGCCGATGCGCAATGCCGGCGAGCTCACCTTGGCGGCGAGCTTCAGTTATCCGTGAGCGCGAGGCAGCGGTTCGACAGGCTCACCGTGAACGGTGAGCCTGTCGAAGGGCGGCTGCGACAACCGTTCGGGGTGAGCCTGTCGAACCCGCGCCCCGACCTCTCACTCGCCCGGGATGGCGATGCGGCCCGCCGGCCCTTCCAGCGCGATCGGGATCGAACGGGTCTCCATGCCGGCGTTGATCTGCACCGCGAAATGCAGGTGCGGTCCGCTCGAATAACCGGTGTTGCCGGAACCGCCGAGACGCTGGCCCGTGCGCACGCGCTGGCCTGGCTGCACCACGACGCTTTCGGGCTGCAGGTGCGCGTACACCGCCATGGTGCCGTCGACGTGCAGGATGCGCACCTGGTTGGCGCGCGCGCCGAACTTCTCGCGGTTGAGTCCCGCGCCTTCGAAATCGTCCTCCACCTGCATCACCACGCCTTCGCGCGCCGCGGTCACCGGCGTGCCTTCGTCGGCGGCGAAATCGATGGCGTAGCGCGATTGCGCATCGGTGTGGCTGAACTTGCCGTCGAAGCCCTGATCGATGCGGAAGGCCGAAGTGTCGAGCGGCAGCCGGTACACGGTGCCGTCGGGCTGCGCGGCCGGGTCGCCCGGCACCGCCTTCATCTCCAGCGCGAAACTGCCGCCCCGGCGGTTGTCACCAGGATGGAACGTGGCGAGCGCCGCTTCCTGGCCGCCCGGCACTACGAAGCGCGCAGGCAGCGCAGGTTCCGAGACGGTGTTGGTCTGCTCGGTGAAGCGCAGTTCCACCTCGATCGGGCCGTACAGACGGTTCTGCACGAGTGCGCGCCGCTGCGCCATCTCGCCTTCCAGCCGCAGCGCCGCGATCTGCTGCGATTCGGCGCGCACGGGAATGGCCACGAAGTCGGTTTCGCCTTCGGGCTTGCGATCGGTGTAGTGGGTGATGCCCTGGGCATCGACCACCTTGTAGACCTTCTTCGCCTGCAGCGGCAACGCGGCCGCCAGCAGCGCGACGAACACGACGGCGCGCATCGCCTTACTGCGCGCAGCCCGCGCGCAGGTTGAGCGTTTCGGCCACGTCGCGCCAATCGAAGGCCACCACGCCCTGGTCGTGGTGCACGGCGTAGAACACGCCGGCCGGGAAGCGCGCGGTCGGGAAGGGATGCAGCGCCACGCCGTCGGTGAACTGCACCGTGTTGCCGTGGAAGCTGCCCAGATGCTCCAGCGTCACGCGGTCGAACACATGGAAGCGGTTCGAATGCAGTTGCTGGTCGGTGGCGATCCAGTAGCCCGAGCCGTCGGCGCAGTCGTAGAGCGCGATGCCTTCGGGCTGGCCGCCGAACAGTCCGCTGCCAAGATCCGCGCCGAGATAGTTGCCGACCATGTCGTAGAGGCGGATCTCGCCGGGCTCTTCCTCGATGTATTCCTCGGGGATCAGCAGGCGGTCGTGCTGCGGATCGCCCGCGATGCTTTCGATCCAGCGCACCGCGCCGGCCTCGCCGGTGTCGCCGAAGGCCTGCAACAACTGTGCATGCACACGGCCTTCGCCGTCGAGCGTGACGGCGAAGCGCTTCACGCGGCGATCGAGCTGCTGCAGCGGCGGCACCGAGTTGTCGGCGGTCTGGTAGCTGTCGGTGACCAGCACTTCGAGTTCGAGCGGCGCCTGCTCGCGCAGCCACAGGCCGTAGGGCTTGAGCAGTTCCGCCTCGCCGAAGGTGGCGACCGGAACGAAATCGGGCAGCTCCATCACCTGCACGCGATGGTTGTCGCGCTCGACGACGAAGACGAGATCGCCGAAAACGACGATGCCGTTCGGCCGCGAGAACTGGCCCGGGGCAGCGCCGGGCGCGCCCACCGAGCGCAGCTTGGCACCCGAATCGCCGTCGAACACGATCAGCTGGCCGCTGTCCTTGGCGGTGGCGATCAGCCAGGTGCCGCCTTCGGGCGTGGTCCAGGTGGCGATCGAATCGATGTTGTCGACCGGGCTGAGGGCCGTGACGAAGGCTTCGTCCACCGCGGTGGCGGCGAGGCCGTCGCCATCGGGCGGCGACGCGGCCTTGGGCGGCGGCGCGGCGGTGCAGGCCGCGAGCAGGACGGGCAAGGCGACGGCGACACCGAGGCGGCGGAACATGCGCGAGTCCATGAAAAGTCGCGGCGAGTGTAACGAAACCCTCGCCGCATTTGACCCATCGCTTGATCCGCATGAAGCGATTGACAAGCGCGACGGAGGGGTGCAGAGTAGGCCCCGCAATCCCATCGAGACCGGCTGAGGGACAGGCCCTTGGAAGCCGGGGCAACCCAGGACGCGCAAGCGCCCGAAGGTGCCAAATCCTGCGGGGGCGTCCGCGCCCACCGGAAGATGGAAGCCGCCGTGCGCCCGCTGCGCACGGCCGTGCCGCCTTCGTCGGTTCCAACCGCGGAATGCTCGTCGGGATCCCCCGGATCACTGCACGGAGCACGACGATGAGCCTCGCCCCCCACGCCACCCTGCTCGAATCCACCGCGGAACCGGCGGCTTTCGACTTCGATGCCTGCGAACCGTCGCGCGCGACGCGCGGAATCGCGAGCGTCGACCTCGCGCTGCGCCACGCCGGCCCGCGCCGCGTGCGCATCGCCTGGGAACTGCACGGCGCCGCCGGCGCGCCGGTGATCGCGGTGCAGGGCGGCATTTCCGCCACCCGCCACGCCTCCGCCAGCACCGTGCATCCGGAAGCCGGCTGGTGGGACGCGCAGGTCGGCGATGGCCGCGCCATCGACACCACGCGCCGCCGCGTGCTGTCGATCGACTGGCTCGGCGCCGACGGCACGCTCGATTGCACGCTCGATCCCTCCGACCAGGCCGACGCCCTGGCCGCGGTGCTGGACGAACTCGGCATCTCGCGCCTGCACGCCTTCGTCGGCGCCTCGTACGGCGCGATGGTGGGGCTGCAGTTCGCCGCCCGTCACGCGGCGCGCGTGCGCAAGCTCGTCGCGGTGAGCGGCGCGCATTGCTCGCACCCGCAGGTGACGGCGCTGCGCGTGATCCAGCGCCGCATCGTGGCGCTCGGCCGCAGCGAAGGCGGCGTGCGCGAGGCGCTGGCGCTGGCGCGCTCGCTGGCGGTGATCGGCTATCGCAGCGGCGAGGAATTCGGCGCGCGCTTCGATGCGGCACCGAACGTGGACGCACAGGGCGCGCGCTTCGCGGTCGAAGACTATTTCGACGCCATCGGCCCGCGCTTCGTGGCGCGCTTCACGCCGACGGCTTACTTGCGCCTTTCCGAATCGATCGACCTGCAGCGCGTCGAACCGGCGGAGTTGCATGTGCCACTGGAACTGATCGCGGTGCGGCAGGACCAGATCGTGCCGCTGGCCGATCTCGAAACACTGGCCGCATGTGCCGCGCGATGTCGATTGCAGACCATCGACTCGTGCTACGGCCACGATGCCTTCCTCAAGGAAACCGCGGCCGTCGACGCCGCGTTGCGCAACGCGCTGGAGGAGGTGCGATGAGCCGCGCCCCCGCCACCGCGGCGGTGCGTGCCGCGATCGACTGCGACGCCGCGCACGGCGCCGTCGTGCCGCCCATCGTGCTCTCCACCAATTTCAGTTTCGAAGGCTTCGCGCAGAAGCGCCGCTACGACTACACGCGCAGCGGCAATCCGACGCGTGATCAGCTCGGCGATGCGCTGGCCGAACTCGAGGGCGGCGCCGGCGGTGTCGTCACCAGCACGGGCATGGCCGCGGTGACGCTGGTGCTGGCGCTGCTTTCGCCGGGCGATCTGCTCGTCGTTCCGCACGACGGCTACGGCGGCAGCTGGCGGCTGTTCAACGCGCTGGCGAAGAAGAGCCACTTCACGCTCGCCACCATCGATTACAACGATCCGCGCGCGCTGGCCGCGGCGCTCGCCGCCGGCCCGAAGCTGGTGTGGATCGAAACGCCTTCGAACCCGCTGCTGCGCCTCACCGACATCCGCCACGTGGCCGACGCCGCGCACGCCGCGGGCGCGCTGGTGGTGGTCGACAACACCTTCCTCTCGCCCGCACTGCAGCAACCGATCTCGCTGGGCACCGATGTCGTGGTGCATTCGACCACCAAGTACATCAACGGGCACAGTGATGTCGTGGGCGGTGCGGTGATCGCAAAGGATGCAGCGCTGCACGAACAACTCGTGTGGTGGGCGAACGCGCTCGGCCTCACCGGGTCGCCCTTCGACGCCTTCCTCACGCTGCGCGGCCTGCGCACGTTGCAGGCCCGCTTGCGCGTGCATCAGGAGAACGCGGCGGAACTGGCCGAGCGTCTGGTCGCGCATCCGGCGGTAGCCGCCGTGTACTACCCGGGGCTGTCGTCGCATCCGCAGCACGCGCTGGCGACGCGACAACAGGGCGGTTACGGCGCGATGCTGAGCTTCGAGCTGCGTGGCGGCGAAGCGGAAGTGCGCGCCTTCCTCGACGGACTGCAATGCTTCACGCTGGCCGAATCGCTGGGCGGCGTCGAAAGCCTGGTCGCGCATCCGGCCACGATGACGCATGCGGCGATGAGCGCCGAAGCGCGTGCCGTTGCCGGAATTTCCGATGGGCTGCTGCGGTTGTCGGTCGGCATCGAGGCGGCCGAGGATCTGGCCGCGGATCTCGACGCCGGCCTCGAACGCGCGCTGCGCTGCGCGCGCGCCAAACGCGGCGCGGCGGTGACGGCATGAGTCTCGAGCTTCGTCGTTGCGCGGAGCCTGCGCGTCCATCCCGCGAGGAGACCCGTCATTCCGGCGAAGAGGCACGCCCATCTTGCGATGCGGCTCGTCATTCCCGCGAAGGCGGGAATCCAGGTGCCGGGCACGACGTCTTGCCGCGGCATCCTTCGGGCGAGGACGGGAATGCTCCTGCACAACACAATGCCTCGCACCTGGGTCCCCGCCTGCGCGGGGACGACGAAGGGCCTCGTCATTCCCGCGAAGGCGGGAATCCAGCGACTTGCGCCTCCACGCGGACATCACTGAGCGCGCAGCTGCTTGAGGGTGGTGCGGGCCGCCGCCTCGATCACCTGCCACGCTGGAACCTGCGCGCGGCAGCGCATTCCGCCAGCCTCGCCCTGCTCGGTACCGGCACCGTCGGCACCGCGTTCCTGCAGCGCCTCGCGCGTCTGGCGCCCGTCCACGACGACGCCCGCGCCTTGCGCCTGGCCGCCGTCGCGAACTCCCGCCTGCGCCTCGATCCGCAGGCGGCACTTTCAGGCGCGACGCAGGAACCGGCCAGCCTCCCCGCCGATATCGACGCCACCATCGCTGCGCTCGGTCCACGCGGCCGCCGCATCGTGATCGATGCCACCGGCAGCGAAGCCATCGCGGCACGCCATGCGGAATGGCTGGCCGCAGGCATCGACGTGGTCACCGCGAGCAAACTCGCCACCGGCGGCGCGCTGGCGCGCTGGAACGCGGTGCGCGATGCGTTGGCGGGCGGCGCGCGCTACGGCGACGCGGCGACGGTGGGCGCCGGCCTGCCGATTCTGCGCACGCTGCGTGAACTGCGCGCCGGCGGCGATCGCATCCGCGCCATCGCCGGTTCCCTCTCGGGCTCGCTCGCGTGGCTGCTCGCGCGACACGACGGACGCACGCCATTCTCGACGCTGGTGGCCGAAGCGCAGGCATTGGGCTACACCGAACCCGATCCACGCCAGGATCTCTCGGGCGAAGACGTGCGCCGCAAACTGCTGATCCTCGCGCGCACGGCGGGCGATGCACTGGACACGCGCGACGTCGAAGTCGAATCGCTCGCCGATCTTTCCGACGCCGATCTCGCCCAACGCCTGCGTGAGGGCCACGCGCTGCGCTACATCGCACGCTGGCAGCCCGGCATCGCGCGTATCGCGCTCGAAGCCTTGCCCGCCGACGATCCCCTGCTGCAAGGCGAAGGCTGCGACAACCGCGTCGCGATCTGGACCGACCGCTACCGCCATCGGCCGCTGGTGCTGCAAGGCCCCGGCGCCGGCGCCGAAGTCACCGCGGCGGCGCTACTCGACGATGTGCTGGCGATCGCGCGCTCCTTACGCTAGCGCACGGCAGACGCGGCAACCGTTCGGAGCGTGTAGTGCCCCCATCCCGGCCTTCCCCCGCGAGCGGGGAGGGAGAAGTGCGGTGCCTCGCGACAACGATTCGTAGTGGGGCCGGTTGAGCTGGCGCCTCGGGTTTCAGCACTCGATGACGTTCACCGCCAACCCGCCGCGCGAGGTTTCCTTGTATTTGTCCTGCATGTCGCGGCCGGTGTCGCGCATGGTCTTGATGACCTTGTCGAGCGAGACCTTGTGCTTGCCGTCGCCGCGCAGCGCCATGCGCGAGGCGTTGATCGCCTTCACCGCGCCCATCGCGTTGCGTTCGATGCAGGGGATCTGCACCAGACCGCCGATCGGATCGCAGGTGAGGCCGAGGTTGTGCTCCATGCCGATCTCCGCGGCATTCTCGATCTGTCCGGGGGTGCCGCCGAGCGCGGCGGTCAATCCCGCGGCGGCCATCGAGCAGGCCACGCCGACCTCGCCCTGGCAGCCGACTTCGGCGCCGGAGATCGAGGCGTTTTCCTTGTAGAGGATGCCGATCGCCGCGGCCGTGAGCAGGAAGTCGAAGATGCCCTGCTCGCTGGCGTTCGGGATGAAGCGGTCGTAGTAGTGCATCACCGCCGGGATGATGCCGGCCGCGCCGTTGGTGGGCGCGGTGACGACACGGCCGCCGGCGGCGTTTTCTTCGTTCACGGCCAGCGCGTAGAGGTTCACCCAGTCGAGCACCGTGAGCGGGTCGCGCATGGCGGCTTCCGGCCGCGAGGCCAGTTCGTGATGCAGCGCCGGCGCGCGGCGCGGCACGTGCAGGCCACCGGGCAACGTGCCTTCTTCGCGGATGCCGCGCTGCACGCAGGCCTGCATCGCGCTCCAGATCTCGCGCAGGCCGGCCTTCACCGATTCGCCGTCGCGCCACGCGTGTTCGTTGGCGAACATCAGCGCGGCGATGCTGAGCCGGTGCTTCTCGCACTGGCGCAGCAGTTCGTCGCCGGTGTGGAAGGGATGGGCCAGTTCCGTGGTGTCGGCCACGATGCGGTCTTCCGCGGCCTCGTCCTGGTTCACCACGAAGCCGCCGCCCACCGAGTAGTAGTCGCGCGTGGCGATCAGCTGTTCGCTGGCGTCGAAGGCCGAGAAGCGCATGCCGTTGGTGTGGTACGGCAGTTTCTGGCGCTTGTTCATGACGAGATCGCGCTTCTCGTCGAAGGTCACGTCCTGCCTGCCGGCGAGGCGGATCTTCTTCTCGCCGCGGATGCGCGCCAGCGTGGCGGGGATCACGTCCGGGTCGATGGCGTTCGGCCAGTGCCCCTCGAAGCCCAGCAGCACGGCCTTGTCGGTGCCGTGCCCGCGGCCGGTGAGGGCGAGCGAACCGAACACCTCGGCACGCACGCGCGCCACGTCCTGCAGGCGGCCGGGTTCCTCCAGCCAGCGTTGCACGAAGCGCGCGGCGGCGCGCATCGGGCCCACCGTGTGCGAGGAACTCGGCCCGATGCCGATCTTGAACAGGTCGAAGGTGCTGACGGCCATGTCGATGCGATCCGGGGAAGTCGCCTATTCTAGCGCCGCATGCGATTGACCCTGTTCCAGCGCGATGACTGCCACCTGTGCGACCTCGCCCTCGACGAGCTGGCGCGCGCCCGCACGCCCGACTTCGAATCGGTATTCATCGACGGCGACCCGGCGCTCGAAACCCGCTACGGCACCCGCATCCCGGTGCTGCGCCGCGAAAGCGACGGTGCGGAACTGGACTGGCCCTTCGACGCCGCGCGCGTGGCGGGTTTCATCGCGGGTTGAAAAGTTCCATCAGCGGCGGCCCGCTCGTTCTCCGCAGCGGGAGTGCGACCTTGCGCGCACGAATTATCGCATATACGATAAAAGCGTCGCTTGGACCACGATCCCGCGAAGGCGCGCGGCAACCTGCGCAAGCACGGCATCGATCTCGCCCGCTGCGGCGAGATCTTCGAAGGGCCGATGCTCACGCGCGAAGACCCGCGCGGATACGACGAGCAGCGGCTGGTGAGCCTGGGCTGCATCGGCCGGGAGATCGTGGTCCTGGTGTGGACGGACCGTACCGGCGGCCCGCGTTTCATCTCCTGCCGCAAGGCCACGCGCCATGAAAGACAAGCCTGGTTCGACGCCTTCCCGCCGCACTGACGTGCCTTACGATCACAAGTCGAAGGCATCGACGCGCGAGTTCTGGTCGAAGGCCACGCCGCACACGGGCGTGGCGGAGCTGCGCGCGAAGCGCGGCCGGCCCGCGAAGCCCGCCGAGGAGAAGAAGCAGCAGATCGCCCTGCGCGTCGACAAGGACGTGCTCGACTGGTATCGCGCCCAGGGGGCCGGCTGGCAGACGCGCATGAACGCCGTGCTCCGCGCGTACCGCGACGCGACGATCTGAGTCTCAGCGCTTCAGGCGCGCCAGGATCTCGCCGCGCGCCTCGCGCAGGATGGAATCGCGGTCGAGCGATTCGACGATGTCCTGCACCACGCGCTTGGGCCCCTGGTCGCCCCAGCTCTTGCCGGCGGCGAGGTAACGCTCGGCGGCGCGCGCGATGAGGACGGTGGCGTACCACGCCAAGGCGCCCTGCGCGCCGGCCGTGACTAGCGTCGAAAGTCCGGCGCTGGCGCCCTTGAGCGCCGAGGCCACCAGATGCACGCCCCAGATCGCACCCATCAGCGCCGCCAGTTGCGCGGCGATGGTGGCGATGAGTTTGCCGGCCTCGGCGCGCGTCAGCGGCAGGCCGTAGATGCGCGACAGATGCATCACCAGCGCCACGTCGAGCGCGGCCGCGGCCAGAAGATCCGCCACCGGCACCGGATTGAGCGCCACGGCCATGCCTTTGGCGAGGCAATAGGTCCGCGTCACGCGTTCGGCGAGTCCGCGCCGCAACGCAGTGAGACGTTCGCCGACTTCGTCCGAGAGCCGGCCGGCGAACAGGGCCGCGTTGAGCGCGGCCAGTGTCTTTCCCTCGGCTTCGAGGATGGCGAGGATGCGCGCCTTGAGCGCCGAAACATCGGGGCGGCGTTCGCGTTCGAGCTCGCGTTCGCTGCCGTCGGCCTGCACCTGCAGCACGCGTTCGGGCGCGGGCAGCGCCATCACTTCGACGAGGTTTTCCGGCTGCACCGCGCCGCGTGCGTGTTCGAGCAGCTTCGCCCGCAACTCGGCGCGTTGTGCCGCGGTGTAGCGGTCGGCCTTGTTGAGCGCCAGCAGCAGCGGGCGCTGGGTGCGCGCCAACGCCTGCAAGGCATCGACTTCCACCGAGGTCATGTCGCCGTCCACCACGAACAGCACCAGATCGCTGCGGCCGGCCACTTCGTAGGCGAGCTTTTCGCGTTCTTCGCCGGAGAGTTCGTTGATGCCGGGCGTGTCGATCAGATGCACGCCCTGGTCCTGCGTTTCCTGCCACGGTTGGCCGGCGGCGTGCGCGGTCGTGCCGTGCAGCACGCCGACCTCGAAGGCGTCGCGTCCGAGCAGCGCGTTGAGCACCGCCGACTTGCCCACGCTCACCCGCCCGAACGCGGCCAGGTGCAGATGGCCGTGCTCGATCTTGTCGAGCATGGCTTCCACCTGCGCGTAGTCGGCGGCAAGCGCGTCGCGCACGTCGGCGGGGATCGAACGATCGGCGAGCAGCGCGCGCAGGCTGCCCGCCGCCTGCGCAAGATGGCCTTCGTCGCGCGGCGCGGCGGGCGCTGCGCCCCGCCCGAACCAGCGCCGCACGCGCTCGCTCCAGCGCATCAGGAGGCGGGTTGCAGCACCAGCTTCGTGGTGACTTCGACCTCGTGCGCGATCATTTCCGGATCGGTCCAGTCGCCGCCGCCCACGCCGAAGGCGGTGCGGTCGAGCGTGGCGCGGCCTTCGAGCGTGGCGCCGCCGGCCGAGGGCGTCCAGGTGAATTCGAGCGTCACGGGCTTGGCGACGCCGCGCAGCGTGAGCGTGCCCTGTGCCTCGAAGCCGGTGCCCTTGGCGACGAAGCGATCGGCGACATACGTGGCCTTCGGCGTCTTCGCCACGTCGAAGAAATCGGCGTCCTTCAGCGTGCCGTCGCGTTCTTCGTTCTGCGTGTCGGCGGAAGCAAGATCGACCGTGACATCGAACCGGCTGCCGGCCAGCTGCGCGGGATCGAAGGCGATCTTCGCGTCGAAGGTCTTGAACGCGCCGTCGAAAGCCTCGCCCTGCGCGCTGCCGGCGAACCGCAGCGAGGATTCCGCCGGCAACACGTTCCAATCCGCGGCCGTGGCAGTCGTGGCGGCGAACAGCATCAGCGGCAACAGGCGGCGCACGATCATGGAGCGGGTTCCTTCGGCAGGGGCGGCGCCACGCCCGGCGTCATGCGCGCCAGGGTGACGTCGCGGTCGACGAAATGGTGCTTGAGCGCGGCGGCCACATGGATCGACAACAGGATGGCCAGGACGATCCAACCGGTTTCGTGGATATCGTGCGCCAGATGCTTGAGTTCCGGATCCGGCCCGCTCAGCCGCGGCACCGGGAACAGTCCGAACCACTGAAGCGCGAAGTTCGAGGCCGAGTTGTAGAGCCAGCCCGACAGCGTCTGCGACAGCAGCAACAGGTAGAGCAGCCCGTGCGAAATCTCGGAGGCCGCCTTCTGCCACGGCGGCATGCCGGCGGGGTAGGGCGGCCGCTTGTCGACGAAGCGCCAGACCAGGCGCAGCACCACGATCGCCAGCACGGTGAGCCCGACCGATTTGTGCAGCGCGTACACCTTCACCTTGGTGGGCGAATTCGGCAGCTCGTCCATCCAGAGGCCGACGATCACCAGGCCGATCACGCCGAGCGCCGTGGCCCAGTGCAGCGTCTTGGCAATCCAGCCCCACTGTTCCGGCGTATTGCGTGCCCCCATCAGTCGTCTCCCTTGGCGCGGGTGGCTTCCACTTCGATGCGCAGCTCGACCTCGTCGGCCACAACGTTCGGCAGCGAGATCATGCCGAATTCCGAGCGTTTCAGCACGGCGCGCGCCGAGAATCCGGCCGTGTTCTTGAACGTGTAGGGGTGACGGTCGACGTCGTTGAGCGTCACTTCCAGCGTGACGGGCGCGCGCTTGCCGCGCAGCGTGAGCTCGCCGGCCACCTTCATGCGGCGCTCGTCGATTTTTTCAACGCCGGTGGATTCGAAGCGCGCCTGCGCGAATTTCTCCACGTGGAAGAAATCGCGCTTGAGCATGCGCTGCTTCCATTCTTCGTCGCCCAGGTCGAGCGTCGCGATGTCGATGGTGACTTCGACGCGCGCCGTGCCCCAGTCCTTCTCGTCGAACCACAGCGTGCCGGTGGGATGCGCGAAAGTGCCGAGCGCGTTCGAGAAGCGCAGATGCTTGCAGGCGAACGCGATGCGGGTGTGCACCGGATCGATCTCGTAACGCTTCGACTCGGCACGGGCCAGGCCGGCGGCCAGCAACAGGCACAGCGCACAGCAGAGGGTTTTCATGCTCATCGGGACGCTTCCTGGCCGGGGTTCGTCGCGTCGCGCTCGCGCCAGGCATCGAGTGCCAGCGCCGCCAGCGTCCTGAGGCGTTCGGCGGCCGGCTGCTCCAGGCCGTCGCGGAAGGCGTGCAGGGTCGCTTCGCGATCGAGCGCGGCGGTTTCGGCCAGGGTCTGCGCCACGGCGCGGCCGAGGCTGTCGAAGATCAGGCCGTAGGCCACGGCATGCAGCAGCCCGCCGCCGAGGGTGCCGAAGCCCGGGAAAGCCTTGAGCGCATTGCCTGCCACCGCCAGCGTGATGGACGTGGTGGTGCGCACGAGGCCGCCGGCACGTGCCAGGAAGGCGTCGATGTCGAGATCGCGAACCGGCAGTTGGTGGATCGCCGCCAGTTCGCGCACCAGCGCCGTGGCGAGGGCGCCCTGGATCACGAGATCGGTGCCGGGCGCCACCGCGGCCAGCGCACCGACGATGGCGCGGCGCGTGTACTTCGCGACCGTGGCCTCGCTGCGCTGCGCGCGCTGTTCGCGTTCGGCCTGCGCCAGCCCGGCGTCGACGTGCGCGAACAGCGCGGCCTCGCGTCCGGGCTCCAGCGCCGTGGCGCCGGCCCGCGCGAGTGTGCCGAGCTGGCGTTGCAGCGCGGCGATTTCCGCGCGACGTTCGCGCACGATGCGGTCCTGCGTGCCGTCCGGCAGCTCGCGCGTCACGGTTTCCTCGAAGCCCGCGCTCACCGTCACGACGCGGGCGCCGAGCGGCGCGTAGCGTTGCTGCAGGCGTGCGAGCAGGGCGGCGCGTTCGTCGCTGCGGTAACGGTCGATCTTGTTGAGCGTGAGCAGCACGGGACGGCCGTAGCCTGCGAGCGCGCGCAGTTCGGCGTCCTGTGCGCGCGTGAGGTCGCCGTCGGCCACGTACACGACGGCGTGCGAGCGGGCGGCTTCGGCCTGCGCCAGGGCCGCTCGTACTTCGCCGTTCGCCTCGTGCGTGCCGGGAACGTCGGCCACTTCGAGTTCGCGGCCATCGGGCAGCACGCCGCGATGGCGCGAGACCGTCTGCGTGGTGCCGCCGGTGACGCCGATCGCGGGCTGCGCCTGCGGCGCGAGGGCGCGCAACAGGCTGGATTTGCCGCTGGAGATTTCGCCGAACAGTGCGATCTGCACCGTGCCCTGTGCGCGACGGGTGTCGAGGTCCTGCAGTTCGCGGCGCGCCTGCGCGGCGGCGTCGCTTTCACGGTGGCCGGCCGTCCGGAGTTGCGTGGCGGCATCGCGCTCGACGCGTTCGATGCGCGCTTCGAGCGCGCCGCGATCGATCGGCGCAGGCTTCGGCACGCGCGTCGCGCGCGGATGCAACAGCCGCCACACGAGCCAGGCCCCGCCGGCCCCGAGCGCCCCGAGCGCGACGAGGTAGGCGTAACGCATCCAGGCCGGCATCGCTTCCAGCCGCTGCCACACCGAGAGCGCCGAATCGGCCGCCGACAGCAGCGTGAAGGCGAGCGCGGCCACCAGCAGCACGACGGCGGCCGCAAGCACCAGCCGCGCGGGTTGGGAAGGGCGGGGCATGGCGCGCAGATTACGTGATCCGGCGGACGCGGGCGCGAAGAATCCGTTGGCGCTCGTCCCGCGACAGCCGTTCGCGGTGAGCCTGTCGAACCGTTGCCTCGAGGCCCGGGTTCGACAGGCTCACCCCGAACGGGTGAGGGGGCGCGGGCGAGAAAGCGGCGGCACCATCGCCCAGTCGCGCTGTCAGCCGTGATACGGCCAGCTCAACGCATGCACCGCGTCGATCAGCACCTTGAGGTGCTCCGGATTCACGTCGGGCGAGATGCCGTGGCCGAGGTTGAAGACGTGGCCGTTGCCCTTGCCGTAGCTTTCGAGCGCGGCGCCGACTTCGGCGCGGATGGCATCGGGCTTGGCGTACAGCACGGTCGGGTCGAGGTTGCCCTGCAGCGCGACCTTGCCGCCGGTGCGGCGCCGCGCTTCCTCGAGCGACACCAGCCAGTCCACGCCGATGCCTTCGGCGCCGCTCATCGCGAGTTCTTCCAGATACGGCGCGTTGCCCTTGCCGAACAGGATCAACGGCGTGCGTTCGGCGCCTTCGCCGCGCGGCAGTTCCTGCGCGATGCGCGTGAGGTAGCGCAGCGAGAATTCGCGGTAGAGCGCGGGCGAGAGCACGCCGCCCCAGGTGTCGAACACCTGCAGCGCCTGCGCGCCGGCCGCGCGCTGCGCGGCGAGGTAGGCGATCACGGCTTGCGTCGTGACTTCCAGCAGCCGGTGCAGCGCCGCCGGATTGTCGTAGGCGAGCGCCTTGATCTTCGAGAAATTCTCGCTGCCGCCGCCTTCGATCATGTAGCAGGCCAGCGTCCAGGGGCTGCCCGAGAACCCGATCAGCGGCACGCGACCGCGCAGTTCGCGGCGGATGAGGCGCACGGCGTCCATCACGTAGCCGAGATCCATCTCCATGTCGGGCACGGCAAGCTGCGCGATCTGCGTTTCGCTGGTGATCGGCCGTTCGAACTTCGGGCCTTCGCCTTCGGCGAAATACAGGCCCAGGCCCATCGCATCGGGCACGGTGAGGATGTCGGAGAACAGGATGGCGGCGTCGAGATCGAACCGCGCCAGCGGCTGCAGCGTGACTTCGCAGGCGAGTTCCGGCGTCTTGGCCAACGTCAGGAAACTGCCGGCCTTCGCGCGGGTGGCGCGATATTCGGGCAGGTAGCGTCCGGCCTGGCGCATGATCCAGACCGGCGTGCAGTCGACGGGTTCGCGCCGCAGGGCGCGCAGGAAGCGGTCGTTGGTGAGGTTCATCGGGTCTCGCGGGTGGTCTCGTCATTCCCGCGCAGGCGGGAATCCAGTGACTTGCGGACGGTGGGGCGATGCGAAGAGTGGCTGGGTTCCCGCCTGCGCGGGAACGACCAACCTCATCGCGGCGCTTCCGCACCTTGGGCGAACATGATCTGGAAGCCGCGTTTCAACTGCAGGTCGCGCGCCTTCTCGAAGGCGGCGATGGCCTCGTCCTGCTCGAGGTAGACCTCGCGCTTCA
>CAMLOR010000003.1 GCA_946481615.1 uncultured Aquimonas sp.
TGACCCCGGGGCTCGACGAGTACGGCTACGGGCTGTGGATATGGGATCAGAAAGGCGACGGCCGTCCGTTCCGCGCCGCGGTGCGCTTCGGCGGGATCATGGGAGCGAACGGCGTGCTCTATCGCGTGCTGTCGGACGACCTCACCATCGTGATCCTGAGCAACACCAACGCGACGGATCTGGGTGAATTCGCCGATCGCATCGCCAGGGCGGCGCTGCGCACCAAGGATGCCGCGGCGCACGGAGACTGACGTGTCGCGCGGGATGCTCGATGGCCTGCGATCACGCCGATCCGCACGCGCGCAATGCAGCGGTGGTGAGCGCAGAAACGGCGAGGCGCCGTGATCGCGCGGCGCATCGTCTTCTAGCGGCGCGGCATCGCCTCGAACCTCACCCACACGGCGCCGTCGACGTCGCTGCGGTTCGCGCCCAATGAGGAGACCTCGCGCGCCGTTTCGGAAGCGGCGTCGGTCGCGCCGAGTTTTGCCTCGAGCACCGACTTGTACATCAGCATCTCGGCTGCTCGCAGGCGGCTGTCGGGCACGAGTCTTCCTTGGCCGGCAAGGGCACGTTCGATGTCCTGCAACGCCGCGCGATCGTCGCCGCTGGCCTCCAGTGCCTTCGCCCGCAGATAGCGCGCCAGCACGGCGGTGTCGCCGGCCTCCTGTCCCATCCTGGCGAGCATCGCGAGCGCCGCCTCGCAGGTGGCGAGCGCTTCTTTCGCGTCGCCGCGCGCGAGCGCGATCGCGCCGTGCTGGCGCAGGATCTTCGCGGTGTACAGATGGTCGTGCGCGAACAGCGCTGTGGCCGTTTCGTAGGCGCGGTCGTTGTGCCTGCGCGCGTCGTCGATGCGGCCGCTGCCCAGATAGGCTTCCGCCAGCTTGTGATCGGTGGTGGCGCAGGTGCGCGTCGGCGGCAGGCCGGGCTTTTCGCACCATTCGCGCGCGCTGCGCAGGTGCTCGAGTGCGCGCCCGTACTGACGGCGCTTGAGCGCCAGATCGCCGAAGGCCTGCATCACGTTCGCGATGCGAAGATGGCCGGGGCCGTAGACCGATTCGAACATCTTCAGCGCTTCGGCCAGCAACGGCTCGGCCTCGGCCAGGCGTTCGCGCAGGATCAGGTCGCGACCGCGGTCGAGCAGCGCGCGCGCGAGCCAATCGTGCGGTGGCTCGTAGATGCGGCGGGCGACGTCGACGCCCTCGCGCGTCAGCGCATCGGCAGCGGCGAGGTCGCCGATCGCGGTGCGCGCGGCGGCCAGTCCGCGGATCGCCTCGACGTAGGCCGGGCCCGGCGCGATGGTGCCGTTGCGCCAGCCCGGCATCAGGGCTTCGAAGGCCGGGATGGCCTCGCGATAGCGTCCCGCACCGATCAGCATGCTGGGCGGCATGACCAGCGCCGCACGGCCCTTCGCCGTGCCCGGGCCGTGGAAGCGCGCGGCCAGCGACGCGGCCTCGGGCGCGATCGCCAGCGCTTCGTCGACGCGAGCGGAGAACATCAGCGCGCTCGGATAGTTCAACAGCGCCTCGGCCTTGGCCGCGGTATCGGTCTCGAGGATCTGCGGCCACCAGGCTTCGTAGGCGTCGGCGGCTTCGCGGTAGCGCGTGAGCCGGAGCAGCAGCGTCGCGCGCAGCAGTTCGATATCCAGCACTTCGGTGTGATCGGGCCGGAAGATCATCCGGCCCACGTCGGCCGCGTCGCGATACAAACGCTCGGCATCGGCGTAGTCGCCGTTGGCGACGCTGACCTCACCCAGCGTGCGGAGCAGCTCGAAGCGTGTCGCCGCCGCCAGTGCGGCGTTGCCGCGGATGCGTTCGGCCGCGCGGCGTACCAGCACGTCGGGCGTGGGACGCTGATCGCGCGGCGTTTCTTCCTTGGCGGACTCGAACAGGCTCACGAGGAAATCGCGCACCATCAGCGCGCGCGTCGCCTGCTGGCGCGCTTCGCGCGATTCGACGATCACGGCCCAGGCGGCGGCGATCAGGGCGATGCCCACGACGACGAGGAAGCCCGTGGCCAGCGCATGGCGCTGCACGAACCGCGTCACGCGGTAGACGTTGGAGGACGCACGCGCCGTGATCGGCCGTTGCTCCACGTAGCACTGGATATCGTTGGCGAGCGCATCGGCGGAGCGATAGCGTTGCTCCGGAAGCGCCGCCGTCGCCCGCGCCACGATCGTGTCGAGATCGCCGCGCAAGGCCCTCGCCAGTTCGCGCGGCGGCGGCAGACCGGTGGCACCCACAGCAGCGCGCACGCTGCTGGAAAGCGGGCCTTCGATTTCCGACCAGCGCCTCCCGGTGAGCATCTCGGCCAGGATCACGCCCAGCGAATAGACGTCGGTGGCGCGCGTGATCGGCTCGGCGCGGTATTGCTCCGGCGCCGCGTAACCGGGGCTCAGCGCGCGATCCTCCGGCTGCGCCGCAGTGGCGTCCCACTCGTCGAGCAGCAGCGCGATGCCGAAATCGAGCACTTTCGCCTGGCCGCCGCGCGTCACCAGCACGTTGGACGGTTTCAGGTCGCGATGCACGATCAGCGCGCGATGCGCCGCGTCCACGGCGCGGCACACCTCGCACATCAGGGCGAGGCGCGCACGCAAGGGCAGGGCGTGTCGTCGCGCGTGTTCGGTGATCGGCAGACCGTCGACCCACTCCATCGCGATGTAGGGAATCCCGGACGCATCGATGCCGCCGTCGATCAGTCCGGCCAGGTTCGGATGGTTCAGCCGGGTGAGCATGCCCTGCTCGCGCCGGAAGCGGCGCTGGGCCTCGGGCGTCTTCAGTCCCGTGCGCAGCAGCTTCAGCGCCACGATCTGCTGGCCGTCGCCGATCTGCCGATGCGCGCGGAACACGACCGAGGAGCCGCCTTCGCCGAGCACCGCGTCGAGCCGGAACGGGCCCATGCAGGAACCGATCAGGCGCGCGACGTCGGCTTCGGCTTCGTCCAGGCGCACGATCAGCGTCGCGGCGGTCTGATCGAGCACGCTGGGGCGATCGGAACCGAACGCCAACATCGCGCGCAGTTGCGCGCGCGTTTCGGGATCGGCAACGCAGGACTCGAGCCATCCGGCACGCTCCGCGGCAGGCAGCGCGGCGGCCTGCTCGAAGGCCTCGCGCAGACTTTGCGCTGCCCTGACGGGCGCACCTTCGACCGGATCGGCAGCGTCGCCCTGGGACACGGCGTCAGGCCATGCGCGCCAGCAGGAACGCGCGCGCGAACTGCCAGTCGCGATCGACGGTGCGGCGCGTCACGCCCAGCAGTTGCGCGCATTGCTCCAGCCCCAGCCCGGCGAAGAAATGCAGATCCACCACTTCGGCGGCACGCGCGTCTTCCCGCTGCAGCGCGCGCAGGCCGGCGTCGAGTTCGAGCGCCTGGGCCGGATCGATCGACGCGGCTTCCACGCCCGGATCGGTGAGCGAGATGCGCAGCAGGCCGCCGCCGCTCCTGAGCCGGGCGCGGTGCCGCGCCCGCTCCATCAGGATGTAGCGCATCGATTGCGCGGCATAGGCGAAGAACGGGCGCGGACCGCCGAAGCGCAGCCGCTCGGTCTGCGCCAGCTTGAGGTACAACTCGTTGAGCAGCACCGTCGTGTCCACGGTCTGCGGCGATCCGCCGCGCCGACGCTCGCTCCGGGCCAGTCTGCGCAGTTCCTCGTAGAGATCCGTGATCAGTTCGTCGACGCTGCGTTCGCCGTCGACGGTTCCGACCACGTCCGGATTCGGTGTCGACATCGGAACGCGCCTGGGAGGACGGGACGAGTATATCGGCGGGCCCGAGAGCCGGACCCGGAAGGCATGTCGCAAATCCGCGCGAAACGGCATTCGTCGGGTGCGGAAAGGCTCGCAACGCCACGCCACGCCCCGGAGGCATCGATGATCGCTACGGCCCGTCCACCGCGCCGCGGCTGGCTGCTTCGCTGGACCCTGGCCGCCTTCGGCATCGCGCTTCTCGTGCCAGGCGCACAGGCCGCCACCATCACCGTCACGAGCGCGGCCGACACCGTCGCCGCCGGCGGCGGCTGCACGCTGCGCGAAGCGCTCGCGAATGCCAACGCCGACAACGGGGCGCAAACCGACTGCGCCGCCGGCACCGGCGACGACACCATCGTGTTCGACACGGCGGCGTTTCCTGCAGGCACGGTGACGACGATCCTGGTCGGCGAGCCACTCGTGGCGTCGACATCCAACATCAACCTCGAATTGACCGTCGAGGGCGACAATCGCGTCGCGCTCGACGGCGGCAATGCGACGCGCGTGTTCGTGTCGGACATCAGCTTCACGGTGCTGTCCCGCCTCGCCGTGCGCAACGGCCGCGCCGCGGAGGGTGGCGGCATCTTCCACTGGCACGGGACGCTGCGGCTCTTCGGCTGCACGCTGTCGGGCAACGTCGCCACCGGCGGCGATGGCGGCGCCCTGCTGTCCCTTTCCGGCGTCCGGCTCTACGTCCACCACACCACGTTTTCGGGCAACAGCGCGGTCAGCGGCGGTGCGGTCGCCGCTTACGGCACCATTTCGGAAATCGTCGACAGCACCTTCGCCGGGAACACCGCCTCGGACCGCGCCGGCAGCCTTGCATCCAGCCCCGGCAGCGTGACGCTGACCCGCAGCCTGCTGGCGGAGGGCGCGGCGTCACTGGGCCCGCAGTGCTACGCGGGCCTCGGGGGCAACTGGGACGGCGGCGGCAACGTACAGGCGGGCGACGACACTTCCTGCGAAGGGCCCGGCATGCCGCTGGCGCAATCGAACCTCGGGCCGTTGCAGGACAACGGCAACCGGCTCGGGACGCATCTGCCCGGCGGCATCGGGGTGGACGCCTATGCCTGCCCGACACCCGACCCGGCCACCGACGTACGCGGCGTCGCGCGGCCGCAGGGCGGCATGTGCGATGCGGGCGCCGTCGAACTGCGCTATCACACGTTGACGGTGACGGCGGCCGCGGGCGGCAGCGTGACCTCCGACTCGCTGCCCGCCGCCAACGCCGGGGGCATCGCGGCGTGCACCTCCGCCGGCGGCTCGTGCACTGCGAAATACAGCAGCGAAGGCAGCGCGATCTCCGTCGGCCTGACCGCGACGCCGGCCGCGGGCCACTCGTTCGGCGGCTGGGGCGGCGCCTGCGCCGGCGCGGGCAGCAATCCTTCGGCCACGGTGCAGATGAGCCAGGCACGCAGCTGCAGCGCGGACTTCCAGACCATCCCGATCGGCACCATCGACTTCGGCACCTTGCCCGCGCTGGACGCGCCCGAAGGCGACGGGACGCGCACGCTGTCCATTCCTTTGACGATGAGCCAGGCGACCACCGGCGCGGTGACCTTGCAATACATGCTGACGCCCGCGGCCGGCAGCACCGGCGTGGTGGCGCAGGACTTCCTCTCCCCGGCCACCGGCAGCGTGACTTTCCCCGCCGGCAGCACGAGCGGCGTGCTGAATTTCGATGTCGACGCGGATAACGACCCGGAGGCGGACGAGGCCTTCGACCTCGCGTTCGCGGTGACGACGACGCTGCCGCCGGCGAACACCGAGCCCAACGCGCTGCTCGCGCCGGCCGTCGCGGCCGGGCTGACCATCACGCTGCGCAACGACGACATCGTCTCCACCATCGCCTTCGGCGCGCTGCCCACGCTCGTCGCTTCCGAAGGCAACGGCGGAACGCGCACCCTCGCCATCCCGCTGACCGTGAGCCCGGCGCCGGATGCGCCGGTCACGCTGGCCTACACGCTCGCGCCAGCGGCCGGCAGCGCCGGCACCGTCGGAGGCGACTTCACCGCGCCGGCCACGGGCACCGTCGAATTCCCCGCGCTGGCAACCAGCGCCACGCTCGAGCTGCCCATCGTCGCGGACGCGATGGTCGAACCGGACGAATCCTTCGTGCTCGGCTTCGCCGTGACCTCGACCGGCGCGGGCGGCGATCCGAACCCGAATGCCGCGCTCCATCCCGGCGTCGCCGCCGGCCTGACGCTCGGCCTGCAGAACGACGACAGCGCGGTGATGACCGGCACCGGCACCGGGATCGACGAGAACGATGCCGTCGGCCAGGTGACCACGACGTTCTCGCTCTCCGCACCCGTGCAGGGCGGCTTCACGGTCACCTACATCCTCGTCGCGGTCGACGCGACGCCGGGCGTGGACTACGTCGACGCCTCCTACACCCTCGCGCACGGGGGCGGCACGAACCAGCAACACGTGCTCACCTTCGACATTCTCGACGACAGCCAGACCGAAGAGTTCGGCGACATCCTGTTCTGGGACGGGAGCAACCTCCAGTGCACCTTCCCGGCCTGCCCGATCACCTTCCAGGGCGGCGGCGTCAACATCCTGGACGACGAGATACGCCGGTGGGTGTTCGGGGATGGTTTCGAGTAGCCGGCGCACCGCCAGCGCCGAGGCTCACGGCGTCTTTTCGATGCCGGCCAACGCGTCGCGCAGCCATAGGCGTGCGGCCTGCCAATGCCGTTTCACGGTGGCCGCGGAAACGTCGATCGCCTGCGCGGTTTCCTCGATGTCCAGGCCGCCGAAGTAGCGCAGTTCCACGACGCGCGCCTTCACCGGGTCGATCCGTTCCAGGCGCGCGAGCGCGGTGTCCAGGTCGAGAAGATCGATCGCGGCGGCCGGCTGTTCGAGGCCGGACAGCGTCACGCGTTCGCCGCGGTCGCGCTTGGCGCGTGCGCGGGTTCGCGCGTGGTCGATCAGGATCTCGCGCATCAGCCGCGCGCCGATCGCCATCAGTTCGCGCCGCCCGCCCGTCGTTTCCGGCGCACGGCCGGCGAGGCGCAGCCAGGCTTCGTTGACCAGTGCGGTCGGCTGCAGGGTGTGATCGCCGCGCTCGCGCCGGAACATCTGCGCCGCCAACTCGCGCAGCTCGGGATACAACACGGCCGCCAGGCGATCGCGCGCGGCGGTGTCGCCCGCGCGCCAATCGTCGAGCCACGCCGTCACCTGCGCCGGTTCGCGTGGTTCCATGACGCCGAACTATACTGCCCGCGGGGGAAACGGGGTGACGCTCATGGCCGACGACACGTTCGACGCCGACGTGCTGCGATTGCTCGACGCCGTGCTGCAGCAGCCCGCGACGCAACGCAGTGCGTGGCTGCGGGCGCAGACCGTCGCGGATTCCGTGCGCACGCGCGTGCAGGAGATCCTTTCGCGCCAGGACACGCTGGCCAACTTCCTCGAAACGCCGGCGCCCGCGATGCCGGCCGGCGAACTCGTGGCGGGCCTGCGCCTGGGCGCCTGGTCGCTGGTACGCCCGCTCGATGCCGGCGGCATGGGCGTAGTGTGGCTGGCGCGGCGCGCGGACGGCGCCTACGAGCAGCCGGCGGCGATCAAGTTCGTGCGTATCGATGCCGCGCTCGGCGCCGCCGCGCGCGCCGCACTGCTGGCGCGCTTCGACACCGAGCGGCGCCTGCTCGCGCGCCTGGATCATCGCAACATCGCGCGCGTGATCGATGGCGGCAGCACGCCGGCCGGCGTGCCGTGGCTGGCGATGGAATTCGTCGACGGCCAGCCGCTCGCGGCGTGGTGCGAGGCGCAGGGACTCGACGTGCGCGCACGCGTCGCGCTGATGCGGCGCGTCTGCGACGGCGTGCATGCCGCGCACCGGCATCTCGTCGTGCATGGCGACCTCAAGCCCGCCAACATCCTGATCGACGCCGCGGGCGAACCCCGGCTGCTCGACTTCGGCATCGCGCGCACGCTCGACCCCGGCGACGGCACGCACACCGTGACGCAGCTGCACGCGATGACGCCCGCCTACGCGAGCCCCGAGCAGATGCGCCTGGAACCGCTCACCACGGCCTCCGACGTGTATTCGCTCGGCGTCGTGCTGTACGAACTTGCGACGGGCGTGCGGCCGTACTCGCTCGAAGGACTGAGCCCCGCGCAGAGCGAGCGCGTGGTGTGCGACACCGATCCTGCGCCGTTGCGGCGGGCCGCAGCGGTGCGGCCCGCCGGTGCGATCGGGGCCGACCTCGAGCGCATCGTCGCCAAGGCCATGCACAAGGATCCGGCGCGGCGCTACGACACCGCGCAGGCGCTTGCCGACGACCTGCAACGCTACCTCGAACGCCGCCCGGTGCTCGCGCACCCGGATTCCTTCGGCTATCGCGCCGCGCGATTCCTGCGACGCCATCGGCTGGCGAGCGCCGCGGCCGCGATCGCCTCGCTCGCGCTGCTGGCGGCCGCGGGCATCGCCTGGCAACAGGCGCAGCGCGCCGGGCGCGCTGCGCAGGACACCGCGCAGGTCAACGCCTTCCTGCTCGACGTGTTGAACGTGTCGAGTCCCTACGCCGCTGGCAGCGAACTCACGCTCGGCGAAGCGCTCGACGAGGCCAGCGCGAAAGTGGACGAGCGTTTCGGCGGCCGGCCCGATCTGTCGGTCGCCATCCGCACGGCCCTGGGCGAGAGCCAGTTCGCGCGCTACCGGCTCGAACAGGCCGAAAAGCAGTTGCGCCTGGCGCGCAGCGACGCCGAGCGCGCCTTCGGCCCGGACGATGCGCGCAGCGTGCAGGCGCTGTCGTCGCTGGCCAGCGTGTTGAAGGAACGCGACGAAACCACTGCGGAGGCGCGCGAGCTGTTCGTCGAGGCGGTCGCGCGGCTGGAGCGCAGCGGACAAACGGGCACCCCGCTTCACGCCGCCGTGCTCAACGATCTGGGCGTGATGCATCTTGTGGCCGAGCAACCCGCCCAGGCCCTGGGTTATCTCGAAAAGGCCGCCACGATCGATGCCGGCGACGACCGCGCCGCGCAGGAGGAGCGGGCGCGCACGCTCGCCAATCTGGCGCAGGCCGCGCGCGGCAGCGGCGATCTCGACCGCGCCGATGCGCTTTACCGACAGGCGCAACCGGTGCTCGAAGCGCTCTACCCCGAAGGCGGCCCGCACCTGGCCGTGATCCTCAACAACCGCGCCCGCCTGGCCTGGGTGCGCGGCCACGAAGACGAAGCGCTCGCGCTGCAACTGGAGGCGGTCGCGATGCACCGCCGCTCGTTCAAGGGCGACCACGTCATGGTGCTGGTGCCGATGACGAATCTGGCGCGGATGGCGCTCGACCGTGGCGACGTCGACCTGGCCGCCACCTGGGCGCCGGAAGCGCTCGCGATGGCAGATCGCCTGTACGCCGAGGCGCCGCACGCCTACCTCGTCAACGCGCTGGCCGCGGTCGTGGCGGTGGGGCTGGCGCAGGAACGCTTCGATGAGGTGGCTGCACCTGCCGCCCGCATGCGCCGCGTGCTGGCCGCGCTGGACGAGCCGCCGGCCTCGACCCGGGATTTCGCCGCGCAACTGCTGGAGACGCTCTGCGCACGGGCCGACCGGCCGGCGGCGGCCTGCCCCTGACCTGAGCCGTTCCGGCGCCATTCGTCGCAGGGGTCATCGAGCCCCCGCGATCGGACCCGCCATGCGCCTCGCCCCTGTTCTTCTCCTCGCCTGCCTCGCCACGCGCGCCGACGCCGCGTGTCCGTCTTTCGCGGACGGCTTCGAGGCCGTGCCGGCCGTGCGTCCGCCGATCACGGTCGACACGTCCGGCGGCTATCGCATCGTCGTCGACGGACACACGATCACCGTCACCGACCCGGCGCGCCGCAACAGCGTGCAGCACTGGGGCGAGGGCGCGCATGAAAATCTCAATGGCAAGCACATCAAGGATTGGGGCGGCGCCGCCGGCTGGGACGGCGCGCGACGCACGCTGGAACTCGGCGACGGCACCAAGGTGACGATGCAGGTGGTCGCGCCGGGCGACGTGACGATGACCACCGCGATCTACGATGGCGTTCATCACGTGCTGATCGACAACTGCCGCACCGCCGTCGCACTGCGCACCTCGGATGCCGCCCAGACCGCGCAGCGCGACGCCGCGGAGCACGACGGCGAGATCGCGCGCTTCCTCACGCATCCATCGACCGAAGCGGCCACCTACGAGAACCTCGGCAACGAGGACGCGTCCTTCCAGTTCGCCCCCGGCCCGCAACCGCTGGGAGCGACCGGCGGCGAAGCCAATCCCAACCAGGTCAACGATTTCTTCGACGACCCGCGCCTGGGCCACACCTGATCCGGAGCCATGACATGAAACGCGCGCTGTCTTCGCTGCTGTTGTTCGCCCTCGTGCCGGCCCAGGCGCAAGTGTTCCGCGACGGTTTCGAAACCCCCGGGATCGCGCCACTGTTCCCGGCGGTCGATGGCCGCTACCAACTGCCGCCTAGCGCCGTGGCCACGCAGCTGACGTGGTTTCTCTCGAAGCTCGAAAGCGGCGTCGTGACCACCGAGGCGGAGGTCGCCGCCCACTTCACACCGGCCTGGCTGGCGACCACGAACGCCGCCGCCACCGTGGCCTTCATCCACGCGGTGCGCGACGACTACCCCGACGCCTACCTCGCCGATCTGATCGCCGCCACGCCCACGCGTCTGACCGCGACGCTGCGCAGCCCACACAACGCCAACATCGGCTATCTGAATTTCGGTGCGCGCTTCGCGGACACGCAGCGCATCAACCGCGCGGGCGTGTCGAACTTCAATCACAACACCGTCGTGTCCGCGGCCGATCAGGGGCTGACGCTGGCGCAGGCCGCCGACCGGTTCGCCGCCGTCGCCAGCCAGACCGGCCTGTTGGTCGGGCGCATCGACTCCAGCGGAGCGTGCCTCGACATCGAGGCACGCGACGCCGACGTGCCGCGCGCCACGGCCTCGATCTTCAAGACCTGGGTGCTGGGCGGCGCGGCGAGCGCCGTGCGTGACGGGGTGCTCGCGCCCGACGCCGCCATCGCCCTCACCGCGAACGATCGCGCCCCACCGACCACCGAAGGCATCGCCCTGGAAGCGAACGGCACGACGGTAAGCCTCACCGACATGGCGCGCCTGATGATCGGCAACAGCGACAACACCGCCACCGATCACCTGCACGAACGACTCGGCCGGGCCGCGATCGACGCCTGGGTCGAGGCCTCGGGCGGCGCGAATCCGGACCTGTTGCGGCCCCTGCTCAAAATCAACGAGCAATTCCATGTGTTCCGAACGTTCACGCGTAGCCAGGCCGATGCCTATGTCGGCGGCAGCGAGGCGTATCAGTACGGCGCGCTGCCGCAGCTCGAAGGCTTCGGTACGGCCTTGGGCGGATACTTCCACGTCGATCTGCTGGTCGAGGGCACCTGGCGCGCATCGCCGCGCGACATCTGCCGGAACTTCGCCGCGCTGCGGCGCTTCGAAGGCCCGGCCTTGCAACTGGTGGACGCGGCGCTGGGCGCCGCCGCGGCGCAACCCAACGTGCGCGGCCGCTGGGACCGCGTCTGGTACAAGGGCGGCAGCCTGGCGCGCGCCGCCAACCAGTTCGATGTCTACACGCATGCCTGGCTGCTCGAACGCGAGGGCGAGGACCCGCTCGTGCTTGTCGCGCTCGCCAATTCTCCGAGCGGGGCGATCAGCGGCGTCAATCATCCGGCCGTCAACGACGATGTCTTCGACATCCAATCGCTGACCGGGAGAATGCTGGCCTTGATGGCCGATTTGTAGAGGCAAGGTGTGCCCGACGCAGGCGGAAGCGAAAGCCACGCGTCGTGCTATCGGTCGGCAGGACGAAGGTGCACGGTTCTTCCGGATCGGATAGCGCCAGCTCGCAGCACCGCGTCCTGAGAGCAAGCCAACGAGAAGGGCGCCCGCATGGGATCTTCGAGTAAGTCGTTCGCGTGATGCATCGTCGCGAGCAGTTCTTCCGATATGCTCGCCATCCATCAGTGCGGCGGCAAGGATTGCAGACCAGATGGGGGCAGCGCTTACGCGGGAACAGGTTCTGGCCCTTGCGCCGGATGGCGCGTCCGCGAAGGCCGCCACCGGCCTGACCTCCGACGGCAAGTGGGTGACGCTCGGTGCCGACACCGAAGCGGTGTGGGGCGAATGCCAGGGCAGCGGCTCCAAGCCCTATCAGGCGCAGGTCGATCTGGCGGCGCTGGTCAGCCGGTGCTCGTGTCCGAGCCGGAAGTTTCCCTGCAAGCATGGGTTGGCGTTGCTGCTGCTGTTTGCGCAGAAGAATCCTCGCTTCGCGGGCGCGGCGCGGCCGGCGTGGGTGGACGAGTGGCTGGCATCGCGGCGGGAGCGGAACGAGAAGAAAGAGAAGGCCGCGGTCGCGGTGGCCGAGAAGACGGCCGCCGATCCCGAGGCCGCCGCCGCCGCGGCGGCGAAGCGCGAGGCAGGGCGCTGGAAGCGGATCGAGGGTGGCACGACGGAGCTGGAGCGCTGGATGGCAGACCAGCTGCGGCGCGGGTTGGTCAAGTTCGGAGCCGGGCAGCGCAAGGACTGGGAATCGATGGCGGCGCGCATGGTCGATGCGCAGGCACCGGGGCTCGCGCCGCGTGTGCTGGAGGCATCGGCGCTGATGGGCGCCGGCGGCACGCGCTACGGCGAGGTGGTCGAATGTTTCGGGTTGCTGCAACTCGTCTGCGAGGGCGTGCGGCGGCGCGAGCGCCTGTCGCCGGCGCGGCTGGCCGATCTGCGCGCGGCGCTGGGATGGCCCGCGGAGAAGGACGACGTGCTGGCCTGCGGCGAGGCGGTCACCGATGAGTGGTGCGTGCTGGGGCAACTCGTCACCGAGCCCGAGGTCAAGCTGACCGAGCGGCGGGTCTGGTTGCGCGGCATGGCGAGCCGGCGCGATGCGCTGCTGCAGGAGTTCTCGTACGCGGGCAAGCCATGGGAACGCGCCTGGCGCACCGGCACGCAGCAGCGCGCCCAGCTGCGCTTCCACGCCGGCAGCGTGCCGCTGCGCGCGATCGCGTGCGAGGTCGGCAGCCATGCGCCTGCGACGACGACGCTGGCCGATGCGGCGGACGTCGCGTTCGACACTGCTTCGCTGGCTTTCGCGAACAATCCCTGGTTGCCGGTGGTGCCGCTGGTGCTGGACGTGGCCACGCCGTTCCGCAACGATGCCGGTTGGCAGCTGCACACTGCGGCCGGCACCGTGCCGTTGCGGATCGATGCCGCGGATGGCTGGGCGCTGCTCGCCTTCAGCGGCGGGCACGCGCTCGGTGCGATGGGCGAGTGGGACGGCAGCGGGCTGCGTCTGCTCCACGCCTGGGATCGCAGCGGTGCGCACTGGACGCCGGAGGCTGCGGCATGACGCCCTGGCTCAAGCCGGCGCTGATCGGCGTCGACAAGGCGGTGGCGTTCGCGACCGAAGGCGACGTGGGCGAGCTGCTCGCGCGCGTCGCCGCGGGTGAGGACGCGGCGCTCGGCTACGTGCGCGGCGCCGCGGTGCTGGCGGCTTGCGCGCGCGCGGCGAACACGCTGGCGAGCGCGGACGTCGCGCTGCCCGCGCCGGCGGCGGCGGATCCGGATGCGCTGCCAGCGACGCATCCCTGGGCCAGTGCGATCGACGCGGTGTTCGTGACGGCGACGCAGCCGCCGCCGTACGCGCTGCGCCTCGCCTGCGAGACCGGTCTGCGTCTGGCGGAGGCAGGCAAGACGTTGCCGGCCTCCGTGTTGCCTTCCGCGTTGATCGCCGGACAACGGCAGCAGGCGCTGCGCGCTGCGCTGCTGCCGGTGCTCGGACATCGCGGGCGCTGGCTCGCGGCGCAGAATCCGGACTGGAAATACGCCGCGGACACCGGAGCGCGAGCGCCGGAGCCGGCCACGGTGTGGGAGCACGGCACCTTCGTCGATCGCCTCGCCTGGTTCCGTTCGTTGCGCGGTAAGGATCCTGCCGCTGCGCGCAGCCTGCTGCAGGGCAGCCTCGGCGAGCTGGCCGCGAAGGAGCGACTGGAGTTCCTGCAGGCGATGGGTCCTAGCCTGCAGCCCGAAGACGCGTCTCTCCTCGAGCCGCTGCTGGCGAAGGACCGCAGCCGCGACGTGCGCTACGAAGCCGCGCGCCTGCTGGCGTTGCTGCCCGACACCGCGCACGCCCAGCGATTGCGCGGCTGGATCGCGCCGCTGGTGACGCCAAGGCGCGGCCTGCTCGGGAAAGGCTGGAGCCTCGAAGCGCCGGAAGCCGCCGATCCGGGCTGGGCCGCGGCGCAGGTCGATCCGGTGCGGCCGCAGCACGAGCAACTCGGCGAGCGCGCCTGGTGGTTGTATCAGCTGGCGCGCCAGGTGCCGCTGTCGTGGTGGACCGCGCACACCGGCATGGACCCGGCGGATCTCGTCGCCTGGGCCGGCAAGAGCGACTGGAAGGCCGCGCTCTACCGCGCATGGCGAGAGCGTGTGAGCCGCGCCGAACCGCAGTGGGTCGAGGCGCTGCTGTCGGCGCGCTCGCGCGACGCGCACGCCGCCGCCAACGAATTGCTCGCGCTGCTGCCGGTGGCGCAGCGCGAGCGGCACTGGGCCGACGACATCGACGCATTGTGGAAGGCCGGCGATGCGCACGAGGTGATCGCCGCGTGCGCGCCGGGCGAGACGCTCTCGCGCAACTTTTCCGACGCGTTGCTACCCACGCTGTACGCCTGCTTCGACGATGATCGCCTGCGCCACGACTACGGCCTGCGCAACTGCCTGCTGGAGCTGGCGGCGCTCGTGGACGCCGGCGCGATCGGCACGCCGCGACCGGTGGCGCGCCGCGCCGACGAGACGCCGGCGATGGCCGAATGCGCCCAGGCCTTCGAACGCATTTTGCAGGTGCGGACCACGCTGCGGGCCCGCCCTTGAACGACATCGAATCCCCATCGGAGCTGTCATGAGCACTGCCGTCCTGCGTCAACACGCCGAACACCAATTCGCCGAGGAGCTGGCCGAACTGAAGAAGGTCGACGACCGCGCGCGTCCCGCCAACTGGGAGCTGTCGCCGTGGGCCGTCGTCACCTACCTCGTGGGTGGCAAGCTCGACAACGGCTTCGAAGTGACGCCCAAATACATCGGCGCGCGGCGCCTGATGGAAGTGGCCGTCGCCACCGTGGCGACCGATCGCGCGCTGCTGCTGTTCGGCGTGCCGGGCACCGCGAAATCCTGGGTCTCCGAGCACATGACCGCGGCGATCAGCGGCGACTCCACCCTGCTGGTGCAGGGCACGGCGGGCACCAGCGAGGAGCAGATCCGCTACGGATGGAACTACGCCCAGCTGCTCGCCAACGGCCCGAGCGAGCAGGCACTGGTTCCCAGCCCGCTGATGCAGGCGATGCGGCGCGGCAGGATCGCACGCATCGAGGAGCTGACCCGCATCCCGGCCGATGTGCAGGACTCGCTCATCACGGTGCTGTCGGAGAAGACGCTGCCGATCCCCGAGCTCGGCTCGGAGGTGCAGGCGGTGCGCGGCTTCAGCGTGATCGCGACCGCGAACAACCGCGACAAGGGCGTCAACGAGCTGTCGAGCGCGCTCAAGCGCCGCTTCAACACGGTGATCCTGCCGGTGCCTGCGAGCGAGGACGAGGAGATCGCCATCGTGATGAAGCGCGTGCAGGAGTTGGGTCGCGCGCTGCAGCTGCCGGCGGAGCCGCCGGCGCTGAAGGAAGTGGCGCGCATCGTGCGCATCTTCCGCGAGTTGCGCAACGGTGCGACCGAGGACGGCAAATCCAGGCTCAAGTCGCCCACCGCGACGCTCTCGACCGCCGAGGCGATCTCCGTGATCAACAACGGCATGGCGCTGGCCGGCCACTTCGGCGACGGCGTGATGCGTGCGGCCGACGTGGCCTCCGGCATGATCGGCGCGATCGTGAAAGACCCGGTGCAGGATCAGGTGGTGTGGACCGAATACCTGGACACCGTGGTGAAGGAACGCAGCGACTGGAAGGATCTGTATCGCGCCTTCCGCGAGCAGGTGTAAGCCGCGGCGATGGGCGACGGCATCTCGTTCTTCGGCATCCGCCACCACGGCCCGGGCTGTGCGCGCAGCCTGCGTGCCGCGCTGGAGGCGTTGCGTCCCGACTGCGTGCTGATCGAAGGACCGGCCGGCGCCGAGCCGCTGCTTGCGCACCTGCTCGACGTCGAGCTAACGCCTCCGGTTGCGCTGCTCTCGCACGCGGTCGACGACCCGCAGCTCGCCGTGTTTCATCCCTACGCGGTCTTTTCGCCCGAATGGCAGGCGCTGCAGTGGGCGACGCAGGCCCGGGTGCCGATCAGGTTCATCGACGTACCGGTTGCGGTGAGCCTCGCGTGGCAGCAAGCCGAGCGCAGCGGATCGCCTCGCGAAACCGGGACGGGCGACGATGCCGCCGACACCGCAACGCCTCCCGCCGACGACAACGGATTCACGCAAGACGACACTCCCCACGACCCTCTCGACTGGCTCGCCTGCGCCGCCGGCTACGGCGACGGCGAAACCTGGTGGAACCAGATGATCGAGGAGCGCGGCGAAGGCGAAGGCCTGTTCGACGCGATCGCGCAGGCCATGACCGAGCTGCGCGACCACGCCCCGCGCCGCGTACGCCGCGACCAGGCACACGAGGACATCCGCGAGGCGCACATGCGCAGCGGTGTGCGTGAAGCGCGCAAGCAAGGCTACGCGCGCATCGCCGTGGTGTGCGGCGCCTGGCACGTGCCGGCACTGGCGGATCCCGGCAGCGCCGCCGCCGATGCGCGCCTGCTCAAGGGAGTGGGCAAGCTCAAGACTCAGTCCACCTGGGTGCCCTGGACCTACAAGCACCTGAGTATGCGCAGCGGCTACGGTGCCGGCGTCGCCGCGCCGGGTTGGTACGACTATCTATGGCGCAGCGGCGGCGACGCGCCGCGCCGCGCGGTCGGCTGGTACGCGCGCGTCGCGCGCCTGCTGCGCGAGCACGAGTTGGATTGTTCCTCCGCGCACCTGATCGAGGCCGCGCGCCTGGCCGACACGCTGGCGGCACTGCGCGAGCGTCCGGCGCCGGGTCTGGACGAAATCAACGAAGCCACCCGCAGCGTCATCTGCAACGGCGACGACACGCCGATGCGCCTGATCGCCGATGCGCTGCTGGTGGGCGAGGTGATGGGCACCGTTCCGCCCGGCGTGCCGACGGTGCCGCTGCAACGCGACCTCGAAGCCGAGCAGAAGCGGTTGCGCCTGAAGGCCGAAGCACTCGCCAGGCCGCTCGACCTCGACCTGCGCAACGAGACCGACCTCAACGCAGTCACTTGCTTCATCGCCTGCTGCTGCTCGGCATCGGCTGGGGCACGATCGCGCAGGTCGGACGCTCGGCCCGCGGCACCTTCCACGAGGTCTGGACGCTGGCCTGGCAGCCGCAATTCCTGATCGACCTGATCGTCGCCAGCCGCTACGGGCAGACCGTCGAGGCGGCCGCGAGCGAGCGCGCGATCGAGCAGGCGCGCGCGGCGGAGAAGTTGCCGGAACTCGCCGCGCTGGTGGATCGCGTGCTGCTGGCGAACCTGCCGGCGGCGGTGTCCGCCGTGGCGGCCGAGCTGGAGGCGCGTGCGGCGACGTCGTCGGATCCGCTCGGCCTGCTCGCCGCGCTGCCCGCGCTCGCCAATGTCTACCGCTACGGCAACGTGCGGCGCACCGACAGCGAGCAGGTCGCGCATCTTTTCGACGGCATGCTGCTGCGCGCCTGCATCGGGCTCCCGCTGGCGCTCTGCGATCTGGACGGCGAGCCGGCCGAGCAGGCACGCGACGTGCTGCTGGGCGCGGACCGCGCGCTCGGCCTGCGCCAGGGCGAGGAGCAGACCGCGGCCTGGCGCCGCGCGCTGCGCATCGTCGCGCTGGCCGAAAGCAGCGCTCCGTTGCTGCGCGGTGTCTGCACACGGTTGCTGCTGGATGCTTCGGCGATGCCGGGCGACGAAGTGCAGACGCAGCTGCAGCGCAACCTCTCGCAGGGCGCCGAGCCGCTGCCCGCAGCGCAATGGCTGGATGGCTTCCTCAACCGCAACGCGACCGTGCTGCTGCACGAGGACGCGGTGTGGGCACTGATCGATGGCTGGCTGAGCGGGCTCACCGATGAACACTTCGTGCGCATCGTGCCGCTGGTACGGCGGACGTTCGCGCAGTTCGAGGCGGCGGACCGGCGGGATCTCGGGGAGCGCGTGAAGCGGCCGCAGGCAGCCGCACCGGTCGCGAGCGTGAAGCCGGCATGGGACGAGGCGCGGGCGCAGCGGGCGTTGCCGATGCTGCGGGAACTGTTCGGGGTGGACGATGCGTCCTGATGCGCACGGAAGAGCGGGCGGGCAGGGGCCGGCTCCCGCGGGGAGCGATCATGGCGAGTGATGCCGTGGACGACGAGGCGCTGCCCGAAGGGCCGATCTCGCGCGAGCAGCGCTGGCGCCTGGTGCTGGGCAGCGATGCGGAGGCGAGCTGCGGCGGGCTGGGAGCCGGACTGCAGGGCATGGATGCGGCGTTGGGCGCGCTGTACGAGCCGGAGGGACCGGCAGGCCTGAAGCGCCGCGGCGGGCGCGGCGGCTCGGCGCCGAACGTGGCGCGCTGGCTGGGCGACATCCGCAAGTACTTCCCGTCTTCCGTCGTGCAGGTGATGCAGCGCGACGCGCTGCAGCGCCTCGACCTCAAGCAGATGCTGCTCGAGAAGGAGATGCTCGAAAGCGTGCAGCCGGACGTGCACATGGTGGCGAACCTGATCGCGCTCTCCAGCGTGATCCCGTCGGGCACGAAGGAAACCGCGCGGCTGGTGGTGCGGCAGGTGGTGGAGGCGCTGATGCGCAAGCTCGAGGAGCCGCTGCGCTCGGCCATCAGCGGTGCGCTCGACCGCGCCCGCCGCAATCGCCGCCCGCGCCACGCCGAGATCGACTGGGGACGCACCATCCGCGCCAATCTGCGCCACTGGCAGCCCGAACTGCGCACGGTCATTCCGCAGGAACTGGTCGGCTACGGCCGCAAGGCCCGCAAGCCGCAGCGCGAGGTCATCCTGTGCATCGACCAGAGCGGCTCGATGGCCGCCTCGGTCGTGTATTCGAGCATCTTCGGCGCGGTGATGGCCTCGCTGCCGGCGGTGTCGACCAGGCTCGTGGTGTTCGACACCGCGGTGGTCGACATGAGCGATCAACTCGACGACCCGGTCGACCTGCTGTTCGGCGTGCAACTGGGCGGCGGCACCGACATCCACCGCGCCGTGAGCTACTGCCAGGAGCTGATCCGCGAACCGCACAACGCCATCCTGGTGCTGATCTCCGATCTGTACGAAGGCGGCGTCGCGCAAAAACTACTGGCGCGTGCGCGGGAACTGGTCGAGGCCGGCGTGCAGTTCATCACCCTGCTCGCGCTGAGCGACGAAGGCCGCCCGTCCTACGACAAGGATCTCGCCGCCAAACTCGCCGCACTCGGCGTGCCGTCCTTCGCGTGCACGCCCGACGCCTTCCCCGCGCTGATGGCCGCCGCGATCCGCCGCGACGACATCAATCAATGGGCATCGAGCCACGGCTTGGTGGCGTCTCGGGAGGGATAGTTTCCGGCCTGCAAGGATGTCGCTTCCTGAGGAAAGGGAAGCGGGTCGAGGTGAGCCAAAGGAGCGAAGGCGTGCGAGAGTTGGACTCTGCGTCACCTGCCGGAGGGCATGTATGGCGACCCCGGAAGCGGAATACCGCTGCCGCGCATCGTTGATCGTTCGTGGCTTGAATCTTGAGCCCGCGATTGTCAGCGCTGCGCTGCGCATGAGGCCGAGTCGAGCGTGGCGCCGCAATGACAACAATCCTGCGTTAGGTCCCTCGCATCGCTACAGCTTCGGGGGTTGGAAGAAATTCCTCCCCGCATCGGCCCAGCAATACGGGCTCGAGCGGCAGCTTTCGCATTGGGTGCGCCGTCTACGATCGGCTCGACTTCCGTTTCCGGAGTCGGCGTGCGCCGAGGAGTTTGCGATTTCATGCTTCGTCCACACGGAAACAATGGCCTCGATCATCCTGACGCCGACGCTGCTGGGTGAGATTTCCGGGCTTGGCATGGATCTCCAGCTTTCCGTGTGCGCCGTTCGTTGAGCCTCGCAACAACTCGTCCCGCGGCGGGCGACCATGCTGCCCAAGGGGCGGAGTCTGCTTCCGGCCAGGATCGGTCATCAAACTCCGGAGTCAAGATACGAGTGGGCCGCCGTGAAAAGAAATCGCGTGTCGCTACGAACGCGCATGCGGCTCACGCGTTCGCTTGAACCCCTGGTCAGGCGGCGGCAACCGGCGGGTCGCGGTAGCCGAGAAGTTTGGCTGGCAGGAACAAGATGGCTCGCAATAGCGCGAACGCCGCGCCCAGCGCGATGCCAAGCACCCGGAAGGGTAGCGACAGCAGCCACACCACCGGCCAGAGAACCAGCGCCACGAGTGCCAGCGGCCAGGCGAGCACGAACAGCAGGCACCAGCAAACAATGACAAGCAGGGTTTTCATGGTCGTCTCCAGGGCGGTGGGGTGCCCGCTGCCAGTGCGCCTGGCGCCGTGTAAAGCCGCTGTTCCGCGGCAAGGATTCGGTCGAGCCACGCATGTCGCCACCGGCCCGAGGAAACGGAAACCGGAAGCTCGAGCGTCTACAGCGAGCCGGTTCCCCCCTTCGTGAACCGGGTCGAGTCCTCGGCCTCGGGAGCGGTGGGCTCCACATCGCCATGCCGGTGCAGCGTGCCGAACAGGAGGTCGCAGAGCGGGTAGCTGATGTTGAAATTGATCCGGGTCATGCGCGAGGTATCGTGGTGCGCTTGATGCAACCACTTCAACCGCCGCACCAACGGGATGCGGCCGACCCGGTGGCCGTCGGGCACGTGGTAGGCAGCATGCAGCACTTCATAGTTGAGGAAATATCCCAGGCCGGTCGCGATGAACAACCAGGCGACGTTGGGCGAGAACAGCCAGGAGAGCAGGAACCACACCGGCAAGCCGAAGGCTCCGAAGAAAAAGATCACCAGCAGTGGCGGGAACAGCACCGCGCGCAGGTCGCGGCGCGTTTCGTAGGCCATCTCCCGGTCAGTGAAGAAGCGGTGGTGCTGACCGGCGTGGCGCTTGTAGACCAACCCCAAACCGCGGAACGGGCGGTGCATCGGAAAGCGGTGGCCGAGATATTCGGCCAAGTTGGCATACACGAAAGCGAACGGCACGGTCAGCCACTCGAGCGGGCGCACGTTCTGCAACTGCCAGAGGCAGGCCACCAACGCGAGCATGCCCCCGCCGAAAGTGAAGAGCAGGTGGATCTCGCCGCGGTAGCCTCGCGGGATGGCGCTCGCGCGGTAATCATCCCGGAAGCGGCGGGTTGCCTCGCTGATGGGAGCGATGCTCATGACGCCGAGGCTAGCATCGCGGGCGGCGCTTGCGCGCCCACCGCCTACCCGACAGACTGCCGGAACAGGCCGTTTGAATTTCCAGTCTCCGGCTCCTTGTTGCCTTCGCGCGCGTCCGCGAACGCGACGGCGAACGAACAGGAAGCAATCTGTCACGATCGGGGTCGGCGCGGCCGGATGAAAGCGTGAACGGCATCGCGCCACGACCGCGAGACATTGGCTTTACTCGGGCTTGACTTGCAGGAGACGGCGACGACCGGTCCGATGCGACCTGGCCCCCATCCGCTCCG
This sequence comes from uncultured Aquimonas sp., assembly GCA_946481615.1. The sequence continues at coordinate 21,363 of CAMLOR010000003.1, forward strand.
AGGTCCCGAATGAAGTCTGCGCTGATCCCCGCCCTGTTGCTTGTGCTGTCCCTGCCGGCCGCAACGCTCGCCGCACCGCTCGAATTGCGTCTGGGCCAACGCAGCCTGGCGCTGCAAAGCCAGGGCGGCTTCGCGCACGCCCGCCTGACCCTGGCGGGCCCCGCCGGTTACCGGCACGAGCAGGGACTCGATGCGGCGCAGCGCGTCCGTTTCGAGCTGACGCCGTCGGCGCTGCCCGATGGCGAATATCGCTACCGCGTCGACTTCTCCAATCCGGCGCGCGGCATCGCGCGCGCGGCCGACGTGGTGCAGGGCCGCGCCGCTGGCGAGCGCGGGCCCGCCGCGCCGCCGGCGCTGACCGGTACCTTCGCCGTGCTCGACGGTGCGGTGATCCTGCCGGGCGATGCCAGCGAGCCGGAATCCGGTTCCGGCAAGGCGACGGGCAACGAAGCCAAGGACCAAGTCGTACCCGACGACCAAATCGTGCAGGGCAACTTCTGCGTCGGGCTGGACTGCTTCGATGGCGAGAATTTCGGCTTCGACACTGTGCGCTTGAAGGAAAACAACCTCCGCATCCACTTCGAGGACACGTCCACCTCTGCCGGCTTTCCCGCCACCGACTGGCGTCTGATCGCCAACGACTCGACCAGCGGCGGCCAGAGCATATTCGCGATCGAGGACGCTTCCTCAGCCAGACGCCCCTTCAGCGTCGAAGCGTCGGCGCCCGACAATGCCCTGTACCTCGATAGCACTGGAAACCTGGGCCTGAGCCAATCCGCTCCCTCACTCGACCTGCATCTCACTACCTCCGATACGCCGGCCATCCGCATGGAACAGACCAACGGCGGCGGATTTACCGCACAGACCTGGGACATTGGCGCCAACGAAGCCAACTTCTTCGTGCGCGACTTGACCGGCGGCTCGCGTCTGTCGTTCCGCATCCGCCCCGGAGCGCCGACCTCCAGCGTGGACATTTCCGCCAACGGCAACGTAGGCATCGGCACGGCCTCGCCCGACGCGCGGCTGGACATCGAGTTCGGTCAAGCCGCCGGCACGCCGGTGTCGGCCCTGCGCGTCTTCAATCCGGCCTATCCGGACGGAGCGCAGGAGGTACGCTTCGAAGTCGACAGCGACGGCAACGTGAGTGCGCGCGGGGTGATGTCGCAGCTTTCCAGTCGCGCCGCCAAGCACGATTTCCGCGTCGTCGATGCCGACCAGCTGTTGCAGAGGGTCAGTGCCCTGCCCGTGACGCTGTGGAGCTATCTGGGCAGCAACGAGTCGCACTTGGGGCCGGTGGCGGAAGACTTTCATGCCGCCTTCGGACTGGGCGCCAGCCGCCGCATGATCGCGCCCGCCGATCTTGCGGGAGTCGCGCTGGCCGCGGTCAAGGCACTGCAGGCGCAAGTAGAGGAACGCGAACACAGGATCGAGGCGCTGGAACGGCGCCTGGCCGAGATTGAATCCCGGCTGCCGCGCTGAGCGCCGGCATGGTCCGCTTTCTTTTCGCCGCGGGGCTCGCGCTCTGCGCGACCGCGCAGGGCGCAACGCACTCCCTCGCCTACGAGGCTGGCAGCGACAGCCTGCGCGTGTTGGCAGACGGCACCGCCACTGCCGCGTCGCTGCCCGACTACGGTCGTGGCGTGCAAGCCGGCAGCCTCAGCGCCGATCCCCGCGCCGACCGCGTCTACTTCGCGATCAACGACGGCGCCACGCAAACCCTGCATACGCTGGGTTATGGCGCGATCGGCTCGGCAGCTCAAGCCGCATTGCCTTCCGCGCTTCGCCTTACGCATGCGGAATGGGATGGCCAGGGCAATCGTCTTGTCGGCCTGGCGTTGGCCGGCGCCGAAAGTGTCCCCCATCTGGTGGCATACCAGGACGGCTCGCTCGCCGATCTGGGCCCGGCGCTGGGCCAGGACGTCGTGTTCCGCACCGCGGTGTCGGCGTTTCGCCCCGACGACGCCAGCCTCTTCCTGGTCGGACGGATAGAAGGCGAGCTCCAGGATCGGCTGTTTCGCTTTGTGCTTCAGACCACGCCCACGGTCGAATCCCTGCCCATCGACTCCGATCTATCGGTGCAGGAACTGGTCGTCGACGCGGGTGGACAGGTCTACGGTCTGGCGTGGTCCGCCTCGGCGGCGCTGACCCGGCTGATCGCGGTCGACGCCTCACTGGTCATCGTGCCGCGCGGCGCGGGCGTCGCGGGTTGCTGCTTCGCATTGGCGGGGCCGGTGGCGATCGATCCCGGCACAAACGCCTTGCTCGTTCTTGGCAAGGATGTCGCCAGCGCAAGCCCGAGCCCGCAACACGCGTGGCGTTTCGATTTGGCCAGCGGCGCCGCCATCGATGGCGGCAGCACCGATCCTGCAGTGGGGCTGTGGTACGACGCCGGTGTCGGCGACAACACCTATGCGATCACCGTCGCGGTCGTGCCACCCGGCATCGGCAGCGCTGTCTGCAGCCCCAATCCGGTGCTGCACAACACCGATTCGATCTGCACGGCCGCGGCGGTACAGGCCGGCTATCACTTCACCGAATGGAGCGGCGATTGCACCGGCGCCAGCTGCATGCTCAGCGCCGTCACCGGAACGCGCAGCGTCGTCGCGCAGTTCGCCTTGAACACCTACGCCGTCGCCGCGGCCAGCGATCCGCCGGGCGCCGCGACCGTAACCTGTACCCCGAATCCGGTCGACCACGGTGCGGCTGCGAGTTGCAGTTATGCCGACGTGCAGTCCGGTCATCAGTTCACCGGATGGAGCGGCGATTGCACCGGCGCCAGCTGCTTGCTCAGCGCCGTCACTGGAACGCGCAGCGTCGTCGCGCAGTTCGCATTGAACACCTACGCCATCGCCGCGGCCAGCGAGCCGCCCGGTGCCGCGACGGTAACCTGTACCCCGAATCCGGTCGACCACGGCGCGGCTGCGAGTTGCAGTTATGCCGACGTGCAGTCCGGTCATCAGTTCACCGGATGGAGCGGCGATTGCACCGGCGCCAGCTGCTTGCTCAGCGCCGTCACTGGAACGCGCAGCGTCGTCGCGCAGTTCGCATTGAACACCTACGCCATCGCCGCGGCCAGCGAGCCGCCCGGTGCCGCGACGGTAACCTGTACCCCGAATCCGGTCGACCACGGCGCGGCTGCGAGTTGCAGTTATGCCGATGTGCAGCCCGGTCATCAGTTCACCGGATGGAGCGGCGATTGCACCGGCACCAGCTGCGTGCTCGGCGCCGTCACTGGAACGCGCAGCGTCGTCGCGCAGTTCGCACCAGTTGCGATTCCCACCGATCTGTCGGTGAGCATCGACAACCAACGCCAGCTCAGCGCACCCGGCGATCTCGTGATCTATACGATCGAAGTGCGCAACGATGGCGTCGGGCCGGTGCAAGGCCTGGAACTACGCACGCTCGCGTCGCCCGTCGGCGTCCTGCTGGAACCGGCCTGGGAATGTCGGATCGCCGCGCCTGGCAGCTGTACGCCTGGCGCTGGTCTCGGCGCAGTGAACCTGTCGCTGAACCTGCCCGCGCAGTCGCAGGGCCGGATCGAATTGTCGGCCCGGCTGGGGCCCTTCCAGAACGCGTTCGCGGTATCGGCCGCACTCGTGGTTCCCATGGACTATGCCGACGCCGATTCCGGCGACGATGTCGCGACCGATATCGACCTGGCGGCGGACGGCGGCATCTTCCACGATGGCTTCGGGGAAAGCCTGGGTGCGGGCAGCGCCATCTTCAGTGACGACTTCGAAGAAGGCGTTCCATAGGTCGTGTCTGGTTTGTCCGACATGCTTGCCGCCGCGGTCCAGCTCCATCGGCCGAACTTCACGCCCGAAATAACGCTCGAGAGCCTGTGCTTTTTCGAAGACGGGGGTCCAGGCGCAAGGACCGCTCACGGCCAGTAGCAGACGTCGTTTCGAGGCGAGATGGGCGCTATCCGGACGCTTGCGCCGGCCATCGGTTACGAAGTGAAGAGAATTGGTGTATGGAGCATTCAAGCGCTCCGCGAGGCGTTCAGTGCTCGAGTGAGCGCAAATGATGCTCAAGCTGTCACGATCGACCCATCGAAGGTCCCACCCGATCTTCATGGGTTAGTACCGCATGCGCAAGAGTTCGGGGTAACAGACGACACGGTCCGCATGCTGCTCGTCGAGCGCCTCACGGAGGAGCGAAGAAAGGACATGTTGGAGGCAATTCGCGCCCTTGAATGTCCTTTACTTAATTGGCTCGCTGGGCCCGACGCGACGGCGGGCTCTCCATCCCAAGAGTACCTGGCGTACTCCTGCCTGCTGCGAATTCTGGACGACTGGTCTTAGTCCGAAACTGGTCGCGGAAGCGGACACGCGACTCCGCAGGCAGCGCGAAAAAAGCGAGAACTTGCCTGAGAAAGGCCATGACCGCCGGCGACGATCAGTTCTCCCGACGGCCAGGGAAGCCCGCATGACCCATTCGCGATTGATCGCCAAGCCGGCAATACTCAGCCACATTCCTTGGTGCACGCTGCTGCTCTGCGTTGCCACGGCCGTCATGAGCGTCCATGCCGCCATCGACATCAGCGGAACGTGGCCCGGACGCGTCAGGATCGTCCAGCTCGAGGACTATGGCCTGCGCTTCAGCTATCTCGCGGACCTCGAACTCTGGCGCCTCGTCACCGCACAGCTCGTCCACGTCAAACAGCCGCATATGGTTTCGGACGTGTTCTGCTTGCTACTGGTCGGCACGGCCGTCGAGCGGCACGTTGGTACCCTCTGGCTGCTCGCACTTTGGCTAGTCGGCGGCGCGATCGCGATGCTGATTAGCACGCTGTTTGGCACCTACCCCTGGAACCTCGGCACCGGTGCGTCGCAGGCGATCATGGCGATCGCCGGCGCTGGGATCTGGCTAGCGGTGACGGGTCTGGATCGCTCGAAGTTCATGTTGGCGGCGGTGGGGTTCTCGGTCACCTTGGCCCTCGCGCTCGATTTGATCTTCGTCCACTATCCCAAGCCCGGACATGTCTCGGGCGTGCTGATTGGCTTTTTCATGGCCTCGCGTTTTCGGAGGAACGCGTAGCGTCAGCTTTCGGCCAGAGGCGGACGTTCGCTTCAGACGCCTTCACCTCATAAAAGGGATGACGAGCAGGCCATCGCCCATGTTGATCACGCCTTGGTGGTGCTGGCCGGCCTCTCAAACCAGCATCGACTGCTGGGCGAAGATGCCCGCCATCGCGCCGTGCGCTGATGCCGTCGTGACCGAGGGCATGCCGGGGTTGGCGAGGTCGCCGGCCGCGTAGATGCCGGCCATGCTGGTTTCGCGACGCTCGTCGACCTTGAGGGCGATGCCGAGGGGCGTATCAACCGTCCCGAGGCCCAGGGATTCGTGCAGGCGGGCGCACGGCTTGTTGCGCGGATGCGCGAACAAGATGTCGACCGCGACACTGCGCGCGACCGTTGTTCGAAGCGGACGCGTAGGCTCAAAGCCTCGGGTCCACCGGCTCGCTCTCCAGCGCCAGCACGCCGAACACGCATTCATGCACGCGATACAGCGGTTCGCGTTCGACGAAGCGGTGCAGCGCTTCGTGCCCGAGCACGAACTCCCTTAGCGCGAGGGCTCGCTTCGGAGCGAGTCCGCGGTGCCGCAGGCGTTCGAGATTCGCCGGTTCGGTGTAAGTCGGGCCGTAGATGATGCGCAGGTATTCGCGGCCGCGGCATTTGATCGCGGGTTGAAGCAGGCCCTTCTTGCCGTGCACCGGTCCGTCGACCGGCTTGATTACCATACCTTCGCTTTCGGCTGCCGTGATCTCCTGCCACCAGGCCGTGGCGGCGGCTTCGCTGGCCGGGTCGGCCAGATCGACGTAGCGACGCTGGGTAGTGCGAAAAAGCCCCGGGTCGACGGCGCAGAGGCGATCGATCAGGTCCAGGTGCCAGCGATGGCTCCGCTCCAGTGTCGCGGCACCCTCGTATGCGAGGACGTGGAAGGGCGCCAGCCGCAGGTCATCGACGCCGTTCACCGGCCAGCAGTACCGGCGGTACTCGGCGACGTAGTGCGTGACGGCCTCCGTGCGTCGCGCCAGCATGGCCGGCAGCACCCCAAGGTCGATGCCGCGGGCTGCGGCGTCTGCGGCCCAATCGGACGAGGCCCGCAACGCGTGAGTGGCGGCGGCGCCGGTCGGTGCGTACTGCTGGCGCAGCAGATCGCCCGCCTTCGCCGACCACGGCAGCAGTTCGGCGTCGAGCACGACCCAGTCGGTGCCCAGTTCGTCCCACAGGCCGGAGGCTTGCATCGCCGCGTCGAGCTTGCCGAGCAAGGCTTCCTCGGTGCGACCGTCGGCGAAGAAGCGACGTCCAGTGCGAGTGTGGATCACGCCGCGGCCATTGCCGCGGATGCCGAAACGGCGCGCGGCGACATCCTCGTCGCGGCACAGCACGAGGACGGCGCGCGAGCCCATGTGCTTTTCCTGGCACACCAACTGCGTCACGCCCTCGGCGCGGTAGTAGTCGAAAGCTTCTCGCGGCCGTTCCAGCAACTCGTCCTCCGCGGCGGTCGCTGGCGGCGACATCGTCGGGGGCAGGTAGACCAGCCAGCGCGGATCGACCGCGAAGCGGCTCATCACCTCGAGCGCCGCCCGTGCGTTCTCCTCGCGGATGGTCACGGTGCGGCCCAGACGCGGCTTGAGCACGCGCTTGCCGAGCACGTCTTCGACGTCGAGCACGGTTGCATCGCGCGCCAGCGCGGCTGGGCTGGCGAGCGGCTTGATCGGTTCGTAATAGGTGCGGGCAGCCGGAACGCTGACGAGTTCGCGCTCGGGGTAGCGCAACGCCGTGAGCTTGCCGCCGAACACGCAGCCGGTATCGACGCAGATCGTGCGATTCACCCACTCGGCTTCGGGCACCGGAGTATGGCCGTAGACGACCATGGCCGGGCCGCGATAGTCGCTGGCCCAGTCGTAGCGCACCGGCAGCCCGTATTCGTCGGTTTCGCCGGTGGTCTCGCCGTACAGCGCGAAATCGCGCACCGTGGCCGACGCGCGGCCTTGCAGCTTCTCCTTCATGCCCGCGTGGGCGACCACCAGCTTGCCGTCGTCCAGAACGAGGTGGCTGACCAGCGAGTAGATCCAGTCGCTCGCCGCTTTATGGAACTCGTCGGGTTCCGACTCGAGTTGCTGCAGGGTTTCGGCGAGGCCGTGGCTGATCTTGACCTCGCGGCCACGCAGCTTCTTCATCAGCTTCACGTCGTGGTTGCCCGGCACGCAGAAAGCCGTGCCGTTGGCAACCATCGCCATCGCGAGCCGCAGCACGCCCGGCGAATCCGGACCGCGGTCGACGAGGTCGCCGACGAAGATGGCGCGCCGGCCCTCCGGTGCGGTCACCTCGGGCGATTCGCGGCTGCCGACAATGGTGTAGCCGAGCGTGCGCAACAGCTGCACGCATTCGTCCAGGCAGCCGTGAACGTCGCCGATGATGTCGAAGGGACCGTGCTGATCGCGCCGATCGTTCCAGGCCTTCTCGCGCGTGATCGCGACTTCGGCCACCGCTTCGACGCTGCGCAGCACGGCGGCGACCTTGAAACCTTCCTTCTCCAGCCCGCGCATCGAGCGGTGCAGGCTCTGGGTCTGCGAGCGCACCACGTGCGGGCCGAAGTCCCGGTCCGGGCGGTCCGCGTTGCGCTCGTGCAACAGACGCTCCGGCAGATCGAACACGATGGCCGAGGCCAGCACATGGTGCTCGCGCGCCAATGCCACCAGACGCTTGCGGTCCTCAGCCCGAACGTTGGTGGCATCGACCACGGTGAGCCGACCGGCGGCCAGTCGCTTTCCGGCGATGTAGTACAGGACGTCGAAAGCGTCCCTGGTGGCGCCCTGGTCGTTCTCGTCGTCGGCGACCAACGCGCGGCAGTAGTCCGACGAAATCACTTCCGACGATTTGAAGTGGGTGCGCGCGAAGGTCGATTTGCCGGAGCCCGAGGCGCCGATCAGCGCCACCAGCGCGAGTTCGGGGATGCGTACGGTGCTCATCGACCGAACACTCCCATCTGCGTCGGCGGTCCGAGTTCGGGATCGACATCGCCGACCGGAAGGAATTCGACCATGTAGCCGTGACGCTCGCAGATTCCCTCCGCCCAGGCCTGGAATTCGGCGCGCGTCCATTCGAAGCGGTGGTCGCGATGGCGCAGTGCGCCGGCCGCGAGATTGGGGAAGCGCGCGTTGTACTCGACGTTGGGCGTGGTGACGACGACGGTTCCGGGCCTGGCGTATTCGAACAGCGTGCGTTCGAACGCGGCGAGGCGCGTGGCATCGATGTGTTCGATCACCTCGATCGCGCAGGCGGCGTCGAAGCCGGCCATGCGGGCGTCGCGGTAGGTCAGGCTGCCCTGTTGCAGTTCGATGCGGGCACGCTGCATCGGCGCCAGGCGATCGAGCTTCAGGCGCTCGGCGGCGCGTTCGAGCGAGACGGCCGAGACGTCGATGCCCAGCAGCTTGCGGAACTGTCGCTGCTGCAGCAGGCGAACCAGCAGGCGGCCCTCGCCGCAGCCCACGTCCAGCACCGACGCCGCGCCGCTGCGAAGCAGCACGTCTTCGACCGTCGCCATGCGCCGCTCGTTGAGACTCAGGCTGCGTTCGAGCTGTTGCTCGCCGGCATCCTTCTCGCGTTCGATCGCCTCCACCTCTTCTTCCGGCTCGGTCAGCAACTGGCCGAGGGCCTCGCGCACCAGGGAACGCTGGCGCTTGAGGTAGTTCGCCAGGATCCAGTCGCGCTCGGGATGCGATGCCAGCCAGTCGCCGCCCTTGTCGAGCAGCTTGCGCACTTCGTCGCTGCCGACGTAGTAGTGCTTGTCGCCGTCCAGTGCCGGCAGCAGCACGTAGAGATTTTGCAGCAGCTCGGACAGGCGCAACCGGCCGCGCAGTTGCAGGCGGAAAAAGTGGCTCGCACCCCACTCGGGAAAGGTTTCGTCGAGCGGCAGCGGCTGCACTTCGACCTCGTAGCCCAGCGGCTCGAAACATGCACGCAGTTTCGCCGCGCCGGCACGGCAGCGCAGCACCGGGATTTGCGCTTCGAGCGGCAGGGGCGACGCCGCCAGCTCCGCCCGCGCCTTGCTGCTGCCCGCCATCGCGCTGGAAAACACCTGCGCGATCGCCACCGCCAGGAACGACGACGCCGTGTACGGGCGGTCGTTGACGTATTGGGTCAGCGGCCCGTCGGATTCTCCCCGCCCCCGCACCAGGCCCACAGGGTCGACATCCACGACCAGTGCCACGGAGCAGCGCTCCGCCGACGCTTCGGGGTAGAACACGTGCGCGCTGCCGAACGCCAGATCGAAGGTCTGGTGGCGGTCGGGGTTCTTCGACAGCAGGTATCCGAGATCGGTGGCCGGCTGTTGCGTGGTGCTGATCAGGAGCTGCATGGAGCACGCGCAAAGTCACAGGGCCGCACATGATGCTCCATGAGGCTGCGGAAGCGCGAATAGACCCATTGCGCGGACTCGGTGCATCGCGCCGAGAGGCCTTCGTGCCGTCAAGCGCAACGGCGTGGGCTTGCCATCAAAGCAGCATGAACTCCGGCCACGACTGCCGCCCAGACAATTCCAGCCATGGCAGCTGTCGAGCCGTGCGCCTCCACCTTCGATGTCGATATCGACATGCGGCACGATCGCGGCCGCAGTGCGGAGCAGAACGAGCGACTCGCCGCATGGTGCAACGAGTTCGTCTGGATATTCGATCCGGAACCCTTCCGCGACCTCGGGGAAGCGGTCCTGTCGAGTCTCACGGAGGAAACCTGTGGCGTATTCCTGTCGCTTTCCAATTGTGCGCCCGTGGCCGTGCTATGGCAGGCCCTCGGTGCAACGCGCGCGGCCGGGCTTCCCGGCGTGTTGGGAACCATGCTGATTCCGGCCGGCCGTGTGGAAACGGCGCTGGCGCAGGTTCGCGACGCGATGGCCGGACTGGATCTCGATCTTGTCGTCCAGCGCGGTCACGCGTTGTGCGGCTTTCGCGACGAAATATCTCAGGTGCGCCCTGTGCTGCACCTGATACAGGATGGCTTGCAGCGCGCACTCTCGATGCGTCGCGGATTCCTCGCGGTGGGGCGACCGGAGTTGTGATTTCGCGTGGCGAGGCCGCTGTCGTGGCGGGTATCGAAGTCCGTTCCGTCGCGTCCGGCCGCAATCTGCAATCGCGCGGATCATCTTGCCGGCGTGGACGACGTCTTGGCAGACCTGGTATCGGCGCCGCGCGGCGTTATCGCGACGCCGTCGCCGCCGTGCCCCTCAGGCTCTGCACGTCCCGGATCGGCGGTGCGCCGAACATCCGCGCGTATTCGCGGCTGAATTGCGACACGCTCTGGTAGCCGACGCGATAGGCGGCGCTCGCCGCATCGGCGTTCTCGGCCATCAGGATCTGCCGTGCCTCGGTGAGGCGCAGGCGCTTCTGGTACTGCAGCGGGCTCATGGCGGTCACGGCCTTGAACTGCTGGTGGAATGACGACGGGCTCATGTTCGCCATCGAGGCCAGGTCCTCGATGCGGATCGGTGCCGCGAGTTGCGTCTTGATGCGGCGGATGACCTGTCCGATCCGGTTCGTGTGGCTGCCCGCGATCGCGATCTGGGCGATCGCCGGGCCGTAGGGCCCCGTCAGCATGCGGTAGTGGATCTCGCGCAGCACCAGCGGCGCGAGCACCGGGATGTCGCGCGGCGTTTCGAGCAGGCGCGCGTAGCGCAGCACGGCTTCCTGCGTGGCGTCGTCGAGTTCGCCGACGAACACGCCGCGCGACGTCTCGCCGCGCGACCACGCGGCATCGTCGGACTGCGCGATCAGGTCCGCGATCTGCCGCGCGTCGATGTCGATCGCCAGGCACAGGTAGGGCGCCGCTTCGCTGGCCTCGATCACCTGGCCCACCAGCGGCAGGTCCACGGACACGGCCAGGAACTGCGGCGGCGCGTAGCGGAAGATTTCCTCCTCGAGCAGCACCTGCTTCGTGCCCTGCACGATCACGCAGACCGAGGGCTGGTACACCGAAGGCAGTTGCAGGTGTGGCGCCGACAGGCGGATGCACTGCAAGCCGGGAATGGCGGTGGGGTGGATGCCTTCGCCGCTGGAGAATCGGCTCACCAGCGAACCCAGCTCGCGCTGGCGTGCCTCGAACAAGTCGTTGATCGGTCGGTCCATTTGCGGGCCACGATACGCGCCCACCGGCACCGCCTCAACGCGTCACTTCCGATTCCTGGAGGATCGTGCAATCACGCCGGAGGTCCCGGTATCGAGCCGGGTGGCCCCGATCGCCAGACTTTCTCCACGCGAAAGCGCACCCCAACCACGCAGGAGAAGCATCATGTCGAAGGTCATCCTCATCACCGGCGCGAGCAGCGGCATCGGCGAAGCCACGGCCCGCGTCCTCGCGGCGAACGGTCACAAGGTGGTGCTGGGCGCGCGCCGCACCGAGCGCCTGGAGCAGATCGTCGCGCAGATCCGCGCGAAGGGCGGCGTCGCCGAATACCGCGCGCTGGACGTCACCGATCGCGACGACGTGCAGGCCTTCGCCGCCTTCGCTCACGGGAAGTTCGGCCGCGTCGACGTCATCTTCAACAACGCCGGCGTGATGCCGGTGTCGCCGATGAACGCGCTCAAGACCGACGAATGGGACCGCATCGTCGACGTCAACATCAAGGGCGTGCTCAACGGCATCGCCGCGGTGCTGCCGATCATGGAAGCGCAGGGCAGCGGCCAGATCATCAACACGGCATCGACTGGCGCGCACGCCGTCGGCGGGCAGTTCGGCGTGTACTGCGCCAGCAAGTACGCGGTGCGGGCGATCACCGAAGGCCTGCGCCAGGAGATGACGGCCATCCGCGTCACGCTGATCTCGCCGGGCGTCACCGAATCCGAGCTCGGGCACGATATCTCGGTGGCGGACACCGCCACGGCCGTGCAGCAGCTGCGCGGCATCGCGCTCGACACCAGCGCGATCGCCAACGCGGTGTTGTATGCGATCTCGCAGCCGGCCGACGTCGACGTCAACGAGATGATCATCCGCTCGGTGCGCAGCGCGGGCCACGCGTTCTGAGCGGCTCCCCATCCGGAGGCGCGGCCAGTCCGCGCCTCCGACGCCCGTGGTCGCGGTAACCTACGCACCATGGAAACCCAGTTCCTCCACACTTTCGTGACGGTCGTCGAGCGCGGCTCGATGGCCGCCGCGGCGCGCGTGCTGAACGTCACGCCGGCGGCCGTGGCGCAGCAGATCCGCACCATCGAGCGCGAACTCGGCGCGACGCTGATCGCGCGCGTGGGCCGTACCGTGAGCGTGACGGAGGAGGGCGCGCGCATCCTGCAGCGCGCGCGCGAACTGCTGCGCGGCATCGCCGATCTGCGCAGCCTGGCGCACGACAGCGAAGTCTCGGGCGAGCTGCGCCTGGGCGCGTGTCCGACTGCGCTCGCGGGCATGCTCCCGGACGTGCTGGCACGCATGGTCGAGGCCTTCCCGAGCATCAACGTCTTCATCAAGCCTGGTTTCTCCGCCGATCTGTACCGCGCGGTGGAGAGCAACGAACTCGACGCCGCCGTCGTGTTGCAGGCGCCGTTCGAGCTGCCCAAGACCTGCGAGTGGACACTGCTGCGCGAGGAACCGCTGATCGTGCTCGCGCCCGCGGCGCTGGCGCACGAGCATCCGCATCATCTGCTCGCGACGCAGCCGCTGATCCGCTACGACCGCCACCAGTGGGGCGGGCGCCAGGCCGACGACTATCTTCGCCGCCACGGCATCGAGCCGATCGAACGCTTCGAACTCAACGCGCTCAACGCCATCGCGGTGATGGTGGACCGCGGGCTCGGTGTCTCGCTGGTGCCGGACTGGGCGCGGCCCTGGCCCGAAGGGCTGAACCTCGCGCGCATCGCGCTGCCGGCGCCGGCCGAGCCGCGCCGCATCGGCATGGTGTGGTCGCGTTCGAGCGTGCGCGTGCGTCTGGTCAACGCGCTGATGCAGGAAGCGCGCAAGCTCGCGCGCTGATTGCTGCGCCGCAGCAAAGCAAACGCAGCGTCAGTCGCAACAAAAACTGCACTCTGAACATACGCGCCGCCGGTTTCTCGCACGCGGACACCGGCCTAGTCTTGCCCCACCGTTGGGGGGACACACAAGGCCGACCATGAAGACGACGCTTTCCGCCGCGATCTCGATCGCGCTGCTCACGCTGTTCGCGCAACCGGCGTTCGCGCAGGACACCACGCAGGTGGACATGGACGCCGAGGAACTCGACGAGATCGTGGTCACCGGCACGCGCACGCCGAAGTCGGTCGACAAGATCCCGGGCGCGGTCACCATCGTTTCGCCCGAGGAAGTGCAGCGCTCCCTCACCCTCACCGAAGACGCGACGGCCGTGCTGGCGCGCTCGGTGCCCGGTTACTCGGAATCCTCGCAGGCGCTCTCCAACCTCGGCGAAACCCTGCGCGGCCGCACCGCGCTGCGCCTGTTCGACGGCATTCCGCAGGGCTCGCCGCTGCGCGAAGGCAATCGCCAGGGCACCTTCACGGATCTGGGCGTGATCGGCCGCATCGAAGTCATCAACGGGCCGAGCGCCTCCGAAGGCATCGGCGCGGCGGGCGGCATCATCAATTACCTGACCAAGGTGCCCGAGGAAGAGGGCACGACCGGCAGCTTCAGCTCGCGCTACGCCACGCAGTTCGAGGACGACAGCGAACTGTGGAAACTCGGCATGACCGTCAGCCACAAGGAAGAGGCCTGGGACATGATCGGCGCGGCCAGCGTGCTCGATCGCGGCATCGCCTACGACGGCGAAGGCCGCACCATCGGCATGAATGCGTCGGGCTCCACGAACGACAGCAAGGCCGACAACCTCTTCACGAAGTTCGGTTTCAACTTCGGCGAGGACTACATGCAGCGCCTGCAGCTGTCGATCGCCAAGTTCAACATCACGGGCAAGGGCAATTACTCGTGGGTCGAGGGCGATCGCGAGGCCGGCATCCCCGACCAGGCGGTGCGCATCCCGCCGCTGGGCGCGCTCACGGAGTTCAACGACTTCGACCAGTACATCGCCACCTACACCAACGCCGATCTGCTCGGCGGCGGATTCCGCATCGATGCCTACCGCGCCAGCCAGGCCATGCGATACGGGACCGAGAACGGCCTCGATCGCCAGGACCCGCTGATCGCGCCGCTGAACACGCTGATCGACCAGTCCGAGATCGCATCGGAGAAGCGCGGCTTCAAGACCAGCTTCACCTATTCGGACATCTTCGATGTTGCCGGCCTGGAAGCGCGCTTCGGCCTGGACGTGGTGGAAGACGAGGCGCAGCAGCGCCTGGCGCTCACCGACCGCGTGTGGGTGCCGCCGATGAACTACGAGAGCACCGCGCCGTGGCTGCAGCTGTCGTGGGACATCGGCAACCTCACGCTCGCTGGCGGCTTCCGCCGCGAGGATGGCGACCTGACGGTCGACGATTACGTCACCACCTGGTTCCGCGATCGCCGTCCGGTGGGCGGCGGCACGCTGTCCTACGAAGAGAATCTGTTCAACTTCGGCGGCATCTATCGCATCGGCGAAGAATGGTCGGTGTTCGCCAGCTACGGCGAAGGCTTCAGCCTGCCGAACGTGGGCATTCCACTGCGCAACATCCAGTGCTCGAACGACACCGCCGAGCCGAACGGCACGCAGCCCGACGGCTGCCCGAACGACCCGCCGATCAGCGTCGACGGCATCCTCGACCTGCAGGCGCTGCTGGTGGAGAACCGCGAGGTCGGCTTCAACTGGCGCGGCGAGCGCGCGAGCTTCGGCGCCTCGCACTACATCTCCGAATCGGACTTCGGATCGTCGCTGGTCGTCGACCCGGTGTCGCAGGACTTCGTGCTGGTGCGCGCGCCCACCGAGATCAAGGGCTGGGAAGCCAGCGGCGAGTACATCATTTCCGACCAATGGAAGGTGACGGCGCTGTATTCGCGCATCCGCGGCTATACCACCTACGGCAGCAGCGGCCCGCTGAGCCGCGAGATGGGCATCAACGACATCAGCCCGGACAAGTTCTCCGGCAGCGTGAACTGGATGTTCGCGCCGGGCAGCGACGTGACGCTCGGCTTCACCACGCTGATGGACCGCGACATCAACGTCGGCCGCGGCAACGAGGAGCATACGAACGGCTACACGCTGCTCGACCTCACGGCCAATTTCGATCTCGACCGTTTCGGCCGCCTCTCGGTGGGCGTCGAGAACCTGACGGACAAGTTCTACATCCTCTCTTGGGCCCAGATCGACTTCTATCGCAACTACTTCGCCGGCCGCGGTCGCGTGGTGTCGATCAGCCACACGATAAACTTCTGATGGATGCGAACCGCCGCCGTTCCACTGTTCTTGTTGTTGTGGCTGTCTGACGCCGCCCCCGCGGCGAGTGTAACGACCCCGTTGCCGCCGTCTTCCGCCGAGGAAGCGGCGGCCTCTTTTTCCGCGGCGGGGCTGCACGCGCTGCTGCGCGAACACACGGGGCCGGACGGCTACACCGGCGGCGTCACGCTGGTGGCGCGCGACGGGCGCCTGCTCGATTGGCAGGCCTACGGTTTCCGCGATCTGGCGCGCCGCGAACCGATGCAGCGCGACGACATCTTCCGCCTGTACTCGATGACCAAGCCCATCGCCAGCGTGGCGGTGCTGATGCTGGTGGAAGAGGGCAAGGTCGCGCTCGATGCGCCGGTCGCGAGCTATCTGCCGGAGCTTGCGAATCTGCAGGTGCTCGACGACGGCGAACTGCGCGCGCCGCGCCGGCCCGTCACCGTCCGCCACCTGCTCACGCATACCGCGGGCTTCGCCGCCGGTTTGCCGGGCGACGAGCTGGCGCTGCAATTGCTCGAGGAAGTCGAACCGTCGGGCGCCGATTCGCTGGCGGCCGTGGTGCGGCGCCTGGCGACCGTGCCGCTGGCGAGCGATCCGGGCCGCCGCTTCGGCTACGAGGCCGCGCCGCTCGAGATCCTGGCGCGCGTGGTCGAGGTGCAGTCCGGCCAGGCCTTCGACGCCTTCCTGCGCGAGCGCATCTTCGCGCCGCTGCGCATGCGCGAAACCTGGTTCGAGGTGCCGCGCAGCGAGCGCGGGCGTGTCGTCGATCTCACGGCGATGGGCGAGGACGGCCGACTGCGGATCCACGACAGTCCCAGCGCGCGCACGCCCGGCGCGCCGCTGCGAGCCTTTCCCAGCGCCGCCGGTGGCCTGTATTCGACCGCGGCCGATTACGCGCGCTTCTGCCAGATGCTCGTGGATGGCGGTACGCTGGACGGCGCCACGTTGCTCCGGCGCGAAACGGTGGACGAAATGTTCCGCAACCAGCTCGGCATGCTCGCCCGGCCCGTCACGCAGTACAGCGATGGCGAAGGCTTCGGTTTCGGCGGCTACGTGGTGACGGACCCCGCCGTGCGTGGCGCGGGCCGGCCGGGACAGTGGGGCTGGAGCGGCGCGGCCTCGACCTCGTTCTGGATCGACCGCGAGCGCCGCGCCTTCGGCATCCTGCTGCTGCAACACCTGCCCAACGGCGCGGCGAACGATCTGCCGCGCATCGCGCGGCCGGTGCAGGAACGCGTCAACCAGGACCTGCGATGAGCCCCGACGATCCCGTGTTCCCGCCGCACATGGCGCCCGGCGAAACCGAGCGCCGCGCCGTGGCGCGCGAGTACAAGTTCTCGCACGTCAAGACCGAGCGCTACCTGCCCACGCCCGGCGGCTCGCCTGGCTGGCCCTTCGCCGAAATCGGCCACTGGAAGATCGATCCGCAGGCCAGCGCCGACGACTGGGTGGCGGAACTGCGCGACTGGCGACGCGAGCACCTGGTGCGCATCGGTTACGACGACGCCAATTACCGGCGGCCCGAGCTGCAATGGGCGCAGCGCAATTTCGTGCACGCGCAGATGATGGTCGAGGAGCGTTTCTTCTTCGACCCGGAACGCGGCGAGTACACCGTCGATCGCTATCTCGACGATCTGACGGCGCGTTTCGGCGGCATCGACAGCGTGCTGCTGTGGATGGTGTATCCGAACATCGGCATCGACGACCGCAACAAGTTCGACCATATCCACGATCTGCCCGGCGGACTCGAAGGCGTGAAGCGCGCGGTCGACGCCTTCCACGCGCGCGGGGTGCGCGTATTCCTGCCGACGATGCCCTGGGACCACGGCACGCGGCCGCACGATCGCACCGATTGGGAGGCGATGGCGGACATCGTCGCCGCCATCGGCGCCGACGGCATCAACGGCGATACCTACAACGGCGTGCCGCGCGCCTTCTTCGACGCTTGCGCGGCTCGCGGGCGCTACGTGGTGCTGGAACCGGAATCCACGATCAGCGCCGAAGAGCATCTGATCTACAACGTCAACAGCTGGGGCAAGAAGGCGCCGAACGAGCCGGTGCCACCGGTGGCCAAGTTCAAGTGGCTCGAACCGCGCCACATGATCCACTACGAGAACCGCTGGGGCCGCGACCGCCGGCACGATCTGCAGTACTGCTTCTTCAACGGCGTGGGCTACAACGCCTGGGAAAACGTCTGGGGCCTCTGGAACGGCTTCACGCCGCGCGATGCGGCCGCGTTGAAGCGGATCGCGGCGATCTACCGCGCGTTCCCGGCGGCCTTCGTCAGCATGGCGTGGCGTCCGTACGCGCGCACGCGCCAGGCCGGCGTGTTCGCGAGCCAGTTCCCGGTCGCGGATTTCACCGTGTGGACGCTGGTGAACCGGCACGAATCCGCGCTGGAAGGCGAGCAGATCGCGGTGGCACATGTCGAAGACATGCGCTACTTCGATTTGTGGAATGGCGAAGAGCTGGAGCCGCGGTTCACGGGCGGTGGGGCAGGGGATTCGACAGGCTCACCCCGGCCGGCCGCGGTGGATCGGGATGCGCACGCCGTTCGCGGTGAGCCTGTCGAACCGCATTCGACTCCGTCCCGTCTTGCAGTGCTTTCGTTCCCCATCGAAGCCCACGGCTTCGGCGCCGTGCTGGCGCTGCGTGGAAGCAGCGCCCACCTCGACGAGTTCCTGGCCGATGCGCGCCGTCGCGCGGCCACGCCGCTGCGATCGCTTCGCGCCGAGTGGAAGTCCATCCCTCAATCGCGGGTGGAGATTCCCGACACTCCGCGCGTCCGGGAAGCGCCCGAAGGCATGCTCGAGATCCCCGCGGGCGAGTTCGACTTCGTCGTGGGCGGCGTCGAGATCGAGGGTCAGAACTGGGACGGCGTCGACGTGCAGTATCCGTGGGAGCCGAGCGCGCGCCGCAACCATCGCAACCGCATGTCGATGCGGCGCTTCTTCATCGATCGCACCAATGTCACGAACGCGCAGTTCGCGCGTTTCCTCGCAGCCACGCATTACACGCCGCGCGATGCGCACAACTTCCTGCGCCATTGGCGCGATGGCAAGCCGGTAGCCGGCACGGAACGCCAGCCGGTGCGCTGGGTCGCGCTGGAGGACGCGCGCGCCTATGCCGCCTGGGCCGGCAAGCGCCTGCCGCGCGAGTGGGAATGGCAGTACGCCGCACAAGGCGCCGATGGCCGTCCGTATCCGTGGGGCGGCGCGTGGAAGGACGCGGCGGCGCCAAGGCCATGCCTCGATCGCGTCATGCGCGCGCCCGACGACGTCGACGCGCATCCGGAAGGCGCGAGCCCGTTCGGCGTGCTCGACCTCGTCGGCAACGTCTGGCAATGGACCGACGAATACCGCGACGAGCACACGCGTGCCGCGGTTCTGCGCGGCGGCAGCCTGTACCGGCCGCAGACGTCGCACTGGTACTTCCCGCAGGCGTTGCGCAACGACCAGCACGGCAAGTACCTGCTGATGGCGCCGTGCAAGGATCGCTCGGGCGCGGTCGGTTTCCGCTGCGTCGTGGATGCCGAGTGAGGCATCGGCTCCTCGCGCTCGCAGGCTGCCTGGCGATGGCTGCGGCCGCGCAGGCGCGCACCGTGGTGCTGATCGGTGGAGAGCATCGCGAAGGACCGGGCAAGCACGACTATCCGGCCGGCATCGAGGCGATGCGTGCGTTGATCGAAACGGCGCCGGAACTTTCCGCGCTCGAGGTCGTGGCGTATCCGGACGGTTGGCCGAGCGACGAAGCTGCGTTGCGCGAGGCCGATACGGTCGTGCTGTATTTCGACGGTCTGGACCGTCATCCTCTGCGCGATGCGGCACACCGCGCCGCGTTCGAAGCGGCGATGCGGCGCGGCGCGGGTGTCGTCGCCTTGCACCAGGCCTCGACGGTGCCGATCGACGACGACCTCGGCTTGGCGCGCTGGCTCGGGGGCGTGCGGCGCGGCATGTTCGACCGCACCACCGAGCACGCCACCGTCGTTCCCGCGCAGGCGGGAACCCAGGCGCCGAGCGTCCCCGCCGTCGTTCCCGCGAACGCCGCAACCCTGCGACGTGATGTCGCCTCGCGTCCGGATTCCCACCTGCGGGGGAATGATGTGGCGCGCGGTCTGGGCGAGTTCGCGTATCGCGACGAGTTCTATCCCACCATCCAATTCACGAACCGCGGCGGCAACCGCACGCCGCTGCTGCGCGCCACGCTGCATCCGCAATTCCGCGACGGCCATTGGCTGGTCGAAGATCGCGCCGAAACCGTCGACGTGGCCTGGGCCTTCGAGCGCGAGGGCGGCGGTCGCGCCGTGGTCTACACCGGCGCCCACTACGACCATGCTTTCGCGCAGCCCGGCGTGCGCCGCTTCCTGGCCAACCTCATCCTGTGGACCGCGGGCGGAGAAATCGACGCAGACGGCGCGCAGGTGGCGAATGCCGCACCGATTCCATCGGGGCCAGAAATACCGCTCCCCAGCATCGAACGCGCCACGTTCCACATCGACGCCGCACGCAGCGGCTGGCGCGCGAACGAGACGGTGCTGACGCAGGCTACGGTCGCGCCCGGCAAGTTCGGGCAACTCTGGCAATCGCCCGCGCTCGACGACTTCGAAGGCCACCCGCCGCGGCTCTACGCCACGCCCTTGTTCGCCGACAACGTGTCGTTGAAGGACGGCCCGCATCGCGGCGAAACCTTCGACATCGTGTTCGCCGCCAGCAGCAATGGCTTCGTCTACGCCATCAATGCCGCGCAGAAGGGCGACGTCGCGCCCGGCCGCATCCTCTGGCGCACCTCGCTCGGCGCGCCGTGTCTGCTGCAGCCCGCGCCGCTCGATGGCGTGGCGACCGGCATCCTCTCCACGCCGGTGATCGATGTGCGCGCCGGCAGGATGTACGTCACGCACTGCGATCCGGTGCAGCGCTGGCAGGCCTGGGCGCTCGACATCGCCACAGGCGCGGTGCTGCCGGGCTGGCCGGTGCGGCTGGACGAAGGCACGTTCAACCGGCTCAACCGCAACGCGGGGCCGGAACCCGTGCCACCGAAGCGGCGCTTCGATTTCCGCGTGCAGCGCGGCGCGCTGAACCTGAGTCCCGATGGTTCGCAGCTGCACATCGTGTTCGGCGAATCCGAAACCGGCTGGCTGGCGGCGGTGGACACGCGCGCTGCCAAAGTGAGCAGCGCTTTCGCCGCGGTGGCGATGCCGCATCGCGGCAGCGGCGGCATCTGGGGCGCGGGTGGGCCGGCGATCGATGCCGAGGGCAGCGTCTACGTCGTCACCGGCAGCGGTTTCGACGGCCATCAGGATGCCGCCGGCGACTGGGCGCAGTCGGTGCTGAAACTTTCGCTCGACGCCGCCGGCTACACACTGCGCGGCACGTATTCCCCGTTCAATCACTGCCTCACGGCGAAGCAAGACATCGATCTGGGTTCCGGCGGCGCCACGCTGTTGCCGGGCACCTCGCTGATGGCGGTGGGCGGCAAGCAGGGCAACGTCTACCTGCTCGACCGCGCCCGTCTTCCCGGCCCGCTCGACCGTCGCGCGGCCTGTTCGGACGATGCATCGCGCGACGCTTCGCTGCTCGCGCCGCAGCCGCAGGCGCAGTTCGGGACGCGCGGTCCGCTCAACGTCTTCGGGCCGTATTCGGAAGAGGACGCGGCGCTCGATCTGGCGCGCGCGCGCTCGGTGCCGGCGGCGTTCCGCGACGCGGACAGTGCGCTGCATCTGTACGTCACCGGCAACTCGAAGCAGGCGCCCGGATCTTCCGTCAGCGTGCCCCCGTCGCTGGTGAAGTTGCGCGTGATGGAAGGCGACGCACCGCATCTGCGCATCGAAACGCGCAACGAGGCGTTGGCGCTGGGCAATCCGGGATCGCCCGTGGTCACCAGCGATGGCGGCGACGGCGCGCTGGTGTGGGTGCTGGACGAAAATGCGCCACGCTCCGCGCTGTTGAGGGGCGCCGGAGCACCGAAGCCGGTGCTCTACGCCTTCGATGCGCGGACGCTCGAGGTACGCTGGCGCAGCGCGCCCGGCGAATTGCAGGCCAGCGGCAAGTACAACGAACCCGGATTCGGACGCGGCCTCGTGTTCGTGGGCACCGACCGCGTGCAGGCCTTCGGGCCGGGCGATCGCTTCCTCGCGGCAACCGTGGAGGAAGCAACGCGTCCCGCCGCCGACGAGGTCTTCGACGCCGCCGCGGCGCAGGACGTCGCCGGCCTGGATACCGCCGGCATCTACGAGCGGCGCTGCGCGATGTGCCACGATCACGCCCAGGGCAACATCCCGCCGCGCGCCGTGCTGGCCGCGCGTCCGCGCGAGCGCATCGTGCAGGCGCTCGCGCACGGTGCGATGCAGGTGCAGGCTCGCGGGCTGACGGCCAGGCAGATCGAAGAGATCGCGGAATTCCTGCATGAATGAGCCCCGCGTCCGGCTGGGCGGGCTGCTGGGCGACGCCGTCGCGGCGAATCGCCGCGGGCGGTTGTCCACCTTCATCGTCGACGAACACAGCCCCGCCATCGCCCTGTTCGCGCCGGAACGGCGCGCGCACAATCACGAAGGCGACTGGTACGGCGAGCACGCCGGCAAATGGCTCATCGCCGCGTCGAAGGCCGCGCGCCACGATGCGGAACTCGCGGCGAACGTGCGGCGCGTGGCCGACTGGCTGGTGTCGGTGCAGGAGCCCGACGGCTATCTCGGCACCTACGCGCCGGAGCGCCGCTTCATGCGCGCGCAGCCGCCCAAGCCGTGGTCGTGGAACGGCGAACCCAGCGTGCGCACCTGGGACATCTGGACGCACGCCTATCTCGTGCTCGGCCTCGTCGAAGCGCATCGCGCGCTGGGCGAGGCGCGATGGCTGGACGCCGCACGCCGCATCGGCGATCTGTGCATCGAGACGCTCGCGCACATCGACATCGTCGAACTCGGCAACCATTTCGGCATGTCGGCGACGGTGCTGATGGATCCGGCCTGCGAACTCCACTTCGCCACCGGCGATGCTCGTTATCTCGATCTTGCCAGACACGTGCTCACGCAGGCCGAAGCGCATCCGCCGCTGGCCCTGGTGGCGAAGGCGCGCGCCGGCGCGGATGCCTCGGAAATCGCCACGGGCAAGGCCTATCAGCTCGCATGGAACCTCGTGGGCCTGGCGAAACTGCATCGCGCCACGGGCGATGCCGTCTTGCTCGAGGCGGTGTCGAAGCTCTGGGACAACATCCGCGAACATCATCTGACGCTGGGCGGCGGACCGTGGGGCGGCGTGGCGCACCGCTCGCGCGAAGTGTTCAATCCGGCCGGCGTGTTCAGCCCGCACGGCTATGTCGAGACCTGCTCGTCGCTGGCCTGGATGCAGCTCAACCGCGAACTGCTTCGTCTCACGGGAGAAGCGCGTTTCGCACAGGAGATCGAACGCACGGCCTACAACGATCTGCTCGGCGCGCAGGCGCCGGACGGCGAGGACTGGTGCTACTACGTCTTCCCGAACGGCCGTCGCGTGCACACCACCTACTGGCGCTGCTGCAAATCGAGCGGCGCGATGGCGCTGGAGGAATTGCCGGATATCGCGTATTCGCTGCACGAAGGCGTGCCGGGCGTGAACCTGCTCGGTCCGGGCCGGGCGCAGTTCGGCGATCTGGTGGTCGAGCAGATCACGCGCTATCCGGCGGACGAGACGATCGTGCTGCGCGTCAGCCGGCCCACGCCGCTGCGCGTGCGCATCCCCGCGTGGGCGGCGGAAGCGACCATCGAGGGATTCGCGGTCGCGGCCGGAGACTACGCTCGCATCGATTTCGAAAGCGCAGGCGAGGTGCGACTGCGTGTGCCGATGCCGGTCACGCTGCACCGGGCCAGCCATCGCAACGTGCAGGTGTCGCGCGCGCCCGACGGCAGCGCGGTCGAACAGCCGGTGCTGCGTTTCGACTACGTGAGCCTGACGCGCGGGCCGCTGGCGTATGCGACCGGCCTGATCGACGGCTACAAGACCGAGGAGACCGTGCGTCCGCCGCCCGCGCCGACGCTGGCGCCGGGTTCCGACGCCGACGGCGTTCCCGCGCTGGAACTGACGCCGCCGGGGCGCGCGCCGCTGCGGTTCGAACCCTATTACCGCGCCGGAGGGCGGACGCACGGCGCCTGGCGGCTGTCCTGGCTGTCGCTGGCGCCGGAGGAGGACCCGTGAGCGGGGCGAAAGGAATCCTTGCGCGAGAATCTAGCGCGCGCCGCTGTTTCGCCGCCGCGCCATCGCGCACAGTCGCCGCATGCCTGCCGGGGAAGCCAGCGCCGTGAGCCGCGACACGCAACGTGCCGCCGCCGGCCCGCTGGCCGGCGTGCGCGTGCTCGATCTGAGCGCCTACATCGCAGGGCCCTACGGCTGCACCTTGCTGGCCGATCAGGGCGCGGACGTGCTCAAGATCGAGCCGCCGTCGGGCGACAACCTGCGCCAGTATCCCTCGACGCTGGCGCAGGAAAGCCGCGCCTTCCTCGGCGTGAACCGCAGCAAGCGCGGCACCGTGCTCGATCTGAAGAACCCCGTAGACCACGCGGCGCTGCTGCGCCTGGTGCGTGAGGCCGACGTGCTGGTGCACAACTTCCGGCCCGGCGTGCCCAAGCGGCTGCGCATCGATTTCGACGCGTTGGCCGCCATCAATCCGCGCCTGGTGTATTGCGCGGTGACGGGTTACGGCGAAACCGGCCCGA
>CAMLOR010000004.1 GCA_946481615.1 uncultured Aquimonas sp.
GTGTTCGTCTGCGATACCGGCAACAAATACCTGTCGAAGATGTACAACGACTACTGGATGCTGGACAACGGCTTCCTGGAGCGCGAGAAGTTCGGCGACCTGCGCGATCTCATCCTGCGGCCCTACGCGCAGCGCGACACCGTCGTCATCGGCCCGAACGATCTGCTGGTGACGGCCTACCAGCGCATGAAGCTCTACGACGTGAGCCAGCTGCCGGTGATGGACGGCGACCGCATCGTGGGCATCCTCGACGAATCCGACGTGCTGCTGCACGTCTACGGCGACGAGGCCCGCTTCCGCGACCCGGTCTCCACCGCGATGGTCACCAAGCTCGAGAAGCTCGACGTCAAATCGCCGATCGAATCGCTGCTGCCGGTGTTCGAGCACGGCCACGTCGCCATCGTGATGGACGGCGAGAAGTTCCTCGGGCTGATCACGCGCATCGATCTGCTGAACTACCTGCGGCGCCGGGTGCAGTAATGCCGGCCGCGATGCTTCCGACGCTGGACCGGGCGCGCATCGGAATCGTCGGACTGGGCTATGTCGGCCTGCCGCTCGCGGCCGAGTTCGGCAAACGCTACGAGACGCTGGGCTTCGACATCGATGCCGAACGCGTCGCCGAGCTGCAGGCCGGCCGCGATCGCACCCTCGAAGTGGATGCGGCCCAGCTCTCCGCGGCGCAGCGGCTGCGATTCACGCACGCGCTCGAGGACCTGCGCGGCTGCAACGTCTACATCGTGACGGTGCCCACGCCGATCGACGAGGCCAAGCGCCCCGACCTGGGCCCGTTGCGCGCCGCCAGCCGCGCGCTGGCGCAGGTGCTTGCGCGCGGCGACGTGGTGATCTACGAGTCGACGGTGTATCCCGGCTGCACCGAGGAAGTCTGCGTGCCGTTGCTGGAGCAGGGATCGGGGTTGGAGTTCGGCCGCGATTTCGCCGTCGGCTACAGCCCCGAGCGCATCAACCCCGGCGACAACGAACACAAGGTCACGGGCATCCTCAAGGTGACCTCCGGCTCCACGCCCGAGGCCGCCGCGTTCATCGATGCGCTCTACGGCAGCATCATTCCGGCCGGTACGCACAAGGCCAGCAGCATCCGCGTGGCGGAGGCCGCCAAGGTCATCGAGAACACGCAGCGCGATCTCAACATCGCGCTGATCAACGAACTGGCGGTGATCTTCAACAAGCTCGGCATCGACACGCTGGAGGTGCTGCAGGCCGCCGGCACCAAATGGAACTTCCTGCCGTTCCGCCCGGGCCTCGTCGGAGGTCACTGCATCGGCGTCGATCCCTGGTATCTCACCCACAAGGCACAGCAGATCGGCCACCATCCGGAAGTGATTCTGGCCGGGCGCCGCATCAACGACGCGATGGGCGGCTACGTGGCCGAACAGGTGCTGCGCCTGATGGCGAGCAAGGGGCTCAACCCGGTGGGCGCGCGCGCCCTCATCCTGGGGCTGGCCTTCAAGGAGAATTGTCCCGACCTGCGCAACACGCGCGTGGTCGACATCATCGCGGGCCTGCGGCGGTTCCATATGGAGGTGGATGTGTACGATCCCTGGGTCGGCGCCGAAGAGGCGAAACACGAATACGGCATCGATCTGCTGCAGCAGCCCGAGGCCGGCCGCTACGACGCCGTGATCCTCGCGGTGGCGCACCGGCAGTTCGCGTCCCTGGGCGGCGAGGGGGTGCGCGCCTTCGCGCGACCGGGCGGTGTCGTTTACGACGTGAAGTACGTGCTTCCGCGTGAAGCCGTCGACGGGCGGCTTTGATGAAGACCCTCGTCACCGGCACCGCGGGATTCATCGGCTCGCACGTGGCGCAGCGCCTGCTGGCGCGCGGCGAGGAAGTCGTCGGGCTCGACAACCTCAACGACTATTACGACGTGAACCTCAAGCACGCGCGCCTGGCGCGCCTGCAGGGAAAGCCGGGCTACACGCACCTGGCCATCGATCTGGCCGATCGTGCCGCGATGGAAGAGGCCTTCCGCGCGCATCGCCCGCAGCGCGTCGTGCACCTGGCCGCGCAGGCCGGGGTGCGCTACGCCGCGACCAATCCGCACGTGTACGTCAGTTCGAACGTGACGGGTTTCCTGCACGTGCTCGAAGGCTGCCGCGCGCATCCGGTGGAGCATCTGGTCTACGCCTCCACCAGTTCGGTGTACGGCGCCAACCTGCACATGCCTTTCAGCGAACACGACAGCGCCGAGCATCCGCTCACGCTCTACGCCGCCACCAAGAAGGCCAACGAGCAGATGGCGCATGCCTACGCGCATCTGTACGGCATTCCCTGCACGGGCCTGCGCTTCTTCACGGTCTACGGCCCCTGGGGCCGGCCCGACATGGCGCTGTTCCTGTTCACGCGCGCCATCCTCGCGGGCGAGCCGATCAAGCTGTTCAACCACGGCCGCCACCGCCGCAGCTTCACCTATGTCGACGACATCGTCGAAGGCGTGCTGCGCATCCTCGAGCGTCCTCCCGCGCGCGACGAGCGCTGGAACGGCAGCACGCCGGACCCCGCCGCCAGCGGCGTGGCCCCGTACCGGCTCTACAACATCGGCAACGAAACCTCCTGCGAACTGGCCGACTACGTGTCGGCACTGGAACGCAGCCTCGGCCGCAAGGCGCTCGTCGAGATGCTGCCGCTGCAGGCCGGCGACGTGCCCGATACCGCCGCCGATGTTTCCGAGCTGGTGGCGGCCACCGGCTATCGCCCGCAGGTTTCGGTGGAAGAGGGCGTGCAGCGCTTCGTCGAGTGGTATCGGCAGTATCATGCCGGCACTCCGGCGGCCTGATCGCAGGCTGTCTTCCGAACTTCGCACACGACGGCAATCCATGGACTCCACGACTTCGCACGGGCTGGGCACGCGCGCCATCCACGCCGGCCAGAGCCCCGACCCCAGCACCGGCGCCGTGATGACGCCGATCTACGCCACCTCGACCTACGCGCAGAAAAGCCCGGGCGTGCACCAGGGCTTCGAATACTCGCGCAGCCACAACCCCACGCGCTTTGCCTACGAGCGCTGCGTGGCGGCGCTCGAAGGCGGCACGCAGGGCTACGCCTTCGCTTCGGGCCTGGCGGCCACCTCGACGGTGCTCGACGTGCTCGACAGCGGCAGCCACGTCGTGTGCATGGACGATGTCTACGGCGGCACCTTCCGGTTGTTCGAACGCGTGCGCCGCCGCAGCGCCGGCCTCGATTTCAGCTTCGTCGATCTCAACGACATGGCGGCCCTCGAGGCCGCGGTGAAGCCGAACACGCGCCTCATCTGGTGCGAGACGCCGACCAACCCGATGCTCAAGGTGGTCGACATCGCGCGCCTTGCGGAATTCGCGCGCAAGCGCGGCATCCGCCTGGCGGTGGACAACACCTTCTGCTCGCCGATCCTGCAACGCCCGCTGGAACTGGGCGCGCACCTCGTCATGCACTCGGCGACGAAATACCTCAACGGCCACAGCGACATCGTCGGCGGCATGATCGTCGTGGGCGACGATGCGGAACTCGCCGAGAAGATGACCTTCCTGCAGAACGCCGTGGGCGGCGTGCAGGGCCCGTTCGACAGCTTCCTGGCGCTGCGCGGCCTCAAGACCCTGCACCTGCGGATGAAGGCGCACTGCGAGAACGCCGGCGAACTGGCGCGCTGGCTTCAAACCCACCCGGCGATCGAGAAAGTGATCTACCCGGGCCTGCCTTCGCATCCGCAGCACGAACTGGCGAAGCGCCAGATGCAAGGCTTCGGCGGCATGATCAGCGTGCTGGTGAAAGGCGGCTTCGACGGCGCGCGCCGCATGATGGAACGCTGCCACCTGTTCGCCGTGGCCGAATCGCTGGGCGGCGTCGAAAGCCTGATCAACCACCCGGCGATCATGACGCACGCCTCGGTGCCGTCGGAAAATCGTGCGCGCCTGGGCATCGCCGACAACCTCGTGCGGCTGAGCGTGGGCGTGGAAGACGTCGCGGATCTGCGCGCCGAACTCGATGCCGCTCTGAGATCCTGAGGCTCAGCGATGCGGCGCGCGTTGCGCGCGCCGCACCGCCAGCGCCTCGTCGAACGCGGCCAGGGTTTCGCGAGCCGCGCGCGCCCACGAAAATCCGGCCGCCTGCGCAACGGCACGCGCCGCCAGACGCAGGCGCAGGCCGTCATCGGTCAGCATCCGGCGCAGTCCCGCCGCGATGGCATCCACGTCCAGCGGATCGACCAACAGTCCGGCATCGCCCGTCACTTCCGGCAGCGACGAGGTGTTCGATGCCAGCACCGGCGTGCCCTGCGCCAGCGCTTCGAGGATGGGCAGGCCGAAGCCTTCGTACAGCGACGGCATCGCCAGACAGAGCGCGTGGCTGTACAGCGTCGCCAGTGCGACATCGTCGACCCGGCCCAGCACGCGCACGCGATCGGCGATGCCGAGGCGAAGCGCTTCGCGTCCGACCTGCATATCGCCCCAGCCGGGCGGACCGGCGATCGCGAGCATGAGGCGGTCGGGTGTCGTCTGCACGATGCGCGCGAAGGCCTGCATCAGGCGCGGCAGGTTCTTGCGCGGTTCCAGCGTGCCGACGAAGAGCACGTAGCGGCCGCCCAGGCCGAACTGCGCCAGCGTTTCGACCGGCTGCGGCGACATCGGCGCCGCCGCCTCGTGCACGACGACGACGCGGTCGCGCACGGCGGGAAACGCCTCGCACAGATCGTCGCGCGTCGCCGTGGACACCGCGATCACGCGATCGGCCTGAGCCAGCGCACGCGGCATCAGCCGGGCATCGAGCCAGCGCGTCGCGGTGCGCATTGTCTCCGGCGCCTCGAGCCAGCACAGATCGTGGATCGTCACCACGCGCGCGGTGCCGCGCGGCAACCAGAGCGGCAGACGGTGTGCGGGGCCCCAGAACAGGTCGGGACGATCGCGTGCGAGCCACAGCGGTTGCGACGTCCCGAGGGAAAGGATGCGGCCCGCTGCGATCGGCAGATGATCCGCGCGAAGACGAACGCGGGCCGGATCGGCATGCAGCGACAGGGAGCGGCGCTCCCGGCCATACCAGCACCAATCATGCGTTGCGTCGGCTTCGCGCAGCAGCGCGGGCAACAGCTCGCGCAGATAGCGTCCGATGCCGTTGCCGGGCGTCGCCAGCGCACTGGCGTCGAGCGCGATCCTCATGCGCGCGCCCGCATCGGCCAGGCCGGCCGCAGGCAGGCCAGGAACAACAACCATTGGGTGAGCGCCAGACCCAGCGCTGCACCCGTCGCGCCGTCCCGGTACGCGCCGATCGGCAAGGCGAGCAGCAACAGCAAGCCTGCCGCCATCAGGCGCGGCACCAGGGCGCGCTCGCGGCCCATTGCCAACCACGCCGGGAACAGCACCAGGTTCCCGAGCATCGCCGGCAGTGCGAGGAACAGCCAGGGCAGCAGGGATCCCGCGTTCGCGAATTCCTGCCCGAACAGCAACGGCATCAGGCGCGGCCCCACCGTGAGTCCGAGTGCCACGGCGATCGCGCCGGTTCCCAGGGCGGCACCGAGGGCACGATGCAGCAGGCGCAGGAAGGCATCGGGATCGGCGGCGAGCTGCCGCAGACGGCCGAGCAGCACGTTCGCAACCGGTGCGAACAACAACAGGCCGGCCTCGTTCAGTCGGCTGCACGCGGCGTAGTCGGCCAGTGCCGTGGGCGCAAGCGGGCTTGCGCCCAACACGGCCATGTCGCCCTTGATCAACAACGCCAGCAAGCCTTCGTAGGCCACGAAAGGCAGGGCGAGGGGATACGCCGAGGCCGGCCAACGCGGTCGTGCCAGATAAAGCCGACCCCAAAAGGCGAGACACAGCAGCAGCGCCAGCGTCCATGCCGCGAACACGCCGGCCGGCGTCGCGCCCCACGTGACCGCCACGGCGACGATCGATCCCGCGGACAGCAGGCGTCCCGCGCTTTGCCAGATCGCATCGCGCCCGAATCGGGCCCGGGCGCGCAGACGTGCCGAGACGAGGTTCATCATCGCGACCGCGCCCATGCAGACCACGGCCACCGGCAGCGCGGGCCCCCACCGCGTCAGCCCTGCCGCCCAGATCAAAGCACCGATGCCCGCCAGCGCCAGCGTCGCCAGCACGATGTGCATGGTTCCCTGTGCGGTCAGCCGCTCGACGGAACCGATGTCGGCGTCGGCGGAAGCGCCTTCGCGATAGACCAGCGTGGGCCAGCCGCCTTCGATCAGGATGAGCCCCAGCAGCGCCGTGCTCAGGACCGCGACATAGGCGCCGAACGCCACCGCTCCCAGGGCGCGGGCGAGAAACAACAACAGCAGGAGGGACACCACGGCGCTGAAAGCGGCGCCCAATCCCTGTGCCCCCATCGCCCGGATCAACACCTCGCACGACCTCCTCAGATCAGTCCCCATGCCCATGGCTGGGTGCCCAGCGACCGCGGCCCGTCTATTAGGGTATGCGACAATTCACGCTTCGATCGCCGCCGTCCCCGCCGATGACCCCTGTTTCTCCCGAATACCGCGCCGACGAGGTCGACCTGCGCCAACTGGCGCACGTGCTCTGGCGTTACCGCGTCTCGATCGTGGCGATCGCGCTGCTCGGCGCAGCCCTGGGCGTGGTCGCCAGCCTTTACCAGACCCGCTACCGCTGGGAGGGGCTGTTCCTGACGCCCGGGCTGACGGTCGACAACTACAAGTCTTTCGAAGCAGCCCTGGCAAACAAGCCGCGGATGCAGGAATTCCTGCGCATCAGCGGCGAGACCGAGTCGGAAGCGGGCAGGTCGATGCTCGACATGGTCGACCGCACCGGCGAATTCCAGAAGGCGATCCGGCCCGATTTCACCTTCACCGAGCAGGATGCCAAGGCGTTCGGCGTCAAGCCGGACGCCACGGCGGTGGTCGGCATGCGCCTGGCGCTCGAAGCGTCCCGGCCGTCGGAGCGCGCCCCGATCCGCCTGCTGAGCGAATACGTCCGCGACACCAAGATCAAGGCCGACCTCGAGGCGCTCCTGCGCGGCCAGTGTCACCAGCATACGACCTTCGCGCAGCAGCTGCGCAACGACCAGATCGCGGACGAGTACGCGATCAGCCAGCTGGAAAAACGGGCCGACATCCTGCGCGATGCGATCAAGCGCCATCCGCAGGCGGCGCAGATCGAAAACCGCCAGATCGTGCTGCTGGAGCAGGGCGGCGAACGTTATCTTTCGCTCGATGCGCAGCTCGTCGCCCTGGAGATCGCGATCGCGGACAAGCGCCTGGTCGAAAACGACCGGGCCCGCAGCCGGATCGCCACCGGCCTGCGCAAGGCCTACTACTGCGGTGCGCTCGAAACGGTGAGGAAGCCCGTGCTCGGGCGCGATTTCCTGCGTCAACTCGAGGACATCCAGGCCTCCGTCTTCGCCGATCAGGACGCGGCGAACGATGCCGCCGAGGCCACGGGCAACGAGTTCTCGATGCAGCGCGCCGGTTGGATCGACGCTTATCTCGAGGGCATGCGCTTCGTGGCGTCGCCCGAGGGCGCCGAGATGCGCGTGCGCAAGCCCGGACTGGTGCTGGGCCTGGTGCTGGGCGCGATGCTGGGCGGCCTGTTCGGCGTCCTGCTGGCGTTGTTGCGCGGCTGGTGGCGGGACAACGCGGCCCAGATCGTGGCCGACGACTGATCGGGCCCTTGTCCCGAGCGGCCGGTGCAGAGCCCGGTCCCGTGATATATTTCGTTCAATGTTTGAACAGACCAGTTTCCCGAACCCGGGTCCGTCGCAGGACGAAACGCATCTGCGCGTGCTGCGCCTGCTGCAAGCCAACCCCGAACTCAGCCAGCGCGAACTGGCCGACGCCCTCGGAGTGAGCCTGGGCAAGGCGAACTACTGCCTGCGTGCCCTGTTGGAAAAAGGCCTCGTCAAGGTGCGCAACTTCAAGAACCACCGCCACAAACGCGCCTACGCCTACCTGCTCACGCCGGAAGGCGTCGCCGCCAAGGGCGCGCTCACCGCGCGCTTCCTCAAGCGGAAGATGGCCGAATACGACTCGCTGCGCCTCGAGATCGAGGCCCTGGCGCGTGAAGTCGCGCAGTCGACCGGCAGCGCGGAAGGATGATCGCCATGCCCGTGCCGCAGGCCTTCGGTCCATGAAGACGTTGTGCGTTTTCGGTACGCGTCCGGAGGCCATCAAGATGGCGCCGCTGGCGTTGGCGCTGGCGGCGGACGCGCGTTTCGAGGCCAGGGTCTGCGTCACGGGACAGCATCGCCAGATGCTGGACCAGGTGCTGGACTTGTTCGGCCTGGTACCGGATTTCGATCTGAGCGTGATGCAACCGGGGCAGGACCTGACCGACGTCACCTGCGCCGTGTTGCAGGGCATGCGCGCCGTACTGGACGAGTTCCGGCCGGACTGGGTCCTGGTGCACGGCGACACCGCGACCACCTTCGCCGCGAGCCTGGCGGCGTATTACCGGCAGATTCCCGTGGCGCACGTCGAAGCGGGGCTGCGCACGGGCAACATGTATTCGCCCTGGCCCGAAGAGGCGAACCGCAAGCTCACCGGGGCGCTGGCGCAATTGCATTTCGCACCCACCGGCACCGCGCGCCGGAACCTGCTGCGCGAAGGGCTGGATCCGGCGGCCATCCACGTGACCGGCAATACGGTCATCGATGCGCTGCTGCAGGTCGCGCACAAGCTCGAGGCCTCGCCGGCACTGCGCGAGCGCCATGAGCGGCAATTCCCCTTCCTCGCGCCGGATTCGCGCCTGCTCCTGGTCACGGGCCACCGGCGCGAAAGTTTCGGCGGCGGTTTCGAGCGCATCTGCCAGGCGCTCGCCGAGATCGCGCGCCGCTTCCCGGACCTGGCGATCGTCTATCCGGTGCATCTGAATCCGAACGTGCGCGAGCCCGTCAATCGTCTGCTCGCCGGCATCGACAACGTCCACTTGCTGGAACCGCTCGACTACCTGCCCTTCGTCTACCTGATGAGCCGCGCCACGGTGATCCTCACCGACTCGGGCGGCATCCAGGAAGAGGCGCCGGCGCTGGGCAAGCCCGTGCTGGTGATGCGCGACACCACCGAACGGCCCGAAGCCGTCGAGGCCGGCACCGTGCGCCTGGTCGGCACCGGGGTCGAAAGCATCGTCGGTGCAGTGCTGGAACTGCTCACCGACACCGGCGCCTACGAACGCATGAGCCGCGCGCACAACCCCTACGGCGACGGCCGCGCCTGCGAGCGCATCGTCCGCATCCTGGGCGACCTGTCGACGCGTGCGTCGGACGGCGCAGCCCTGCGTGTGGCCGCGAGCTGACGCGCCCTTCTTCCCTTCCATCGATCTCGCCTGGTGTCCATGTCAGCAACCACCATCTCGGTAGTCGGCCTCGGCTACATCGGCCTGCCCACGGCGGCCGTGTTCGCTTCGCGCAAGCATCGCGTGATCGGCGTCGACGTGAACCCGCGCGCGGTGGAGACCGTCAACCGCGGCGAAATCCACATCGTGGAGCCCGATCTCGACATCGTGGTGCGCGCCGCGGTGACCGAAGGCTACCTGCGCGCCACCACGAAGGCCGAACCTGCGGATGCTTTCCTGATCGCGGTGCCCACGCCCTTCAAGGACGGGCACGAACCGGATCTGTCGCACATCGAATCGGCCTGCGCGTCGATCGCGCCGGTATTGAAACGGGGCGATCTCGTCGTGCTCGAATCGACCTCGCCGGTCGGCGCCACCGAGCAGATGGCGCAGTGGCTGGCGCAGGCGCGCCCCGATCTGAGCTTCCCGCAGACGCATGGCGAAGCCTCCGACATCCGCGTGGCGCATTGCCCCGAGCGCGTGTTGCCGGGCCACGTGTTGCGCGAGCTGGTGCGCAACGACCGCGTGATCGGCGGCATGACGCCGAAGTGCTCGGCGGCGGCGGCGGCGCTCTACGGGATCTTCGTGGAAGGCGAGTGCGTGATCACCGACGTGCGCACCGCGGAAATGTGCAAGCTGACCGAGAACAGCTTCCGCGACGTCAACATCGCCTTCGCCAATGAACTTTCCATCATCTGCGACAAGCTCGGCATCGACGTCTGGGAACTGATCCGGCTCGCCAACCGCCATCCGCGCGTCAACATCCTGCAGCCCGGCCCCGGCGTCGGCGGCCACTGCATCGCGGTGGACCCCTGGTTCATCGTGAGCAAGACGCCGGAGCAGGCGCACCTGATCCGCGCCGCGCGCGAAGTCAACGATGCCAAGCCCGAATGGGTGCTGGAGCAGGTGCGCGCAGCGGTTTCCGGACTGACCGGCGGCGACGTTCGCAAGGCGCAGGATCTCGTCATCGCCTGCTTCGGCCTCGCCTTCAAGGCCGACATCGACGACCTGCGCGAAAGCCCGGCGCTCGCGATCACGGCGCGCATCGCCGCGCAGCACCCGGGCAAGGTCCTCGCGATCGAACCCCATATCGAACATCGCCCGCCACGGCTGGAAGGCGTCGACCTGGTGGATGCGGACACCGCCCTGGCGCGCGCCGATGTGCTGGTGCTGCTGGTGGACCACAAGGAATTCCGGGCGATTCCTCGCGAACGCCTGCAGGGACGGCGGGTGATCGATACCCGCGGCGCCTGGACCGGCTGAATCGCCACGCATTGAAGATCGGAGACTGAACATCGTGTTGAACGGAAAATCCATCCTCGTCACCGGCGGCACCGGCTCTTTCGGCAAGGCGTTCGCCAGGACGATCCTGGCGCGGCATCCCGAGATCACCCGCCTGGTGATCTACAGCCGCGACGAACTCAAGCAGTTCGAGATGGCGCAGCAGTTCGATCCGGCCACGCATCCCGGACTGCGCTACTTCATCGGCGACGTGCGCGACGCCGACCGCATCCGCCGGGCGATGGAAGGGATCGACATCGTCATCCACGCGGCCGCGCTCAAGCAGGTGCCGGCGGCCGAGTACAACCCGTTCGAATGCATCAAGACCAACATCCTCGGCGCGCAGAACGTGATCGAAGCGTGCTTCGACACCGGGGTGCGCAACGTGGTGGCGCTTTCCACCGACAAGGCCGCGGCGCCGATCAATCTGTACGGCGCCACGAAGCTTTGTTCCGACAAGCTCTTCACCGCCGCCAACAACATCAAGGGCCATCGCGACATCCGCTTCAGCGTGGTGCGTTACGGCAACGTGATGGGCAGCCGCGGCTCGGTGATCCCGTTCTTCCTGGACCGGCGCGCCAGCGGCGTGCTGCCGATCACCGATCCTGAAATGACGCGCTTCAACATCAGCCTGCAGGAAGGCGTGGACATGGTGTTGTGGGCGCTGGAGCACGCCGCGGGCGGCGAGATCTTCGTACCCAAGATCCCGAGCTATCGCATCACCGACGTGGCCCGCGCCATCGGCCCGGAATGCCAGCATCCCGTCGTCGGCATCCGTCCGGGCGAGAAGATCCACGAGGAAATGATCACCGCCAGCGACAGCTTCAACACCGTCGATCTCGGCCGCTACTTCGCCATCCTGCCTTCGGCCGGCCGCCACACGGTGGAGTCCTACTGCGTCGCGCACGGCGGCAAGCCGGTCGCGCCCGGCTATGCCTACGACAGCGGCAGCAACGGCGATTTCCTGAGCGTGGACCAGCTGCGCGAACTGATCCGCCAGCACGTCGACACCGGATTCGAGGTGGGCGGATGATTCCCTACGGCCGCCAGGACATCACCCAGGCCGACATCGATGCGGTGGCGGCGGTGCTGCGGTCGGACTTCCTCACGCAGGGGCCGATGGTGCCGCGCTTCGAAGCGGCGGTGGCCGCGCATTGCGGCGTCGCGCATGCGCTGGCGGTCAACAGCGCGACCTCGGCGCTGCACATCGCGTGCATGGCGCTGGACCTGGGGCCGGGCGACTGGCTCTGGACCAGCCCGATCACCTTCGTCGCTTCGGCCAACTGCGCGCTCTACTGCGGCGCGCGGGTGGATTTCGTCGACATCGACCCGCGCACCTGGAACCTGTGCCCGCAAGCCCTGGAGCGCAAGCTGGTCCAGGCCGAGCGCGAAGGACGCCTGCCGAAGATCGTGGTGCCGGTGCATCTGGCGGGGCAGCCCTGCGACCTGGCAGCGATCCACGCGCTGGCGCAGAAGTATGGCTTCCGCGTGATCGAGGACGCCTCGCACGCGATCGGTGGCCGCTACCGCGACGAGCCGATCGGCAACTGCCGTTACAGCGACATCACCGTCTTCAGCTTCCATCCCGTGAAGATCATCACGTCGGCCGAAGGCGGCATGGCGCTCACCCGCAGCGACGAGCTGGCGCGGAAGATGGCCCTGTTCCGCAGCCACGGCATCACGCGCGACCCCGCGCAGATGACGCATGCGTCCGATGGCGGCTGGTATTACCAGCAGATCGCGCTCGGCTACAACTACCGCATGACCGAGCTGCAGGCCGCGCTCGGGTTGAGCCAGATGGAACGCCTGGCACCGTACGTGGCGCGCCGGCACGAACTGGCGCACCGGTACGACGCGTTGCTGTCCCACCTGCCCGTGACCACGCCGTGGCAGCATCCGGATGGTTACTCGGGCCTGCACCTGTACGTGATCCGCCTGCAGCTCGATCGCATCGGCAAGACCCACCGCCAGGTGTTCGATGCGCTGCGCGAGCAGGGCATCGGCGTGAACCTGCACTACATCCCGGTCTACACCCAGCCGTACTTCCGTGCGCTCGGTTGCGCCCAGGACGCCTGTCCGCAGGCCGACGCCTACTATTCCGAGGCCATCAGCCTGCCGATGTACGCGACGCTGAGCGATGCGCAGCAGGACGAGGTCGTGGCCGCGCTGGAGCGCGCGCTGGCGTGAACCGGATCGCCGTCCTGCAGGCTCGCACCAGCTCCTCGCGCCTGCCCGCGAAGGTGCTGCTGCCCCTGGGCGGATTGCCTCTGGCGGTGCTGGCCGCGCGCCGCGCGATGAACACCGGGATTCCGCTGGTGGTGGCGACGTCCACCGAGCAGGATGACGATGGCCTGGCGGCGATGTTGCGAAACCACGGATTGCCGGTCCATCGCGGCAGCCTCACGGACACGCTCGAACGCGTGGTGGACGCGCTGGCCGGCCACGACGACGACACGACGGTGATCCGCCTGACCGCCGACAACGTGTTTCCCGACGGTCGCCTGCTCGATGAATTGCTGGAGGATTTCCAGTCGCGCGGGCTCGACTACCTTTGCTGCAACGGTGAACCCTCGGGCCTGCCCTACGGCATGAGTGCCGAGGTCACGCGCCTGCGCCATCTGCGCGAAGCAGCGGCGTCGGCCTCCGATCCGTTCGATCGCGAGCACGTGACGCCGTACATCATCCGCAAGTTCGGTGCGACCTGGTTCGGCCGGTACAGGACACTGCGCAAGGGTCACTACCGCTGCACGGTCGATACCTACGACGATTACGCCGGCATGCAGCGTGTCTTCCGCGACGAGCCCGAACCGGCGGCGGTCGCGGCGCTCGACCTGGTGGCGCGCCTCGATGTCGCGCCCTACCAGCCTTGCGCGCGTAGTCCGGTGCCGCAGCTGGTGGTCGGCGGTGCGCAGCTCGGCATGGATTACGGAATCGCGAACGTGCAGGGCCGGCCCGCACAGGCTTCCGCAACGGGACTGCTGAAGACGGCCATCGCCAACGGCGTGGCTTTCGTCGACACGGCGCACGCCTACGGTGCGAGCGAAGCCACGATCGGAGCCGCGCTGGGTGGTGGCTGGTCCGAGCGGATCCGCGTCGTCACCAAACTCGCACCGCTGGACGACTGCAAGCCGGAGGCGGCCGCGGCGGAACTTCGCGCACGCGTCGACGCCAGCGTCTACGAATCCTGCGTCCGGCTCGCGCGCCCGGCACTCGACGTGCTGTTGCTGCATCGTGCCGCGCATCTGGACGCGTGGGATGGCGCGGCGTGGAAGCGATTGATCGAACTGCGCGACATGGGTCGCATCAAGGCCCTCGGCGTTTCGGTGCAGACGCCGGCGGAGCTGGAAAACGCATTGCAGTTCGAGGACGTCCGTTTCGTGCAGATGCCGTTCAATCTGCTGGACTGGCGCTGGCGCGACGCAGTGGAGAAGCTCCAGGACGTCCGGCGCCGGCGCGACATCACGGTGCATGCGCGCAGCGCACTGCTGCAAGGATTGTTGCGCAGCCGGGACCGCTCGCATTGGCGGCGCGCTCACGTGCCGGAGCCGGAACCGGTCTGGGCCTGGCTCGACGGCTGTGTCCGCGACTTCGGCCGGGACGGCGTGGTCGATCTGTGCCTGGGTTACGCGCGCGCCCAGGCCTGGATCGACGGCATCGTGATCGGGATGGACTCGCTCGACCAGTTGATCGAGAACGTCCGGAACTTCAACACGGCGGCGCTCGACGCGGAGCAGGTAGCGCAGATCGATTCGAGCCGGCCGCACTTGGGCGTGGATGCGCTGGACCCGGCGCGCTGGCAGAGGGCCGAAGCGTGAACCGGACGATGGCGCGTTTTTCGTTGCAGGGACGGACGGCGCTGGTCACCGGCGCCGCAGGCCACCTCGGGCAGGCCATGGCCCTGGCGTTGGCGGAGGCGGGGGCACGCGTTCTGATCAACGGCCGCTCGGCGTCCCGCGCCGAGTCATTGGTCGACGAGATTCGCGCCGCCGGCGGATTGGCGGACGCCCTGGTGTTCGACGTGACCGACGCCGCGCAGATCCGCGACGCAATCGCGCGACTCGACGCACCGCTGCACGTGATCGTCAACAACGCCTATTTCGGCGGCGCCGGCAATCTGGAAGGCGCGGCGCCGCAGTCGTATCGCGACAGCTACGAGGTTGGACTCGTCGCCGCGCACGCGCTCGTGCAGGCGGCGTTGCCGGCATTGCGCGAAGCGGTGCGCCGGGATGGCGATGCCTCGGTCGTCAACATCGCCTCGATGTACGGCATGGTGAGCCCGGATCCGCGCATCTATGCCTCGGCCGCGTCCGCCAACCCGCCCTTCTACGGCGCGGCCAAGGCGGCGCTGCTGCAATGGACGCGCTACGCCGCCTGCGAGCTGGGCCCGCAGGGCATCCGCGTCAACAGTGTTTCGCCCGGCCCATTCCCCGCGCCCGGCGTGCAACGCGAGAACCCGGATTTCGTGGCGCGCCTGACCGACAAGGTTCCCCTCGGACGCATCGGTGCCGCGGTGGAGATCGCCGGGCCGGTGGTGTTCCTGGCCGCGCCGGCGTCGAGCTTCGTGAACGGCGCCAACCTCGTCGTCGACGGGGGATGGACCGCGTGGTGAATGCGACGCCAGCGGCGGCGCGGATGCGCGTCGCCTTTCGGGTCGATGCCTCGATCGAGATCGGCACCGGCCATGTCATGCGCTGCCTGACGTTGGCCAATGCGCTGCGCGAACACGAAGCGCAATGCGAGTTCGTCTGCCGCGCGCATCCCGGGCACCTCGCCGCGCGAATCGAAGCCGCCGGCCATGCGGTGCATCTGCTGCCGCTGCGATCGGGCGAGGAGGACGGCGAAGAGCCGGCGGTCACCGCGCATGCGCACTGGCTGGGTTCCGGCTGGCGCCGGGATGCCGCGGAGACCGTCGCGGCGCTCGGCGCCTCGCGACGCGACTGGCTGGTCGTGGATCACTATGCGCTGGACGCGCGCTGGGAATCGGAAGCCGGTCGCGTTGCGGTGCGTACGATGGCCATCGACGATCTCGCCGATCGCGTGCATCGGGTCGACCTGCTGCTCGACCAGAATCTCGGGCGCGCCGCGTCCGATTACGACTCGCTTCTACCGGCGTCGGCACGCTGCCTGGCAGGGCCGGATTACGCGCTGCTGCGGCCCGATTTCGCCCGTCTGCGCGACGACAGTCTGGCGCGGCGCGAGGCTGCCGCGCTCGGACATGTCCTGGTGTCGCTCGGCGGCGTGGATCGCGACAATCTCACGGGCCGCGTGCTGGATGCGCTTGCGACCGTGGAGCTGCCGCGCGATGCCCGGGTGACGGTCGTCATGGGAAAGCAGTCGCCCGGACTCGAAGCGGTTCGCGCGCAGGCTTCGCGGATGCCGTTCGCCTGCGCCGTGCGCGTGGACATCGACGACATGGCGCAGGTAGTGGCGGATGCCGACCTGGCCATCGGTGCGGCTGGAAGTTCGTCCTGGGAACGATGCGTGCTGGGCCTGCCGACCATCATGCTGGTGCTGGCCGAAAACCAGCGCGGCATCGCTGCCGAACTGGAGAAGGCCGGTGCCTGCCTGGTCGTCGCCAGCGACGGGCGGCTGTCGCGGGAGCTGGCGGACGCCATGCGGCGCCTCGACGATGCCGCGGAGCGGGCGAAGTTTTCGCGCGCGGCGGCCGAAGTGCTGGATGGCGGCGGCACCGCGCGCGTGGCTGCGGCGATGGGAGTGTGCCGGTGAACGCCCGCGCGCAACTGAGGCCGCTCGCCGAAGCCG
The DNA here is from genome assembly GCA_946481615.1 of uncultured Aquimonas sp. The sequence goes on from CAMLOR010000004.1 coordinate 16,329, forward strand.
ATCTCGACATGCTCCTGGATTGGCGCAATTCGGAGGAGGTGCGTCGCTTCATGTACTCGTCGCATCCGATCGCCCACGACGAGCATCGCCGCTGGTTCGAGGCGATACGCAAGGACCAGCGGCGCCACCCGCTGATCTTCGAAAGGGAAGGCGTGCCGTCCGGGTTCGTGAACCTGGGCCCGGTGCAGGCGGGCGGGATCGCCGACTGGGGCTTCTATGCGGCGCCCGGTGCGCCGCGCGGCACGGGGCGCATGCTCGGAACTGCCGCGCTGACTCATGCGTTCGACGATCTCGCCCTGCACAAGGTCTGCGGCGAGGCGCTGGGATTCAACGAAGCCTCGCGCCGCTTCCATCTCTCCCTCGGGTTTCGCCAGGAAGGCGTGCTCGTGGAACAGCACTTCGATGGCAAGGCCTATCACGATGTCGTCCGGTTCGGGATGACGGTGGTGCAGTGGCAGGCCTTCACTCACGAGAAGAATCATGAACCGAGTTCCTGAAATCCACATCGACGGACGCCGCGTGGCCTCGGATGCGCCACCCTTCGTCATCGCCGAAATGTCGGCCAATCACAACGGCAGCATCGACACCGCACTGCGCATCATCGAGGCCGCGAAGCAGGCGGGCGCGGACGCGGTCAAGATGCAGACTTATCGGCCCGACACCATCACGCTGGATTGCGACAGCGAGGAATTCCGCATCCGCGGCGGGCTCTGGGACGGCAGGTCGCTTTACGAGCTGTACCAGGAGGCGCACACGCCCTGGGAATGGCACGCGCCGCTGTTCGAACACGCGCGCAAACTGGGCATCACGATCTTCAGTTCGCCGTTCGATACGACGGCCGTCGACCTGCTGGAAGACCTCGGTGCGCCGGCCTACAAGATCGCTTCGTTCGAAGCCGTCGACCTGCCCCTGATCAAGTACGTCGCGGCCACCGGCAAACCGATGATCATCTCCACGGGCATGGCCGACGCCGAGGAGATACAGGAAGCGATCGACGCCGCACGTGCCGGCGGCTGCAAACAGCTCGCCATCCTCCACTGCGTGAGCGGCTATCCGGCGCCGGCTTCCGATTACAACCTGCGCACCGTCACCGACATGGCGGAGCGTTTCGGGCTGGTGACCGGGCTGTCCGACCACACCCTCGACAACACCACCGCCATCGCGAGCGTCGCGCTCGGTGCGGCCATCGTCGAGAAGCACTTCACGCTCGATCGCAGCGGCGGCGGCCCCGACGACAGCTTCTCGCTCGAGCCGGGAGAACTTGCCGCCCTCTGCCAGGGCGCGCGGACCGCCTGGGAGGCGATCGGGCGCGTCGACTACGGGCGCAAGTCCAGCGAACAGGGCAACGTCCAGTTCCGGCGTTCGCTCTACTTCGTGAAAGATCTGAGCGCCGGAGACGTGGTGACGGCGGACGCGATCCGCAGCGTGCGTCCGGGCTTCGGCCTGGCGCCCAAGCACCTGGAATCGCTGCTGGGCCGCAAGCTCCTGCGCGCGGTGCGCCGCAATACTCCGGTGGGGGCCGACGATATTTCGTCGTAGGCGCATGGCACCGGACTCGACGAATGCGGTTGCAGGCGCGCGCGACGAAGGTCGCCCACCGATGAGGATCGTGCTCGCGCGAGGCCCTGCGGCGCATTTCACCGCCGTCGTGCTGGTCCTGGCGTGGATCTACGCCGCGGCCATGCTGCTGCTCGCGACGCCGGCCGAACAGCAGTACTACGTGACCGACAAGACGCTGTTCGGTGCCGCGCAGTACTTCGTGCTGATCACCGCCATGGCTGCACTCATGTACCCCGTCCTGGCGTTGACGCCCAAGCTGGCGCTCTACCGCTTCGACGAATGGCGCTGGATGCGCGCCATGGGTTTGCTGGCGATCGCGGTCAATGTCATCTACGCGGTGAACGTCGACCGCAGCGTGCGGTACTCGGCCGGAGCGGTGTACGAAAACCTGCCGTTGTACCTGCTGAAGGCGTTGGCGAATTATGTGTTCATGCTGCTGGCGATCAGGCACCGCGCGGCCAGCCCGGAAGCTTCCATGCCACCGCGCGCCGCCAGGCAGGAAAAGATCCGGGTGGCGCTCTGGACCCTGAGCTCCCTGCTGGTCGTCGACGGCTTGGCGTCTGCGCTCACCTTGTTCTGCTTCTGGGTGTGTTGGGCGAGGAGCGGGCGATATCGCCTGCCCCTGCTGCTGGGCGCGTTCGCGGTCGGCCTGCTCGCGCTGGGCTTGCAGGCGAAGTTCGGTGGCGAACAGGAGATCGACGCCGACGCGATGGCACGATGGTCGGTGCATCGTGCCGTCATCAATGAGGAACAGCTCTACACCGCGATCAACGACGACCGCTTCGGAGGCGTGCTCGATCACTGGCAGGTCGTGCTCGACCAGGGCAGGTATGCCATCGGGAAGATTGCGGGCGCATCCGTGGCTGGGCCCGAATTCAAGTCGTTCTCCGAATACCTCTACCACCAGTTGTACGGCGAGCGGGGTTCCGGTTCGAGCACGGGCGCATTCCTGGCGGCATATCTGCTGGGCGGTGCGCCTTTCGGCTGGCTCGTGCTCTGGCTGGCTTTCCTGCCGTCGTACCTGTACGTCGTTTCGCTCGGCCGGCGATTCGGCATCGTGCGGATGGCCTGCCTGCTGTTCGTACTCAAGCCGGCCTACTCCGACATTCCCGGCGTTCTGGCGGTGGTCTCGCTTCCCTGCATCTTCTATCTCGTCACGCTGGCGATCGGCCTGGGGCGAGCGAAATGAAGCTCCGCTCCGAGTATCGCAACTTCAGGAAGTACGCGAAGAACTACAACTTCCATTTTTACCGGAGAAATCTGGATACCAGGCTCCCGCTGCCGGTCTGCGTGGCGATCGGACTCGCCCGGCTGGCCTATTTCACGCTGTTCGAGTCGCTGGCGATGGCGAGCGCGCGGGCACCAGGCAATCACCCTCTGCTGGTGATGGTGGGCTCCGAAAACAATCGCAAGGCTTACGGCCTGATCCAGAAGCATCTTCCGCCGCACGACGTCGCGACGTTCCATACCTACGCCGGAGCGGGAAGACGCATCAACCTCCTGCATGCTTACTTGAGCGGCCTGGCCAGTCTGCGGCTGGTGCCGGCGCTGGTGTGGCGACAGGCGAGGTATGCACGATTGGTGTGCAAGAACCTCGACGTCTTCGTCCTCACCAACGGAACCCTGTCCGGACGCGAGCGCCGGTTCGTCGCCGGTTACGCCGGTGTCGTGTCGTTCTCCGAATATTCGGCGTACGCCAATCTGATCCTGGCGAACCGGGACCGGGACGCCAGACTCGTGTATTTCCCGCATGCCCGGCTGCCGCGGAAGCATCATCGCTTCCTCGCCTCCGATGTGGTCATCGACGCATCGAGCACGGATGGCTTCGACTCGGAGGGGATCAGGTTGCATCCGGTCGACGGCCTGTACGAGGCGATCAGCCGCGGAGACGCGTCGTCCGAGCCGGTTTCCGCCGATGCATCCGGTGGAAAACGCGTCCTGCTCTGCACCAACACGCTCGATTCGCCCTGGGCCATCGTGCGCCTTGTCCGGAAGCTCCGCCGGAGGCTCGCAGGCGAAGGAAAGGTGCTGGTGCGCATGCATCCTGCGGAAAAGTTCCGATCCGCCAAGACGGCGATCTATACGCGATTGGGCGGCGCGCAGATCGATCGCTCCGCCACCTTCGCCGAGGCGATGTGCGGAACCGGTTTCGTCTATGGCGGCTTCACCGGCGCGCTGATCGAAGCGCTGCGCGGCGGTGCGCGTGTTTACTCCAGCATTCCCTCGCGCCGGCTCGTGGAGTACTTCGACGTCGGCGAACTTTCCGCCGTCGGCGACGAGCAGGCGTTGCTCGACGATATCGTCCGATTGCCGATGCCGGTCGTGAAAGCGCCGGATCCCACGTGCGGACCCCGGGCGGATCCGTCATCCATGCATGACGAGTTGCAACGTATCTTCGACGGAATTTTCCGTACCAGCGAGGCTTGACGCAGGTGAATGCACGACTGAAGGACTGGCTTGCGGACACGCATCATCGCGTGTTCGGTTGCCGCGGCGCTTACGCCGATCTGGCCCGGACGACCGCTCGGGTGGAGACCGCATCGTTGAGCTCAGCGACTTGCCATCGCCTGATCCAGGCGCTGGATGCTGCGTTGGCCGATCCGGACGCTGTCGGCACCGTGCATTGGAGCGATCCCCAGGGCGCCGATCGCCGCGTCTTCGGTTTCGAGCATTTCTTCCCCGCGGCCGTGACCGATCTGGGCATCGGGGACGAGCTCGCGCGCATCTCCGGCTACCTGGGTTCCGCCGTCCGCAGCTGGACCCTGCTCGCATCGCGCATCGCGGCGGTGCCGGGGAACCTCGGATCCGGCGGCGGCTGGCATCGCGACTCCGCGTTCCGCCATCAGGTCAAGGTGATCTGGTATCTGAACGATGTGTCCCTGGAGAACGGACCCTTCAGCTATGTGGCGGGCACGCATTACCGGCGCCGGACGTCGGCGCCGGGCGACTCCGCCTATGAGACCCGTCTGGAGGTCAACCCCGAAGAAGCGACCAGCGTCACCGCTCCGGCGGGGACCAAGCTGGTCTGCGATACCAAGTGTGTCCACGGGGGCCGGGTGGTCGAAAGCGGTGTGAGATATGCCATCACCCTCTATACCTTCGAATCGCAGGCTCAGATGGATCTTCTGCTGCGCAAGTTGAAGAAGGGCTAGACCGGCGACGCCGGTGCCCGTGGCGCGATTGCCGATACCCAGACTCAGGCACCTCTACCTGCTTGGCGGGAGAGTGCTGTTCGCCGTGGCGCGGCCGGCGGCGCTGGTTTTCGCAGCGGCTCTGGCGGGCAGCGAACACATCTCCGCATTCACCGAGTTGGTGGCCCTGCTACCGGTGCTGGTTGCGATGCTGTCGCTGCCGGTGCATCGGGACTTCTATCTCGCGTACCGGGCCGGCGATCCCGGCAACGCGGATCGTGCCGAAATCTATCTGGGCAAGATCGCCGCCGTCGTGCTGCTCGGGTCGGCGCTGGTCTTTGTCTGGCTGTGCATCGTCGCCGGTTCCGTACTCCATGCGGCGACGGTCGCGGTCGTGCTGATGGTGGACAAGGTCTACGACGAGGTGATGCGCTGGTGCGAGTTCGTGCGCAAGTACCCGCTGTGGTTTCGCGCTTCGCTGCTGCGCAACGCCTGGTGCTTCGCCTACTGCGCGGCGTTGTTGTGCGGGATGGCGAGCGGACGGGCATTGGCCGTGGCGGCGCTTTGTTCGGTGCTGGGCATCGGAGTCATCGCGCTCGGAGCCGGCACGCTGAAGCCTTTCGGCGTCGATCTCCGGCACGTGGCCGGCAACGCGTTGCGATTCCCCGGCCTGGGGCTGGAGTTGCTGCTGCTGGCCAGTTCGACCTACCGCTCCGGCGTCCGCGCCTTCGATCGGGTGCTGGTTTCGCAGCTTTTCCCGAAGTATTCGGCCTGGCTGGTGGCGCTCTCGATGCTGGCCAGCGGCATCTACATCTGGATCGACGCCTTCGTTTTCGCGCCGAGGAAACGCATGATCGCGCGCCACCCGAAGCGGTTCTTCCGTGCGTTCCACCCGCGAATGATGCGGGCGGTGGGAGCGGCGACCGCGATGGCGGTGCTGGCGGCAGCGTTCGCGGCTGCCGCGGCCCTGCGCGGCTACGAGACCGAACTCATCGCGGTGTCGGCTCTGATAATCTACAACATCATCCTCGGAGTGGCGGTCCAGCCCAGTCTCGAGGTTTTCCTGTGGGTGTCGCGCGGGGATTCCTTGTGGCGGACCCTCGCGGGGAATCTCGCCTTTGCCGCCTGTGTTGCGGCCCTCATCTGGCTGGGCCGCGAGCATTTCGCGTCGTCCATCGTATTGACCTACATGCTGCCCATCGCGCTTTCCGCCCAGTACCTGTATTCCATGTCCGCGTACTCGAAGCGGCAACTCTTCGGCCACGAGCGTTCCCGATGAACTTCACCGACTACAACGCCCGGGTGTGGGCGCTTCGCCTCGCGGAATGGTTCGGCGAACAGAACGCCCGATTCCGCCATGTCGTGGACATCGGCGCGGGCAGCGGACGATTCCTGGGCGAACTGCTCGAGCGTATGCCGGGCGCGGAAGGCACGGCGGTCGACATCAGGACGACCCCGGCACACCCCCGGTATCGCGCCCATGTGGCGGACCTGCATGAATCCGGATCGCTTTCCGGACTGGCCGGGGCCGACCTGCTGTGTTGCATGAATACGCTCTACGTATTGCGCAGCGTGGAAGAGATCCTGGCCTACGTCGCGGCCTCCGGCGTCGCGGATATCGTGCTCAGCGTTCCGCTGCAGCGCGCCATCGACCGCTACAACAAGCGGCATCCGGGCAAGAACAATTACGCGACCAGCGCCGGACAGTTCCTCGCGATGGCAGGCTTCGTCGAACACCGCGCCATGGATACGATCGGAGCGTACTACCTCGACAATCCCCTGGCGGTCGCGCTGGGCGGAACGAGCAATGCCGCCGCCAGGCTCGTCGAATCGTCCACCCGAAAGCGGTACTACCGGCTGATCTGGGCCAAGCGTGGTCGATAGCGTGAAAGGACTCGAAGGCTTGCGGCTCATCCGCGGCTTGCGGCCGCTGTGGATGGAAGGCGCGCGGGTGCACGCGCAATGCCGGAATCGCATCGTCACGCTGGATCTCGAGTCCGGCGCGCGTACGCACGTATGCGACTTGCCAGGTTCGTTGTTCGCCCGCTGGTTGCGGACGCGGCCGCTGCTGTCGCGGTTGTTGCGGCTCAATTGCCTCTGGGCGGAACGCCTGGATTCGGGCGCGTTGCTCTTCGCTACGCGCGAGGGCGTTTTCAGGGTCGGCGCGGAGCGTGGCCCGACGCCGGACCTGAAGCTCCCCGAAGGCGTTTATTTCTTGAGCGTCGCGCAAACGGACGGTTTCGGACTTTTCGAAGCCGGCCTCTACGCGGGCGAGTATCTGGCGAACGCAGCGATGAAGGCCGTGTCGGTCTGGCATCGTGACCAGGACGGTCGCTGGCGCGTCGTGCACACCTTTCCCGATGGGACGATCAACCACGTCCATGCCGTGGTTCCCGATCCGGAGAATCGAACGATCTGGCTCCTCACGGGCGATTTCGACCACGGCCCGTGCATCTGGAAAAGCACACCCGGATTCGAGCGGGTCGAGCGTGTGTTCGGTCCCGACCAGCGTTCCCGCGCGTGCTGGCTGCTTGCGCAGCGGGGAAGGTTGGCGTGGGCGTCCGATACGCAGCTGGAAGCCAACGCGGTGTACGCCGCCGATCTTGAGCCGCCCGGCGAGCCGCGCAGCATCGGGGCCATCGCGGGCAGCAGCATCTATGCGACGGCGGTCGGGGATGGAATGCTTTTCTCCACCGTCGTCGAACCGGCGAGGGCCAGCCGGCGCAATCCGCTGGCATGGTTCGCCGCGCGCCCGGCCAAGGCGATCGCCGGCGTGGTCGAGGTTGCGTGGCTGGACGCGGATCATCGCGTCAGGCCGCTCTTCCGCTTCCGTCCGCGCCGCTTGCCGTTCCGCCTGTTCGAGTACCCGACGGTCCTGTTCCCCAAGATCCAGGGGCCAGGCGCGCATTTCTGCATGTATGGCCGCACCCTGCGGCGATGCGACGACATGCTGATGATCGGCAGCCTGGATCTGCTGCGCGACAACGCAACGGCCGGTGCGGATGTCCCGCGCACCGTTTCTGCGTGATCGGGGCGCGCATGCCTTGCGCGGCCGCGATCGAAAGTCCGAGTGTTTCCGCCTAGGCCGACGTTGATTCCGATTTTCCCGTGCGAGTTCTTTACTTCCACCAGCATTTCTCCACCCCCAGGGGTTCCACCGGCATCCGCTCCTACGAGATGGCGCGGCGCCTGGTCGCGCGCGGCCATCGCGTGACGATGGTCTGCGGCAGTTACGGCGGCGGCGAAACCGGGCTCGCGAACGAGTTCCGCAGAGGACTGCGGCGCGGCCAGGTGGACGGCATCGACGTCGTCGAACTGGATCTGGCCTATGCCAATCGCGACGGCCTGCTCAAGCGCGCCTGGTTGTTCTTCAGCTTCGCCTGGCGCAGCGTGAAGCTGGCGCTGACCGAACCCTGCGATCTGATCTTCGCCACCACCACGCCGTTGACCGCGGGCATTCCCGGCATCTTCGCGCGCTGGCTGCGCCGCAAACCCTTCGTGTTCGAGGTGCGCGACCTGTGGCCCGAGCTGCCGCGCGCCATGGGCGTGGTCACCAATCCGGTGGTGCTGGGGTTGCTGTCGCTGCTGGAGTGGGCCAGCTACCGCTCGGCGCAGCGCCTGGTGGGACTGTCGCCCGGCATCGTGGAAGGCATCGCGCGCCGGGGCGTCACGCATGAACGCATCGCGCTGATTCCCAACGGCTGCGATCTGGAGATCTTCGCGGCTTCGCCGCAGCCGTGGCGGCCGGAGGGAGTGGGTGCAGGCGATCTGCTGGCGGCCTTCACGGGTACGCACGGCGTCGCCAACGGACTCGACACGGTATTGAACGCAGCCGCCGAACTGAAACGGCGCGGCCGGGACGACATCAAGCTGCTGCTGATCGGCGACGGCAAGCTCAAGCCGGCGCTGCAGGCGCGCGCGCAGCGCGAAGGACTGGACAACGTCGTCTTCCACGCGCCCGTCGGCAAGGCGCGCCTGGCCGGACTGATGGCAGGCACCGACGTCGGGATGCAGATCCTGGCGAACGTGCCGGCGTTCTATTTCGGCACTTCGCCGAACAAGTTCTTCGACTATATTGCCGCCGGGCTGCCGGTCCTGAACAACTATCCGGGATGGCTGGCGGACATGATCCGGCAGCACGGCTGCGGTTTCGCCGTGGCGCCGGACGATGCGGCGGCCTTCGCCGATGCGCTGGAGCGCGCCGCGGGCGATCGCGCCGCGCTCGGGGAAATGGGCCGGCGCGCGCAGGACCTGGCCAGGCGTCAGTTCGATCGCCTGACGCTGGCGGACCGATTCGTGGATTGGCTGGAGACGGCAGTGGAAGGAAAGTCGGCATGACCGGGCCCATGGCGTGGGCCGACGAACTGATCGGCCTCGTGCGCTCGATCTACGGGGAAGGGTTCATTCCCTTGCACCGCCCCGTGTTCGAAGGCAATGAAAAGGCCTACCTGATCGACTGCATCGATTCCAACTTCGTGTCTTCGGTAGGCGCGAAGGTGACGGAGTTCGAGCAGCGCATGGCCGCATTCACCGGCTCGAAATACGCGGTGGCCACCGTCAACGGCACCGCCGCCCTGCACGTCGCGCTGCAGCTGGCCGGCGTGCAGCGCGGCGACGAGGTGATCAGCCAGGCCCTGACCTTCATCGCCACCTGCAACGCTTTGAGCTATGCGGGCGCGCATCCGGTGTTCGTGGACGTGGATCTCGACACCCTGGGCATGAGCCCGGATGCGCTGCGCCGCTGGCTCGAAGCCAATGCGGAAATGCGCGACGGAAAGCCGTACAACCGCGGCACCGGCCGCCGCATCGCGGCCTGCGTGCCGATGCACAGTTTCGGGTTTCCCGTGCGGATCGCGGAAATCGTCGCGGTGTGCGACGAGTTCGGCATCCCGGTGGTGGAGGATGCGGCCGAATCGCTGGGAAGTTACGTCGGCGGCCGGCACACCGGCACCTTCGGCAAGCTGGCCACGCTCAGCTTCAACGGCAACAAGACCATCACCACCGGCGGCGGCGGCATGATCGTCACCGATGACGAAGCCGTCGCCAAACGCGCCAAGCATCTGACGACCACGGCCAAGATCCCGCATCCGTACGAGTTCGTCCACGACGAGGTGGGTTACAACTACCGGCTGCCCAATCTCAATGCCGCGCTCGGCTGCGCGCAGATGGAGCGCCTGCCGGAAATGCTGGCGGTCAAGGCCGGCGTCGCGAAGCGCTACGCGGAGTTCTTCGCCGGCGCGGGCGTCCGCTGCATGCGACCGCTGGAAGGCGCCGTGGCCAACTACTGGCTCAACGCCATCGTGCTCGAATCCGAAACCCGACGCGACGAATTCCTGGAGTACACCAACAGCCGCGGCGTGATGACGCGTCCGATATGGCGCCTGATGTCGCGGCTGGAGATGTACAGGCAGTGCCAGCACGATGGGCTGGAGAATTCGCACTGGCTGGAAGCCAGGGTGGTCAACCTGCCGTCCAGCGTGCCGGACGGAGCGATGCCGCCAGCCGCGCCTGCCGACTGACGACCGCCCGTCCGCCGGGCAGAATCGAGGAAACGAAGTGAACATACTGGAGCTGATCGGCCGCAGCCGCCCCCTGTTCGAGGCGGACATCGGGCGCCATGAGGCAGAGCTGTCCCAACGCGTGCAAGCCGGCCGCTTCCTGGTGATCGGCGGTGCCGGCTCCATCGGACAGGCGGTGACGCGCGAGATCTTCAAGCGCCGGCCACGCGCGCTGCACGTGGTCGACATCAGCGAGAACAACATGGTCGAGTTGGTGCGCGACATCCGCAGCACGCTCGGCTACATCGACGGCGATTTCCGCACCTTCGCGATCGACTGCGGCGGGCGCGAGTTCGCCGCGCTGATGCACGCCGAACGCGGCTACGACTACGTCCTGAACCTGTCCGCGCTCAAGCATGTGCGCAGCGAGAAGGATCCGTTCACCCTGATGCGGCTGATCGAGGTGAACGTGCTCAACACCATCTCCACCATCGCGCAGGCGAAGCAGGGCGGGGCGCGCAAGTATTTCTGCGTCTCGACCGACAAGGCCGCCAATCCGGTCAACATGATGGGGGCCAGCAAGCGCATCATGGAGATGTTCCTGATGCGCGCCAGCCTGGAGCTGCCGATCTCGACCGCGCGCTTCGCCAACGTGGCCTTTTCCGACGGCTCGCTGCTGCACGGCTTCAACCAGCGCTTCGCCAAGCGCCAGCCGATCTCGGCACCGAACGACGTGCGGCGCTACTTCGTCACGCCGCAGGAGTCGGGCGAACTGTGCCTGAGCTCGTGCCTGCTCGGCGGGAATCGCGACATCTTCTTCCCGAAGCTGAGCGAAGCGCTGGACCTGACCCGCTTTTCCGACATCGCGGTGCGCTATCTGCGCATGCTGGGGTTCGAGCCGCACGAATGCGCCAGCGAGGATGAAGCGCGCGACCGCGCCGACGAGCTGATCGCGCGCAAGCGCTGGCCCGTGTATTTCTTCGCCAGCGACACCACCGGCGAGAAGGACTTCGAGGAGTTCTACACCGACGCCGAGACGCTCGACATGGAGCGGTTCGAGGCGATCGGCGTGATCCGCAACGAACCGCGGTTCGACGAAGCACGGTTGCAGCATTTCGTCGCGACCATCGAAGCGATCCGGTCGCGTCCCGGCTGGGACAAGCCGGAGCTGGTGGCGCTGTTCAACCACATGATCCCGGATTTCCAGCACAAGGAAACCGGCAAATACCTCGACAGCCGGATGTGAGCATGCAGCGCTTGTTGGACATCGTGTTTTCGGGCCTGGCCCTGCTGTTGCTGTCGCCGCTGCTCGTGCCCATCGCCATCGCGCTGCGCCTGAGCGGCGAAGGCGAAGTGTTCTACGTGCAGCAGCGCGTGGGGCGCGGCGGCAAGCCTTTCGGCCTGTACAAGTTCGCCACCATGCTCAAGAACAGCCCGAACCTCGGCACCGGCACGGTGACCGTGAAGGACGATCCGCGCGTGCTGCCGCTGGGGCGCTGGCTGCGCAAGACCAAGATCAACGAACTGCCGCAACTGCTCAACATCCTCAAGGGCGACATGAGCATCGTGGGCCCGCGGCCGCAGACGCAGCGCTGCTTCGATGCGTTCCCGGCGCGCTCGCAGGCGCAGATCGTGAAGGTGCGCCCCGGCCTGTCGGGCATCGGCTCCATCGTGTTCCGCGACGAGGAGGAACTGATGCACGCCAGCGCCGAGCCCGAGAAGTTCTACGACTCGGTGATCATGCCGTACAAGGGCCTGCTGGAAGAATGGTACGTGGCGCATCAGGGGCTGCGCACCTATCTCGTCAGCATCGTGGCGACGGCCTGGGCCGTGCTGTTCCCCTCATCCCCGTTCGTGTGGAAGGCCTTCACCGATCTGCCGTCGCCACCGCCCGAACTAGCAGCGTTGCGCTGATCGGCCGTGAACAAGCCGGAGCTCCATCGCCAGGTCGCGCAACTGCACGCTGCCAATCTCGACCGGGGCTTCCTGTCGCTGCTGGGCACGGACTTCCTTGCGTCGATGTACCGGGCGATAGACGAAGCCGGCGAGAGCGTGCTGCTGGTCGAAGAGCGCGATGGCCGCATCGTCGGCTTCATTGCCGGCAGCCTGGGCATGGGGCCGATCTACCGGCGCATGCTGCGCCGGCCGTTCTCGCTGGCCTGGTCGTTGCTGCCGTCGTTGGTGCGTCCCCGACGGCTGCGCAAGATATTCGACATCCTGCGCTACGGCGGCGGCGAGAAATTCGATCCCGGCCTGCCCGCGGCCGAACTGCTGAGCATCGCGGTCGACCGGCAGTTTCGCGGCAAGGGCATCGCCGAAACCTTGTATCGGCGTCTGGTCGAGCATTTCGACCAGGCCGGCCTGGCTGCCTTCAGGATCGTCGTCGGTGCGGCACTGAGCCCTGCGCACCGGTTCTATGCACGGATGGGCGCGGTCCCGGTTTCGGAAATCGAACTGCACGCCGATCAGCGTTCGGTGGTCTACATCCACGCGATCGGAGTGCGCGACGGTGGCCGAACCGCTTAGCCCCGTGACCGCGGAACCGACCCGCTGGCGCGACGATATCGAAGGATTCCGTGCCTGGGCCATCGTTCCGGTGCTGCTGTATCACTTCGATCCGGCCTGGCTGCCCGGCGGGTTCCTCGGCGTCGACGTCTTCTTCGTCATCTCGGGCTATCTGATGGCCGCGATGACGCTGGGACGCAGGAGCGGATCGGCCGTCGCCGCGTTGCGCGTCTTCCTGCTGAGGCGGACCTTGCGCATCCTGCCGGCGTTGGCCGTCGTGCTGGGAGTGAGCGCGGTGGCATTCGCTTTCGTCCTGTTGCCGCGCATGCATGCCCCCTACTTCGTCACGGCAGCGAGCGCATTGGTCGGCGCGAGCAACCTGCAGCTCGCCGGGCAGAAGGCGGACTACTTCGCCGCCGCTGCCAACGACAATCCGTTCCTGCACACCTGGTCGATTTCCGTCGAGCTGCAGTTCTACCTGGTCTTCGGCCTGGCCCTGTTCGCACTGATGGCGGCGTTGCGCAGCGACCGCGCAAGACGCCTCGGGCTCGCCTGCGTCGCGACAGCGATCCTGCTGATCGGCTTTTACTACCATCCGGCAACCTCGCCGTCGGCCTACTTCGATCTTTTCGCGCGACTGTGGGAATTCATGCTGGGCACGCTGGCGTTCCTGGCGGAACCGTTGCTCGTCACCATGGGAAAGCGCTGGCGCGGCGTGGCGCTGTGGGGCAGCCTCGCAGTGTTGTGGGCGAGCATGGCCGGCCCCGGCATCTTTCCAGGTGCGGCGGCGGCGAACGTCGCCGCGGTGCTCGCTGCGGCGGTCGTACTGCTGGTCGGTGCGGCGGCACCGGCATGGGCTGCTTCGGCGTTGACCGTGCGTCCGGTTCGCTGGCTCGGCCGTGTTTCCTATTCGGCCTATCTGGTGCATTTCCCGGTGTTGAAGTGGGTCGAGCTGAATTTCGACACGGGTCCCGCGAATCTGCCCGCACTGGGCCTGTATCTCGCGACCACGCTGCTTCTTGCCTGGGCCTGCTTCCGCTGGGTGGAAGAGGCCTACCGGATTCGCGGCGATCGAAGCACCCAGAGCTACCGCTGGAAATCGATGCTTGCGTTGTGGGCGGGAAGCCTGGTCTCGATCGTCGCCGTGGCGCAGCTTTCACCTCGCATCAGCGTGCTTTCCGCGTGGGACGACCGGCTCGACTACGCCCGGGTCGAGCCCGTGCTCGAGGGCGAACAGGGCGAAGTCATGGTGGTGGGCGACTCGCACGCGCAGCAGCTGTTTCCTGCCTTCCGCGCGGTATCGGCCGAACATGGCGTGCGTTTCGTCAACAAAACCGGCTCGGCCTGTTTGTTCACGGACGAGTATTCCTATGTCCGCAACGGCCTGCTCGAAGCGCGTTGTCTGGATCCCATGCGGTCCTATATCGATGCGTTGAAGCGGGAGGGCGGAGGTCGCCGGGTGCTCTTCGTGGGCATGCGGTCTCTCGCCTATCTTTCGCCACGCATGCTCTCGACCTACGACAGCCCCGTCGACGGGCTGATCGGAAAAGACGGATTCATTCCGGTGGCCGATCACCGGGCAATGGACGCCTACGGGCGCTCGCTCGAACGGATCGCCACCGAACTGCAGGCGCACCGCGTGCGGATGCTGTTTCTGGCGCCGTTACCCGAACTCCGCGTTCCGACCTACGCCTGCCTGATGAGGCCGGACAAGCGCGAATGCGGCGTGGCGAAGACCGATGCGCTGGCGCATCGGGCGCGTTTCATGGAGATCCTCGCGCGGATCGAACGGCAGGTCCCCGCATTCGAAGTCTGGGATCCGTTCGACCTCGTCTGTCCGGAAGCGACCTGCAGCAATCTGCGCGCGAACCGGGCGGTGTTCCGCGACGATGACCATCTGTCAAAGGAGATGGCGGCCGCGCTGTCCGACGATCTGTGGCACGCGTTGCACCGGACGCTGGAGGCGGCGAGGGAGGCCGCCGCCCCGGCTCCGAAGGCGGGTTCCCCGGAATGAGCATCGACGCACGAAGATTGGACGTCGACGCGCTGCGGGCGATCGCCGTGCTGTGCGTGATCACTTTCCACCTGCACGAAAGCTGGCTTCCCGGCGGATTCGTGGGTGTCGACGTGTTCTTCGTGATCTCCGGCTTCCTCATCACGGGCGGAATCCTGGAACGCTCGGCGCAGGGGCGATTCTCCCTGCCGGATTTCTATCTGAGACGCTTCCGACGACTTTTCCCGGCGGCGCTGGCCACGGTCGCATGCACCCTTGCTGCCGGGGCAGCGTGGTTTTCGCCCGAGCACCTGCAAAGTCTCGCCGCCAGCTCGCTGAGCGCGGTGTTCAGCGTGTCGAACCTCTATTTCTGGCGTCATCAGGGCTACTTCGATACCAGCGTCGAGCACAGTCCGCTGTTGCACACGTGGTCGCTCGGTGTGGAGGAACAGTTCTACCTGGTCTGGCCGTGGCTGGTGATGGCCTGCCTGGGTGCAGGAGGCGGTTCCCGCGCATTGGGACGCAGCCTGCTCGTCGTGCTGGCAGCTTCGGTACTGGCCGCGGAATGGCTGCTCGAGTCGGACGCCGCCGCTGCCTACTACCTCATGCCTTTCCGGGCCGGCGAATTCGCTCTGGGCGCATTGTGTTGCGCGGCGCTGCGTCCGGCGGCACTGGACCGCTTCACGCGTGGTCCACAGGCGCGATTGCTTCATGTCTCGGGGTTCGCGGCCATCGTGTGCAGTGCGTCATGGCTCGACCGCGACAGCCGCTTCCCCGGCCTCCATTCCCTGCTGCCCGCAGCGGGTGCCGCCGCGATGCTGCTGGGCGGGCAGAGCGGCGGCCTGAGAGCGATCGGCGCCAATGCGGTCCTGGCGTGGATCGGGCGACTTTCCTATTCCCTGTATCTGGTGCATTGGCCGTTGCTGGTGTTCTGGCGCTACCACGCCGCAGAACCCGCGAATGGACTCACGCTCGCGCTCCTGGGCGCCGCGATGATGCTGGCTGCGGTCGCGCTGCACTACGGCATCGAAAAGCCCTTCCGTCAGTCGACGATCGAACGGGACCGCATGACGCCTCGGGTGGCATTGACGATCTCGCTGGCGGGGGCGCTGGCGGTCTGCCTGACCGCTGCGCATGCCTATCGATCGCATGGGTGGCCAGGTCGCGTGCCTTCCGCGATCGCACGGGCGATCGAGAACGCGCGCGAAGCCCGCGCCCTGGCGGTGGCGGCGACCGCCACCACCTGCTCGCTCGATGCGCAGGCGCAGGCGCCTCGCTGGTGGCGGGAATGCCTGGCCGAGCGTTTCGGCAAGCGTCCGGGATACCTGCTGATCGGCGACAGTCATGGCCGCGATACGCGCGAGACGCTTCGCCTGGCGTATCCGCAGGCCAGCATCCAGATGTTGTATCAGTCGTTCTGCCTGCCCTTCGAATACGAGCGGGCCGGGCGTTCGGCCTGCTTCGTCGGCATGCAGGATTTCCTGCGCGAGGAACTGCCCCGGCTGCCCTTGCGGGGCGTCCTGCTTTCGAGTCACTTCGGCACGCAGCAGGATTCACGCATCGCAGACACGGTCGCCGCGATCCGTGCCCACGATCTGCCGGTGGTGGTGTTCGGGCCCACGATGACCTTCACGCAACCCGTGCCCGATCTGGCGCTGCAACTGGGGCGCGTCGCGGGTCTGGACCGGCGCGTGAACGATCTGCAAAGCACGCAGTTGTATGAGCGGGACGCCATGCTGGCGCAGCTCGCCCGTGCGTCCGGGGTCGGCTACGTGGGCAAACTCGATGTCATCTGCCCCGGACACCGCTGCCTGGTCGTGCACGAGGGTGCGCAGGCCCTGCTCAGTTTCGACGCGGCGCACTGGACGCCTGCGACGCACGCTTACGTGGCGACGCGCTGGCGCAGGCGTTGGCCGGAACTGGGCGACATGTTCGAATCGTCCGCGGGGGTTGCCGGATCGGGTGCGGCCCGCTGAGGTTCCAGTGCGGCGATCACCGCTGCACCCGCCAGCAACCATATCCACCATGCCGGCCAGTGCAGGTCCGGTATCGCGACCAGCAGGCCCGGCAACATGCCCAGCTGCCCGCACAGTACGAAGAGAGCGACGGTGTGCTCGCTTGCACGACCGGCAAGCAGGCGTACCTGGGCGATCATCAAGGCGAAGAAGAAGATCGCGGCGGGCAGGCCCAGATTGCTGGCCATGTTGAGCGCATAGCTCGGCGCGCGGTTGCTTCCCAGGCCGGCGCCCAGGCCATGGGTCCGGGCCACGACCTCGACGGCGAAACGGTTGGCGGCCGAACGCGTGGCCCCGGGCCGCGAACCGTCGTTGAGGCGCGGCTCGATCACCCACGTGACGAAGTTCTGCGGCGTGAGATTGCTCAGCGCGTCGATCCTGTGCAGCTGCGAACCGACGACGCACAACCCCAGGGCGATCGCGCACAGCAATGCCAGGCGGCGTGCCAGCCATGCGCGCTGCGACGGATCGCGGCGCGTTGCCAACGCGACCGACGCCAGGCCTCCGAGCACGAGCGAGGCGACGGCGGCGCCGAACAGGCCGCTGCCGCCCAGACTATTGCCCAATCCGAACAGTGCGACGGCCATCAGTCCCAGCGACAGCGAAAGCCGTGTGCGGGAATCGAACAACGCCAGTCCGATGCCGGCCGCGAAGAACGCGGCAAACCACGCGCTCGCGTACGAAGGTTCGGAAAACGGCCAGCTGGCGCGCGTCAGCAAGCCGAGACGATGTCCGTTGGCGTGCGCGTAGCTCGGGTTCAGGCTGTCGGTCAGGAAGTCGAAAGCGGGAAGCGCGCCGGAAAGCTGCAGCCGATCCAGCAGGGCGACCGAAGCGGAAATCGCCAGCGCCACGAGGAACCCGCAGGCCAGCCGTCGCAGGAAGCCCGCCTCCGAAGCGACCTGCGTGAGGTACATCAGCAGCATCCAGAGCACCGCGACGTTGATGGCGCCCACGGCGTTCACCGGCCGCCATTGCAGCGGCTCGGGCGACATCTTGATGCTCTGCAGATGCTCGGGGTTGAACGTCGGAACGCCTTCGAAAACCAGCGGCAGAGCGAAGGCCGACAGGATCGCCCACGCCGAATACACCGACCAGCCGTACACGATGAGGCGGGTGGGCCCGCGCGGCGGCCAGAGAAATTCCTTGCGATGTGCCAGCAGCGCGATGAAGTGCAGGAAGATCGCGAAGGCGACCGCGATCCAGGGCGTCACGCCGAGCCGGTTGCCTTGCTCCGATGCGAACGTCATCACCGCAGGCGCTTGCAGGCAGGCCGATACGATCAGCAGCGGCACCAGCCAGCGGCGCCGGAACGCGAGGATCGCGACGACGACGGGCAAGAACACGCAGCCGAACGGGGTGATGGCCAAGACTCAGATCGGATCGACGAGCGGAAACATCGATTATAGGAGACGCACCGGAAGGGCTTCCGCGTCAGCGAGGTGAACGTCCGTTACACTCGTGGCTCCGATGTCGCGTTCGCACGCATGACCGTCACCATCTTCGGCGGCCTGTTCCTGCCGCTCTCCCTCTTCGTGTTCCTGTTCCGCCGCGGCTGGCTGCTGCCGCTGCTGTGCGTGGCTGCGGTGTTGCAGAGCCCGAGCGTGGTGAACTTCCAGTGGCGCGGGGAGGCGTATGGCGTGACGCCGTTCATGGCGGTGCTGGCGCTGGTCGTCGCGGACCTCGGCTTGCGGGTGCGCCGTCGGGGGGAATTGAGTTTCGGCGTGGACGAGCAGGGGCGCCTGTTGCGCCTGTGGCTCGCCTTCGTCGCGGTGTGTCTGGTCGGCGCCCTGCTCCTGCCCTGGCTGTTCGCGGGGGCGCAGGTCTATGTGCCGCTGGAGAAGGACGGCGTCGAGGCCATGCCCGCCGCCTTGTCGTTGTCGATCAGCAATCTGGCGCAGATGCTGAACCTCGCGCTGATCGCGGTCGCGATGCTGTGGGTGGTGCAACAGCGGCACGATGCCTGTCTCGGGCGCCGGGTCTGGATGGGAATGGCGGCCGCGCTCGCGGTATCGACGCTGATCGGCCTGCAGCAGCGGCTGGGCTGGAACGGGCTGATCCCGCTGGGCGAGTCGTTCTGGGCCAGCAATCCCACCTACGCGCAGAACTACCGCAGCTGGGCCGGGCCGGTGCCGCGGGTGAGCTGGCCGCTGGTGGAGGCGTCGTACGGGAGTGTCTGGTACGCCGCCGCATTCGGCGGTTTCGCGACGATGTTCCTGGCGGACATGCAACGCAATCGCGCCTTGCTGGGCGCGCTGGTGGCCTTGTTCGCGCTGGGCAACAGCCTGGGCGCGACCGGTGCCCTGACCGTGCTGTTCTTCGCCGGACTCGCCCTGGCGGCCGCCGCGGCGGCGGCGTGGCGTCATCCGGGATGGCGCGGTGGCCTGGTCTATCGTCTGGCCCTGGCCGTACTGGTCGGAGCCTGCCTGTGGCTGGGGCTGCATCTCGTGCTGCGCAATTACGGGTTGGCCGACGAGGCCATGCGGGCCTGGAACAGCATTCTCTCGCGCTGGAGCGGAACCCTGTTCGGCAGCGAGCGTGCCGCCGCCGACGTGCACGCGCTGAACCTGGTGGGCGAGACCTGGGGCCTGGGCGTGGGCATGGGCAGCAATCGCGGCTCGAGCTACCTCGCCACCCTCATCGGCAACACCGGACTGCCGGGACTGTTGCTTTTCCTCGTCGCGCTGTCCTACCAGTTCCATCTGCTCATCGCCGCGTGGCGGCGGCGGAACAGCGCGGCGGCCTTCTTCCTGGGCAGCGGCATCGCGGGGCTGATCGCGGTGACGATCGCCATTCCCGACCAGAACTGGCCGGTGTTCTGGATCCTAGTCCTGGGCGGACTGGCCTGTGTGGGCGAGCCGCGCCCAGGAGGCGGCACGGCGCCCCATGCGGCGCAGATCGCGCGCGACGCTGAAGAGCACGATCGAACGGTATAGCCAGACGTAGACCAGGACGAATCCGATGACCACGGCGATCAGGGCGCCGGTGTCGCGATAGAACAAGGTCGCCGGGACGATGGCCAAGGCCGCGAGCGTCCAGAGGAAAGGCGAGGTGGCGGCGTTGCGCCGGGTCGGGTCAAGTTCGCCCGTGACGGTCTGCGGCGACAGCAGGCGCCGGTAGATCAGCTGGTGCAAGTGCTTGGCATCCGGCAGCCCGGCCGCGGCGGAATGATGCAACTTGCGCCGATAGATCGAAAACAGCGTCTCGAACACCGGATAGATCAGCACCGCCAGCGGGAACCACGGCGAAACCTCGGGGTGGCGGTGGATCAGCAGGATCGAGATCAGGCCGGCGCACACGCCCCAAAGATAGGCGCCGCCGTCGCCGGCGAAGATGCGCCCGTGCGGGAAATTCCAGAGGAAGAATCCCAGCGTGCCGCCCGCCAGCGCGGCGCAGACCACCATCAGCTCGCCATCGCCGACCTGCCAGGAGACGAAACCCAGCGCGCCGAGCATCATCAAGGCCACGCCGCTCGCCAGGCCGTTGTAGCCGTCGATGATGTTGACTGCGTGCGCGACGCCGCCCACACCCACGACGGTGAAGGCCAGCCCCAGCGGATACCAGCGCAGGACGTCGTCGACGGCGGGCAGGCCGGAGCGCGCCACCACCGCATCGAAGAACCAGATCGCCGTGAGGGCGGAGAGGAAGGCGGCCCAGAGCCGGATGTCGGGGCCGATCTTCTTGGTGAGGTCTTCGGTCAGGCCGGAGGCGAAGGCCGGCAGGATGGAGATCGCAAAGGCCATGGCGAACTGGGACTGCACCGCGCCGGTGGACAGCGCGACGGCGAATCCGGCCGCAAGGCCCGCCGCTACGGGCACCCCGCCGATGCGCGGCGTGGGCCGGGTATGGAATTTCTGCGGCCCGCTCGCGGCCTCGTCGTGCGAGAAGTGGGCGTGCAGGCCCTCGAAGCGAACCAGCAACCAGCCCAGCACGAACGCTGCCGCGAAGGCGCAAACCAGGATCAACAACAGCACGTGAGGCGCTCGGACATGCGGGGGAAGTCACTGAAAGACGGGAAGTATAGTGGCAGGAGGCCGCCCGGCCCGGGCTGCGCACGTGCCGTCTTGCCCGAAAGGGCAGCATGCGCGCGCCACCGCAACCGCTAGAATTGGCCGCGTCCGATCCCGGAGTCCTGCCCGATGAGTGTCGCTTCCCCCGCTGCCGCAGCGTCGTCCGGCAGATCCAAGGTATTTCCCGCAGCCGCGGCGGCCCTGCATGGCCTCGTGGCCGACGGCCAGACCCTCGCCGTCGGCGGTTTCGGCCTGTGCGGCATCCCGGAAGCGCTGATCGCGGCGCTGCGCGATTCGGGCGCCAAGGGGCTGACGGTGATTTCCAACAATGCCGGCGTCGATGGCTTCGGCCTGGGTCAGCTGCTCACCACGCGGCAGATCAGGAAGATGATTTCGTCCTACGTGGGCGAGAACAAGGAATTCGAGCGCCAGTATCTTTCCGGCGAGCTCGAACTCGAATTCAACCCGCAGGGCACGCTGGCCGAGCGCCTGCGCGCCGGCGGCGCAGGCATCCCGGCGTTCTTCACGCGCACCGGCTACGGCACCATCGTGGCCGAGGGCAAGGAAACGCGCGAGTTCGACGGCCACCACTACGTGATGGAAACCGCGCTGCGCGCCGATGTCTCGCTGGTCAAGGCGTGGAAGGCCGACCGCTCGGGCAACCTCGTGTTCCGCAAGACCGCGCGCAACTTCAATCCGGCCGTGGCGATGGCGGGCAAGGTCTGCGTCGCCGAGGTGGAGGAACTGGTGGAGGTGGGCGCGATCGATCCCGATCACGTGCACCTGCCGGGCATCTACGTCGATCGCCTGGTGGTCAACGCCACGCCCGAGAAACGCATCGAGCAGCGGACCACGCGCGGCTGACCGGCGCTGCGCCGGACGCTCCCTCAACGCAACCGAACCGGAATCGCAAACGTGCCCTGGACCCGCGACGAAATGGCGCAGCGCGCCGCACAGGAACTCACCGACGGCGCCTACGTCAACCTAGGCATCGGCCTGCCGACGCTGGTGGCGAACTTCATCCCGCCGGGGATGGACGTGTGGCTGCAGAGCGAGAACGGCCTGCTCGGCATCGGCCCGTTCCCGACCGAAAGCGAAGTCGATCCCGACCTCATCAACGCCGGCAAGCAGACGGTGACCGCGCGTCCGGGCGCCAGCTATTTCGGCAGCCACGATTCCTTCGCGATGATCCGCGGCGGCCACATCGACCTCGCCATCCTCGGCGCGATGCAGGTGACGGGCGAGGGCGATCTCGCCAACTGGATGGTGCCGGGCAAGATGGTCAAGGGCATGGGCGGTGCGATGGATCTGGTCGCCGGCGTGAAGCGCGTGGTGGTGCTGATGGAACACACCGCCAAGAACGGCGAACACAAGATCGTGCCTGAGTGCACGCTGCCGCTCACCGGCGTGGGCGTGGTGAATCGCATCATCACCGATCTGGCCGTGATGGACGTGACGCCCGGCGGCCTGGTGCTGGTGGAAACCGCGCCCGGCGTGGGCGAGGACGAACTGCGCCAGAAGACCGGCGTCGAGTTCAAGCGCGCGGCCTGAACGCGCGCGTGGCCGCCGGCGGCGGCGAAAAGCTCGAGGGCCTGCAGGCGCTGCGCGCGCTGGCGGCGCTGGCCGTCGTCGTGTTCCATGCCGGCCGTTACGTGGCGGGCGGCCTGCCCGAGGCGGCCTGGCGCTGGGGCGAGTTCGGCGTCGACGTGTTCTTCGTCGTCAGCGGTTTCGTGATGATGGTGGCCGTGCCGCGCGGTGCCGGCTGGCGCGAGTTCGCGCGGCGGCGCGCGATCCGCATCCTGCCCATGTACTGGCTCGCCACGCTGTCGATGGCGGTGCTGGTGCTGGCCGCGCCGCAGCTGTTCGTCGCCGCGCTCGTCACGCCGGCGCATTTCGTCCTGAGCCTGCTGCTGGTGCCGCATTACAGCCCGGCGGCGCCGGGCGAGGTGGTGCCGCTGCTGGTGCCCGGTTGGACGCTGAGTTACGAGTTGTATTTCTACCTCGTGTTCGCGCTGTTCCTGCGCGCGGGCGACGGCCTGCGCGTGGCCGGCGCGACGGCCGTGCTGCTGGCGCTGTTCCTGCTCGGGCGCGTCCTGCCGCCGTCGGCCGGCAGCGAGTTCCTCGGCCAGCCGCTGGTGTTCGAATTCGCCTTCGGACTGGCGGCCGGGGCCGCGTGGCGGCGCGGCTGGCGCTGTCCGCCGCGGCTCGCGTGGCCGCTCGCCGCGCTGGCGGCCGCGCTGCTCGTGGCGACGGCGACGCCGGCGTGGCGCGTGCCCACGGCGGGTGTGGCGGGGTTGGCAATGGTGTGGGCGTTGACCTCCGTCGGCATGCGCGGCCGCATCGGAGCCATGCTGGTCGCGCTGGGCGATGCCTCGTACTCGCTATACCTCTTGCATCCCTTCGTCGTGGGCGCGGTCTGGGTCGCATGGCAACGCATCGGCATGACGGGCACGCCGGGGGCGCTCGGGTTCACCGCCGTGTGTCTCGTGTCGGCCGCCGCGACGGGCTGGCTCGCGTGGCGCCTGGTGGAGGCTCCCGTCACGAGGTCGCTGCGCCGCATCCGCACCTGAGCGGAACGCACCGCTGGCACGTTCGGCTCGGGTACCGGCACACTTGGCTGGCACAACCCGCAGGTATCCCATGCACGCCCTCCTGGACCGCGACGATTTCGCGACCGTCGCCACGCTCGCCGCCATCCCGCCACGCATCGAACACCGCCTCGAATTCGATGGCCGCGCCGGCGAATACTTCCGCATCTGGATCGTCAACGTGGCGCTCAGCCTCGTCACGCTCGGCATCTATTCGGCCTGGGCCAAGGTGCGCACTGAGCGCTATTTCTACGGCAATACGCGTCTGGACGGCGTGCCGTTCGAATACTCGGCGCAGCCCCTGCCCATCCTGCGCGGGCGGCTGATCGCGGCCGCGCTGTTCGGCGCCTACCTGCTGACCGCGCAGTTCGCGCCGATCTGGAATCTGGCGGTCGTTCTGCTGATCCTCGTGCTCACGCCGCTGATCATCGTGAGCGGCCTGCGCTTCCGCGCGCGCTACTCGGCCTGGCGCGGCATTCCGTTCCGCTTCGCGGGCGGCGTGGGCGCGGCGTACGGCAAATTCCTCGGCCTGCCGGTGCTGGCCGCCTTCACCATGTTCCTGCTGTACCCCTGGGTGAAATGGCGGCAGCAGCACTATGTCGTGACCAACCATCGCTTCGGGCGCGAGCCGTTCGCCTTCGATGCCGAACTGGGTCCGTATTACGCGATCTACGGCCTGGCCTTCCTCGCGTGGATGATGCTGGTGGTGCTCTTCGTCGTCGGTGTCGGTGCGATGGCCGTCGCCGACGTGGACATTGAAGGCTCGGCCGGCGCGATGGCGATGGTCTACGCGGTCGTGGCGTTGATGTACCTGGGCTACTTCGCCATGTTCGTCGGCATCCGCACCGCGCTCACCAATCTGCTCTGGAACCACGCCTCGCTCGGCCCGCACCGCTTCCGCAGCACGCTCGGGCCCTGGCGCGTGATCGGCCTGTTCCTCGGCAACGCTGTCGCCATCGTGATCTCGCTCGGCCTGCTGGTGCCGTGGGCCAAGGTGCGCCTGGCGAAATACCGCGCCGAGCACTGGACGCTGATCGCGCAGGGCGACCTCGGCGCCTTCGCCGCCGATGCCCAGGCCGAACTCGGCGCCGCCGGTGCGGAAGTGGGCGAAGCCTTCGACATCGATCTTTCGATCTGATGCAGGGCCGCTATTTCGACGGCGCCAGCGCGCGGCTGCATCGCGTCGTGCTGGAGTCCGCGGACGGTGTTTTCCGCCTGCGCGGCGAGGATTTCGAACGCGCGTTCCGCGCCGACGAAGTGCGCCTCGATCCGCGCCTCGGACGCACCGCGCGCGTGCTGCGCTTCGGCGATGGCGCACAACTGCAGATCGACGCCGACGACGAGCGCCTCGACGCCTGGTTCGCAGCGCGCGACCGCGTGCAGGCGCTGGTCGACCGCGGCGAACGGCGCTGGCGTTGGGTGATCGCGGCCGCGATCGGTGTCGTGCTGGCCGTGGGCGTGATGTTCACCCACGGCATTCCCGGCCTGGCCGACCACGCCGCCTGGCTCGTGCCGCGCGGCGCGGAAACGGCGCTGGCGGGGCAAGTGGTCGCGTTGCTCGACCGCACCCACTTCGACCCGAGCAAGCTGCCGCAGGCGCGGCGCGAGGAGCTCGACACCGCCTTCACCGCCATGGTGCGCGATCTGCCGCGCGCCGCCGATTTCGACCTGCAGTTCCGCGCCGCCCCGGCGCTCGGCGCGAACGCGCTGGCGCTGCCGGGCGGCATCGTCATCGTCACCGACGAACTCGTGGAACTGGCGCAGCACGACGAGGAAATCCTCGCCGTGCTCGCGCACGAAGCCGGCCACCACGAACACCGCCACGCGCTGCGCGCGGCGATGCAGGATTCGGCGGTGGTGCTGCTGATCGGCTTCATCGCCGGCGACGCTTCGTCGCTCGGCTCGCTCGCGATCTCGGTGCCGGCCGTGCTGCTCAGCTCCGGCTACTCGCGCGGCTTCGAAGGCGAAGCCGATGCCTTCGCGTTCGAGCTGTTGGCAAAGCGCGGCATTTCACCCGCGCGCTTCGCCGACATCATGCAACGGCTCAGCGACGAGGCGCCCGACCAGCCCGAGGCACTGGGCTGGATCTCGACGCATCCGGCCAGCAGCGCGCGCATCGACGCGGCGCGGCGCGCGGCGCGCTGAAGCTTCAGTCCAGCGCGGCCTCGATTTCCGGCAGCAGCTTGAACAGATCGCCCACCAGGCCGATGTCGGCGATCTCGAAGATCGGCGCCTCGGCGTCCTTGTTGATGGCGA
>CAMLOR010000005.1 GCA_946481615.1 uncultured Aquimonas sp.
GGAGCCGGTTCCGCTTTTCAGATCAGCGGGTTGGCGCTATGTAAGCGCCATTCGAGTCTGAGATCCATCATCCCGAAACCGATGCTCGCCGCGCCACGCGACTCCGCCACCCGGGTCGCCGCCCCACCCAGATGCGCGAGGAAGGAATCCTTGAGCTCCCGCATCGCGGGATCCGGCCCGTCGATCGGGAAAAAGTGATTCCAGATGCGGCGAAGCCGTCCGCCGACGTCCAGGCACTGCGCTTCCAACGTCGCACGTTCGCTGCGCACGAGCCGACCCAGCGCCTGTCGTGGTTGCAGCAGAAGAGCCGGCCGCTCGGCGTGTGTCATCTCCAGCGGAAACGTCACATCGATCAGCGATTCCTCATCACGCCGGCGGGAGATCGCAGGCGATACGGGCAAGCGCAGGAAGGTGCCTCGAAAGTAGATGAGCCCTTGAAGCGGCTGGATTGCTTGCCGCGATGGCGCGCTGTAGTTTCGTTCGTACCAGCGCTTGGTCGCCCGGAAAATGACACCGAAAAGCGGGTGCAGGAAGAATTCGGGGGACGCGGTGTCTACCGCGCGACCATCCTTATCCTCGAACGAGAAACTGTGCTGGGCCACGATCCTAGCCGCCCGCCAAGCGCGATCGTCGACCGGTATCTCGCACTCCTGAAGCACACGGTCGTAGTCGGCCATCACCCGTTGGACAAAATCGTCCAAGGTCGGTGCATCCTCGTCTTCTTGCAACATGGCGTTTGTTGGTGTGGTGGCGCATGGCGCCGGACACTTCATCGTAGCGCCTTGTTGGCAATCGTCCGATGGTTGGTCCTCCGGGATGTCGTTTCGGCGTGCGTCTAACGTCGGCCCACGAAACAAAGTGTTCCTCTATCGGCACAATCCCACCATCACTGCGCGCTGCCCCAGGAAATTTCAAGTTTTATCGTTGGCGTCGGCTTGGCGAGCCACCACGCGTGCTCGATAAGGTGACAAATTCCTAGAGGCTTTTCCCGCCGGCAGCGCTACAGTTCGTTGACCAACAGCGCGCCCGGCGTGGCCGTGTTGAGCGTGTTTCGACACTCGTTCGATCAACTCGGGGGAGTTGAATGGATCGGCAACACCAGGTGTCAGCCCAGCGGGTGTCGCGCGCCACCGCGTCTTTGCGTTCGCGCCCGGGTCACGGCGCGCATGAAATGCGTCGTCCATGGGGTGCAGGTGGATGATCCTGCTGGCGAGTGAGACAGACTGGCGCAGGGGCTTGGCGCGTCGTGTCGGTTAGGCGCATGGCAGGCGCTCGATACGAGTTGTTAAGCAGTGGCTGGTATGACGCAGGCCAGCTGGACGGTCGGCTGTCGCAGACGCTTTCGGCGCCCCAGGATGTCGCGCTGCACTTCTCGCAGGATTCCAAGCTCACGGTCGGTGCGTGCGTGCGCCTGTTGGCCTTCGTGGAGGCCTATCACCGGCTGGGACTGAAGGTCGAGCTGCATGACCTTGCGCCGGGTGGATTGGGCGGATATCTCGATCGCATCGGACTCTTCGAACACCTGTCGGCCAACGCGACGATCGTCGGGTTGACCCCGGCGGGGTTGGCCGAAGAGCGTCGTGGCCAGCACGACGGACTGGTCGAGATCGTGCGCGTGCCCGTTACCGGCACGTTCGATAAATCCGTGGCCAACCGCCTGGCCGAGCGCCTGGCCGCCTGTGCCGCGCCGGAGGCGCGGGAGCAGCTCGGGATGATGGGCTTTACCTTCTTCGCCGAGCTCTTGGACAACATCCGAAACCACAGCGGGTCGCCTACCCCGGGCTACGCTGCGCTGCAGGTCTACACCCCGCATCGGGGCGCGCGTCGAATGGTCGAGGTGGTCGTGGCCGACGCCGGAGAGGGGATCTTGAGTACCCTGCGCCCGGCGCTGCAGGGCAAGCAGATGGCGCTGGGCAAGCTCGATGACCCGACGCTCCTGTTGCACGCGGTCAATACCGGAGTGTCGCGCAACGGCGAGGGCGCGGGCTGCGGCATCTACAAGAGCGCCGATCATCTGCGCCGGCTGGCGCCGCAGCTGGAGCTGCGCGTGCCGCAGATGCGGCTGAAGTTCGAGCCGGGGCCGGCCCAGACGTACGTGATCACCCAGGAGCGGAAAGGCGGGGCGGTCTATTCCTTGCCGGGTACCCACTGGGTCGCCCGCTACGCGCTTGACTGAGGGGCCTCGATCTGGTTCACTGAAGCCCATGAATCAGACCGCCACCCTCCGCCTGCGCGACTTCACCGATCGCGACGACGCGTGGGGGCGCGAAGAAGGTCGGGAGGTCTTTCCTAAGCTGATGGCTGCCTTGGACCGTCTACCCGCCACAGTACTGTTTCGGTTCGATCTGACGGGGATGCGGCGGCTGGATGCGTCGTTTCCCCGCGAGAGTTTCGTCTTCTTGGCCAAGCGCTATGCCGGCGAGAAGGCGTTCTCTCTGTGTGGGGTCGCTAGCCCGGACCTGCTGGAAAACATCGACGCGGCCGCCCAGAAGCTCGCGATGCCCCTGGTGGTGTGGGATACCCACGGCGGCTGGTCGCAGATCGGGCCGCCGCCCAGCGCGGGACTGCGCCGGGTGTTCGACGTGGCGATGGACTTGGGCGAAGTCACCACGGGCCAGCTGATCAAGCCGCCTCATGCCTTGGGTGCGGTCAACAACGTGAGCAACAAGCTTCGGCAACTGACAGAGGCCGGATATCTCGTTCGACGAGAGGATGCATCTGTTAGCGGTGGCAAGGAATTCCGGTACCTGGCCCCGCGGTGATTTTTTCATCCCCACCGGTTCATCCGTTTCAGTGAAGCAGAAGGAACAGAACGCTATGAACGCTGTACCGTACTTCGAACTGTGGCAGAGCCGCCAAAACGCCAACTGGTACTTCCACCTCAAGGCGCCCAACCACGAAATCATCTGCAACTCGGAAGGCTATGCCACCCGCGCCGGCGCGGAAAACGCGATCAATCGGGTCAAGCAGTACGCCCCGATCGCGCCCGTCCTGACGCGTTAAGGCCCTGGACGCCCTTGCCATGAACGACTCTCTCCCCCCCGATCCGCGCGTGTCCAAGGGCGTCATTTCCCAGTTTCTTCGCACCAACTGCCGACGGCAGCTGTACCTCTCGATCTATGCGCCGTGGCACGCGCACCCGACCTTCGAATCACGGGGCATGCCGCCGCCGGCCAAGTGGCGGCCGGGCATCGTTGCGCTCACCCGGTCGGGGAAGGAACTCGAGACCGATCGCTTCGATGAACTCGAGCAGGCTTTTCCGGGGGCGATGCGCAACTTCGCCTCCACCACCAAGGGAAAGGCCGGCGCCAAGACCAGCTTTCGCGACGCGCTGAAAAACGGCGTGGTCGCCCCTTATGTCTTCGTCGAGGGTGAGTTCCAGGCCTCGGCGCTCTCCGCTGTGTTCTACGCAGCGCTGGGTATCGATCCGCACACCGTGGGCGCACTCCCCCGCCTGGCCGATCTTCGACCCGATGTCGTGCTGGCGCTGGAGCCGGGCACGCCGCTGCCCCAGCATCGCCGCGCCCGGCAGGTGCATCCCGACGGCAGCACGTCCGCGTTGCCCGAGGGCGACACGCGCCTGTGGCTGTTGCCCGTGGACATCAAACGCAGCGAGCACGTCAACGCCAGCTACGCAATCGAAGCCACGCTCTACGCCGTCCTGCTCGCGCTGTGGATCCAGCACGAAGGGCTGGGAGATCGCTACGTGGTAATCGATCAGCCGGCACTGTGGACTCTTGAGTCGCCCCAGGCGGCGCCGATGTCGAGTCTCACGGCCATGCCGATTGCCGAACGGATCGCCGCGCTGTTGTCGCGCGTTGAGATCGTGGAGTTCGATCAGTACGTGATCAGCATGCGCAAGATCTTCCGCGAGGACCTGGTGGCGGTCGCGACCTCCCCGGACTGGAAGGCGCTGCCGCTGCATGTGGGCCCGCCATGCGGCATGTGCGACTTTTTTGCGCACGAGCCGTGGTCCCCGCGCGACAAGAAAACCCAGCAAAAACTCCCAATCCACCCCGAGCATTGCTCGGTGAAGGTGGCCAGCGACGATCACCTCTCGCGCATTCCCGACGTCTCTCGCGGCATGGCGCGTACGCTGGGCGACGCGGGCGTTGCAACAGTAACCACGCTATCGACCCAGTCGCCGGACGCATCGGTTTTCCAGAGCCACAACCGCTTGGCCGCCGAGCGACGCCTGCTTCCGGAGCGTGCCAAGCACCTGCTGGCTGCAACGCGCGCCAGTACGGGGCGCCAGTGTGCGAGCCTGCCGCGCTTCGCACACTTGAACGCCTACCTCTTCCTCAACTTCGACGCCGCCACCGGGTTCACTACCGGATTTGCGATGTACGGCAACTACCGTCCTCACCGCGAGTTCGGCAGTGAGCCCAAGCCTTTGCCGCCCTCGGACGATCCGAAACAGAAGCCCGAGGCCTGGACGGTCGCTCGACGCGACCTCGACGAGGAGTTCAAGGGCCTGCAGCGGGTGATGTATTACCTGGCGGATCTGATCGACAAGGCAAAGGCAGACCCGAACCACGACGACGTGAGCAAGGCGACGCTGCAGGTCTACTTCTGGGACGAGCGTCAGTTCGAACATTTCCGCACGGTCGTCGGGCGGCATTTGCACCGGTTGCTGCCAGATGCTCGCCTGCACGGCCTGGTATGGCTGTTCCCGCCCGACGAGGTACTCGGGCACCCCGACTATGCCCTGACCCCGGCCGTTTCGTTCGCACGCGATGCGATCAAGCGCCTGGAGATCCTGCCGATTCCCTACGTGCAGACTCTGCTCTCCGTGGGCACGGTGCTCCTGCCCGAGGTAGACCGTCCCAAGATCCCTCCATTCCTACACGAGCCGCTCAGCGATGCCATCCCCAAGGAGCGCATCTACGAGATCTGGGAGCCACTGCACCAGAACAATCACCAAGATCAGGTGACCGCCTACAACCGGACGCTGCGCGATCTGGTCATGACATTGATGAAGGTCACCGTGTGGCTGCAGCGCAACTATGCCCAGCGACTGAGCGCGGCCGCGCCGCCGCTGGAAGTAATGGTGCTGCCCAATTACCGGGGCGTCAGCGTCGATGGCCATTTGCTGATCCTGCACGCCAAGCTCGAGCAGCAACTGGAATCCACTAGCCACAAGATCGGTTATGGGGCCGATCCGGATGAGTTGGAGGCCGGGTATCGCAGCATTCGGTTGCGCAGCCGCCTGCAGGGCGCCGCACTCGCCCAGGCGCTGGACGATTACGGCCTCACGGGGGAAGCAGACTTGCGTGTTTATGAGGTCACGGAACCCTCGCGCAACAGCAAGCTCAAGACCGGTGAGGCCGTTACCTACTTCCGCGATGCTGAGCCGGGCCTGCTCAACCAGCGCGTGAGCAAACGGCTCACCGGCAATCACGACCACCTGGGCAACCGGAGGTTTGCGTCCTTGGCCGAAGGGCTCAGGGCGAAGATTCGCCACTTCGATCGCGTCGGCGGCCGCGTGGTCATCGCGCCGGATAGTTATTACCAGCCGGTCGCGCAGGCGCTGGAGGCGGAGGGATTGAATCTAGATACCGGCTGCTCGTTGGTGGAGGCACCGCCTTTCAGCGAAAGCGCCTACCGCAAGGAGCAATTCATCCGCCACTTGGGCAATCCTGCCATTGCGTTCCCCCACAGCCAGGCGATGACGGCCTTGGGCAAGCATGGGGCGGCGCCCCCGAAGCCGAGCAAGGAGGCACCCACCCGCGGTGCCAGCGTTCTTTGGGATGCGCCCAACGTCGCGGTGCAGTCCTCCGGCTGGGTCGAGGCAGACGTGATCGCTGCCATCGATTGGCTGCGATCACAACATCACCTAATCAATGAGAGCCAGGAGCGCGCGATCCGGGCCGGTCTTGAGCGCGGCCTGTCATTGATCTGGGGGCCGCCGGGCACGGGCAAGACGACCACGGGCGCGGCGATCGCCGCGGCTGAGCTATGGCTGGCCATGCAGCGGCAGGTGCCGCAGAAGATCTTGATCACCGGCCCCAACTACCAGGCGCTGGAGAACTTCTACGCCGACATGTTGCCGCTGTTCGCCGCGCTGGGGCACGACGCTTGCCGCGTGCGGTGGGTGGAGCGCCGCGAGGAAGGTGATCCGCCGCGCGAGGCCACCTTCGACTATCGCGTATGTCCTCGCGCAGAGCTGGGCGCGATGCGCACGGAAATGGCCGAGGGGGACAAGCCGACGGTCGTCTTTGCGGTCGTGCAGCAGCTTTTCAACGTGGCCAACCTGCCGGGACGCTACGCCAAGAAGTCGTCGACGGTACCCGCGCTGGAACTGTTCGACCTGATCCTCATCGACGAGGCCAGCCAGGTCGAGGTTGCATCGGCCGTCGGAGCTCTTACCGAGCTGGCGCCGGCGGGGCGGCTGGTGATGCTGGGCGACCATCTGCAGATGCCGCCGATCTCCAAGATCGAGCCGCCCAAGGGGTGCGAGCATATCGTGGGCAGCATCCTAGACTACTTCAAGGTGCGGTTTCCCGAGATCGAAGCGCAGCCGCTGCTGGAGAACTACCGTTCGGCCGAAGGCTTGGTGCGGTTCGCGCGCGAGTTGGGCTATCCCCCTGCGCTGGAAGCGGTGTTCAAGGACTCCCGTCTGGCCTTCCACACGTTGCTGGCGCGCCCGGACGATTGGCCGGGAATCCTGCCGTGGAGTGAGCTGTTCACTGGCGTGCTCGATCCTGCACGTGCCACCGTGGCCGTCACCTACGCCGATGGCAAGGCGGGGCAAGCCAATGAGTTCGAAGCCCGCCTGGTCGCGGCCATTGCGCTCTTGGCTCGCAAGAGGCTCAAGCGCGGTCTCGAGGGACGGCCCGCGGCGCCGACCGACGATCTGGACGCCGAGTATTTCTGGGCGCAGACCGTGGGTATCGTGACGCCGCATCGCGCGCAGCGTGCTGCAGTCATCCGCTGGCTTCGCCAAGTGTTCCCGGCCGAGGAAGGCGAGTTGATCGAGCGCGCCGTGGATACGGTCGAACGCTTCCAGGGTGGGGAGCGCGACATGATCCTCGTCTCCTTCGGCGTGGGTGATCCGGATGTCATCGAAGCCGAGGAAGAATTCCTGCTCGGTCTGAATCGCACCAACGTGGCTATCTCCCGAGCGCGGGCCAAGGCGGTGGTACTGGTATCCGACGATCTGTCCTACCACTTGCCCGACGACACCGACATCGTGCGCACCGCGCGTGCGATCAAGGGCTACGTGCACCAGTTCTGTTGCAACGTGCAGCATTACTCGGTGGACGATGCGACTGGCATGCGACCTGTGACCTTGCGCTGGCAGGCGTGATCACCACAATACCCGGAGCTTGTCATGGATTTGCAGCATCGAATCATCCTTCGCGCCAGCGTGGCCGCAGTCGCACTCAGTGGCGGCGCGTTCTTCATCGCGATGAAACTCAAGGCGCTGGGGGACAGCACGATCTTCAGTGCATTGGCCGCGTGGGCGCCTTGGGTCGCGTTAGCCGGTATGTCCGCGGGCGTGCTCACGATCGTCACAGCGATGTGGCGCGTGTGGCGATGGGAACGTGGCCACGGGCCGATGTGCCCGCGCTGCCACGGGCCGCTGGGCAGCGAGCACTCGGGACGATACCGCGACTATCGTCGATGCCTGGCCTGTGGCAACGCGAGCGCATCGCAGCTGTAACAGCTGCGCACGCCATCCTGCGACGTCAGCTATGCGAAAACGATGCGAACGTCGAATTCGGTCGTCGGGGAGGTGGTTGTCCCCATCGTATCGGCTTGGCGCTTGCCGGCATCCGCGGTGCCCACGTCGATCCAACGCGTCACGCGCCAGTCGTGCCGGGATAGCGCCAACGATCGCTTGAGGATATCCAAGGGAGCGTGGTCCCGGGAGCGGATGGAACCGAATCGCACGACCATATTGCCGCGCCGGCTGAGCCGGTCACCGCAGTGGTCCCACACCTTGCCGAGCGAGGCCGCGAAGGCCTCGGGGGATTGATGCGAGAGCTGTTCTCCCTGCGCGTAATCGACGTTATCGGGTCCCCCGACAAACCAATTTCGCAGCCATTGATCTTGTACATACGTGGTCAGCCCGTAGTACGGCGGCGACGTGATCACGTGGGTGACGTGCTCGGGAACATGGGAATAGGCAGAGGCCCGGATGCTGTTGCCGCGGGCGATTGCGCCGCGATTGCGGCGCAGGGGCAGTCGCTCGGCGAGGATTCGCTGCGTGCGGCGCAAAATGGGATCTAGCACATGAATCTTGCGCGCGTGCATCTTTTCCCGACGCCAATACCGGACGGAATAGGCCGGTTTACTCGCAAACGTGCGCGGCATCTGGTTGGAAAAATAGCCGGCATGGCTTGGATCTTTCGACGCCGGGCCGTGCAGGCACCCCAGCACGATACCCCGCAGTAGCGCAGCCGCTTCCGAGTGTCGATGCTGCAAGCCTGCGCGTAGCCGACATAGCTGGTCCAGCGTCGCTGGATGGTAGGCATACTTCCAGAACACGCCCTCCGGGACCTCGTACGTGGTGGTCTCCTCCAGGATTCGCTTGGCCAGCGTGATGATCTCTTGCTCGGTCGCTACGGCGAGTTTGGCCTTGGCAATGGCCACAGCGACGGGCGAGGTGTCGATGCCGTAACTTTGCAGGCCGAGATAGCGCGCTGCGTAATTGCTCGTCCCTCGACCGCAGAAGGGGTCGAGCACGACGGCCTTGGGGGACGCGTCTCGAAGGGCCCACAGCGGAAAGCTCAGTGGGAACATCGTGAAGTAAGGGCACACCGCGTTCAGCGCATGGCGTGGCTCTTTGTCGACTCGGGCGAGCATAGGATTATTAGACCAGATCGGCGGGCTACGGGCCTGCGTGGAAGAGGACTGACACCCTGCGTGTGGAACGGCCCAGAGCGTCACGGCGCCAGAACGAGGATCGACTACTGCCGCCGGCACCGTAAGTTATTGCCCGCCGACCAGGATTCCCCTTTCGGCGCGACACGGCACACCGGGGAACCACCAGCGCGGTCTATGCGGGTCAAGGTGGTCCCATGCACGGCCCGCAACGCGTCATGCGCTCGCCGAGTCGCCACTCTCGGTTGCCGCTGCATCCAGTTCATACAATCGGGCGCGATGCGATGCCATGAACGGGTGGTGCCCTGCCTGTAGTTGAATTGCCACATCCGACGAGATCGACAACTGTACGAGCACGGCCGGATCGAGCCGGCTAGCGCGTAACAGCCGACCGCTTTCATCGAACGAGATCAGATGGCGATCGAAGAGCCGATCCACATTGGGCGTCAGGGCCAAGCCGTTGTACGGATCGAGCTTGGCGTGCTTGTCGCTGTCGCACCAGCGGCGGATATGCGAGGCGACCAGGAGACGGACATCCGCGCAGTTGGTGATCGGACACCGATTGGCCCAATGGGCCAGCACCTGCTTACGGAATCGCCCCTGCCCGATACGTGCCTTCCGGAGCGCCTCACGCTCAGGTTCCGTGAGGTCTGAATCCTGTGCAATCTCCTGTAGATCGGCCAGGACGTTGTCGAGCTCATCTCCGTACGCCCACAGGGCAGTTCGGCCAGTCGCCTCGCTCCACGTACTGCCGTCGATTCGCAACTCCTCAAGATCGGGCACGACCTGTGATCGCCTTCGATAGCGTCCGAGTGAGCGCGCAAGATGCGAGATGACGGAGTAGCGACGACCGCTGCCCGGACCGCCCGTTCCCACGCGTTCGACCAGCAACCGGTACTCGGCCTCCCGCGCATGAGCGAAGGCGGCAGCGAAATCTACGGAGGAGAAACGGCGCCGACCCCAAGACCGCAGTACCGCGCCAATCGTCTCCACATCGACCAGCGGGACGGGCGATGCATCCGCCGGCGGGGGTGACAAGCCAAGCCAGTGCCGGCCCTCCTCGGACAAGGTAAATGACGTCTCGGCGCCATGGGAATGTGGATGCCTCACGAGGACGCCGCGAAGCTCCTCTGCCCTGGCGACGAATTCATACGGCGATGAAGCGGCGCCGCACATCCACTGCAGAACAGGTTGAATACTCGCCTTGGCGACGCCAGTAGCTCGGGCGATATCGTTGATAAAGATCTGTCCGTCCGGGTCGTTGGCAAAGAATGATCGAATTGACGCCGCAATCGCGTCGACATTGTTCATGGCTGCGGCTCATAGACTAGTCCGGCGCGCCAGTTTAACGGGCGCGCCGGCACGGCCATGCATGATCTGCCGGCACTCGTGAACGCTGGCACTCGGGCGTGCCTTTGCCTTCTGGACGCAGCAGTACTTCAACGCGGCGACCGCGCTGGATTCGCTGCAGGCAAGCAAGTGACCTTCTCCGGGCCGCCTTGCGGCCCGGAGAAGATCGTCATCTAGCCTGCGTCGACGGTCCAGTGCAGTGGATCGAGGAACGCGTGGACGTCTCGTGCGATTTCCGCGGCGCGTGTCTCGAGCGCGAAGTGCCCCGTGTCGTAGAAGCGCACCTCCACATCAGGAACGTCGCGCTTCCAGGCCAACGCGCCGGCCGGTTGGAAGAACGGATCGTTCTTCCCCACACGGCCAGTAGCGGCGGGCGATGCTCGCAGAAGTAGGCCTGGAACTGCGGATAGATTGCGACGTTGGACGCGTAGTCCAGCAACAGCTCCAGCTGGATGTCGAGGTTGCCCTCGCGCGCCACCAGCGCGGCATCCAACGTATAAGCCTCCGGCGCCACTGTTCTCTGAGCCGGCGTGCCGTGGGTGTACTGCCACTGGATGGCGGCCGGTGTCAGGAACTCGCGCAGTGCATCTCGGTGGGCTTGCGTGGGTTCACGCCAGTAGCGCTGGATCGGTGCCCAGCCTTCGCTGAGTCCCTCCTCGTACGCATTGCCGTTCTGCGAGACGATCGCCGCGATGCGCTCCGGATGCTAGCCATGCGCCAGCCGATCGGCGCGCCGTAATCGAACACCACCAGCGTGTAGCGCTCCAGTCCTAGCTGCTCGGTGAAGGCCGTCATCGTCGCGGCCAGTTGCTCGAAGGTATACGCGTAGTGCTCGCGCGAGGGCGCTTGCGTGGAGCCGAAACCTGCCTGGATGTCCTCCGGCAACCTCGCAGCGCTTGGACGTCCGAACTCGAACTCCGGCCGTGGGTCGAACCGTTCTGACGCGCAAACCGCTCGCCGTCGAGGGCGCGGTGACCCGAGAGATTCACCAGCTCCTGCAGACGATAGCTGGACGTAAGCGAATCTCCCGAGACATGCAACTGGGGCCTCGTTACCGGGGCGTGCCAGTCCACGTATCCCATCAACACCATCTCGCGGTTTGGGGCCTGCAAGTAAACGCAGATCGCACGCTGCCAGTCGTCGGCAGAGAGTCCCTTACCACTGAAAAGGTCGTGAGGGATCTCGATCAGCAGGTGAGCAAGGTCCTCGGCCGGCTTGAGTTGGCTGAAGTGAACAACCAGTTCCATCAGCCTTTCTGCAGTTGGCATGCTACAAGCCACGGACTGCGGGATGCGTTGCGCGCTCAAGTCGTGTGGATCTCCAGGGTTCGTGCGGCGTATTCGGTACTCAGCCAACGGACCAGCCGCTTGGCGTCCTCACTAGACAGCTGAGTTTCCGGAGTCAGCACGAAAAGCTCCTGATGCGCGCTCTGAATCGGCTCGCACTTGATGCGGAGCGGCTGCGTCCCGGACTCACGCCGAATCTCCACGTGAAGCCGCAAACGCTTGTGGCTGGAATGCACGACCACGTGCATTTGCTGTCGCGCGGCTCGATGCTTGTGGGCCGACGGATAGAACAGTCCTTGCGGCACGTAGATCTTCACTGCCTCGCGCTCGCTTTCTCCTGTGCGTTCGTCGAGTCGATGAATCACGTCGGCAAGATGAGCAACCGCCCGCGGCAGCTCCGTATTAGCGGCGAGGAGCATGGCGTCAGCCTCCATACCGCAGCTGGATGTCGCTGACACCGAGGCTCTGGCCGACCGTGCAGACGATCTTCCAGGCTTCGTCCCAGTTCGCTGCTCGAATGCCGGCGGCCAGCGGGTGCTGCGAGTCTTTGCGCCACGCGACGGCGTTGAGTCCTGCACGGGCTTGCGCGTCCATCGGGGCGCCGTTGCCAAATCCGATACCGAAGATCCACGAGCGATCAGCCGAGACGTAGAGCGTTAGCACGAGATACATTTGCTCATGTTCGTCCCGCATGAGCGTGTAGCCACTGACAAGCATGGCTGCGCCCCGCAGATGCGAAACTTCTTTCACTACATCCGTCGCGGTCCGCCGTACGAACGCCGAGTTGACGACGGAGGAGAACGAATCACCATCTACGTAAACGGAGCATGCGATGTTTTTGCTGTTCATTGCGTTTTCTTCCTGAGTTGTTTGATTGAAGCAGCTGTGGCATATGGCTCGAAGCTGCGCGCGCGCACGAGTGCAGATTTCGTGCTGAAGCACACTTGCGTCGCAGAACGTGTGCGTAACTGCGGCGTGGGACTACCGGTGACTGTCCTCAGTGGACAGCCAGCATCGCGACGGAATTTGACGAAAATCCGGAAGGTTTTCGCTTGATTTCGCGGTACGGTTGCGTAAGCTGGAGCCACGCAAAACAGGAGATTGATCGCACGCACGCTTGCGGCGCGATCGTTTCGGAGAACGTCAGACGCTCAGACTCGACGCGACATTGGAAGCTTCAGTGGTGACATTGAATACTTCCGATACGAATGGCCGCGCCATGTCCTGGAAGTGCTGCGCGAGCCGCTCGAATCCGGCCGCGTCAGCGTTTCGCGCGCGGCGCGGCAATCGGAATTCCCGGCGCGCTTCCAGCTGGTCGCCGCCATGAACCCCTGCCCTTGCGGGTGGGCCGGCGATCCCTCCGGCCGCTGCAATTGCTCCGGCGAATCCGTCGCGCGCTATCGCGCCAAAGTGTCCGGGCCGCTGCTGGATCGCATCGATCTGCAGATCCCCGTGCAGCGCGTGAAGGCCGCCGAACTGCGCGAAACCGCCGCGCCCGGCGAAGCCAGCGCGCAGGTGCGCGCACGCGTGGCGGCCGCGCGTGCGCGGCAGCTGGCGCGCGCCGGCAAGCCCAATGCGCGCCTGTCGCCTTCGCAGATGCAGGATCACTGCAGTCTGACCGACGCCGACCGCGCGCTGCTAGAACGCGCCAGCGACCGCCTGCAGCTGAGTGCGCGCGCCCACCATCGCATCCTGCGCGTGGCGCGCACGATCGCCGACCTCGATGACAGCGGCGCGATCCAGACGCGGCATCTGGCCGAGGCGCTGGGACTGCGCTGCGGTTGACGGGCGCCAGGCCGGAGAGTTCGCCAACCCGCCGCGGACGGCGCGTCGGCGAAGCACGGCAGCGCGTGCCGCTACTCGAATCCGTCGCGGAACAACGCGCCTGCGATGGCCTGCACCTGCAGCGTGGCCGGCGTCGTGAAAGTGAGCGCGCCGGAAGCATGCCGCGCCCGCAGCTGCAGTTTCGGTCGCGCGCCGGCGGTCACCGGGAACGTGGCGCGCCACGGGGCGGATGCGATCGTGGCGACGACGTTGCCATCGAGCAGCACGTCGATGGCATCGAGGTCGGCGAGATCGGTGGCGACGACGAGTTCCACCGGCTGGCCGGGGTCGATCTGCGCGTTCGGCGCGGGCGCGGTGACCTGCAGCGCGAACGGCGCGGCGGCCGCGGGTTCGCTGTCGTCGATCGAGCGCAGGTAGTCGAGCAGTTGCTGGCGTTCGCCGGCATCGAGCGCGGCGACCGCGCCGTGGCGAGCGCCGGATGCGATCAGCGCGGCGATGGGATCGGCGGCGCGGCCGTCGTGCAGGAAGCGTCCTTCGCGCCAGAGCCCGCGCAGCGTCGGCGTATCGAAACCCTGCAGCCGTGCACCGGCACGCATGTCGCTGACGGCCACCGTGCCGACGTCGTGCCAGCGCCGCTGCGCGCTGTCGGTGAACGCGGCGCCGCCGTGGCAGCGCGCGCAACCCAGCTGCTGGAACAGCGCGCTGCCGGCAATGGCCGAGGGCGTGAGCGTGTTCGCGTCGACGCGATGCGGACTGCGTCCGACGCGGTCCAGGCTGCCGGCGTACGCGGCCAGGGCATCGAGATCCGCGGAGTGGCCGGCCTTGGCATCGCCCATCGGCTCGTCACGCGTGCCGAAGAAGAAGCCGGCGTCGCTCATCAATCCGGTGCCGGCGAAGGCTTCGCGGATGTCGTGTTCGAAGTCCTGCACTTCGTCGAAGTTCGCGGTCCAGTGCAGCGGGCCGTGACCGGTGCCGGCGCGCCCGTTCAGCGGCAGCGTGCGGCGCAGGCCTTCGCCGCGCTGCGTGAAATCCCAGGTACGCGCGTCGCCGCCGCCGTCGAGATGGCAGGAGGCGCAGGCGAGATAGCCGTCGGCGCTCATGCGCGCGTCGGCGCGCCAGAACAGGCGCTTGCCGGCGAGCACGTTCGCCGCCAGCGTTTCGGAGGCCACGCTCGGCGTCGTGCCGAGTACCGTCATCGTTGGCGTGGCGTTCGCGGTGAGCGCATCGATGTCGATCACGGTGACGCTGCGGCCCAGGTCGTTGCGCACCCACAACCGTTTGCGCGCGGCATCCACGGCCAGGCCGCGCGGCGCGGCGCCGACGTCGACGCGCGCCAGTTCGCCGCCGTGCCAGGGTTCGATCGCGACGACGCGATCGTTGCCCGCCAGCGCCGCGAACAGCACCGCGCCTCCCGGCGACGGCGCGAGCGCCAGCGCCAGTGTGCTGTTGTCGAAGTCCAGGCGTGCCGGGACGAGTTCCGCGGCGGCGCCGGTGTGGATCGCGCCTACCATCGCGCGCACGGTCTTTTCGAAGTCCAGGTCGGCGCCGTCGCGCGCCAGGCCGCGCAGGATGTTGTCCTTC
The DNA here is from genome assembly GCA_946481615.1 of uncultured Aquimonas sp. Next base: position 14,832 of record CAMLOR010000005.1, read on the forward strand.
TTGGCGGCGTACCACAGGCGCGCGCCGTCGGGCGAGGCGGCCAGCGCCGCCACGTAGTTCGGCAGGCCGCGCCCGGCCGTGCCCGAATCGGGCGTCGTGCTGTCGAGCGCGAGCGCGATGCCCGGCACGCCGGCGGTGCCCGCGGCCGGCGTGAAGGAGGCAAGATCGATGGCGGCGATGCGGCCGGCGTCGTCGGCCGATTTCAGGCGCGCGGCGTAGAGGCGGCCGCGGGCCTGCGCGAGGGCTTCGGCGCCGAAGCCCAGTTCGATGCGCGCGGTTTCGGCCGCGCTCGCCGGGTTGAAGCGGATCAGCGCGCCACTGTCGAGCGCGGCGTAGCCGGTCGTGCCGGCCGCGTCGAACAGCACCGCCGCGGGCGCGCTGCCGTAGCCCGTGGCGAGCGACGCGGCCTGCGCGCCGTTGGCAGCGAGTGCCACGAGCCGGTCGCCGCCGCGGCAGGCGATCCACACGCGTCCGCTGGCGTCGCGCGCCAGGCTGCGCGGATCGTCGCAGGCCGGATGCACGGCCAGGCGTGCGCGGCTGGCCGCATCGAACACGGCGACGCTGTCGTGATCCGGATTCACCACCCAGACGCGATCGCCCGCCACCAGCACCGAAGCCGAAGCGCCGGGCGCCGTGGCGGCCGGCGCGATGTCCACCACCACGCGCAGCGTGGCGCTGGCGATCTGGTTGGCGGCGTTGCGCGCCTGCACGCGCGCGGTGTACACGCCGGGCGCGCCGTAGGCATGCGTTCCGGCGGCGGAGGTCGACCAGGCGGTGTCGCTGCCGCCGTCACCGAAGTTCCAGGAGTAATGCGTGGCGTTGTTCGCCACCGCGCCGAACGTCAGTGCTTCGGCGACCAGCGCCGGGCTGGGCTGCGTCACCGACGTCGAGACGATCTCGGGCGCCGCCTGCAGCGTATTGCCGGTCGAGAACAAGAAGCTGTACGGCGCCATGGCATTGCCGGCGACGTCGCGCACGCCGTTCGCCACCAGCCGCACTTCGTAGGTGGTGTCCGCCTGCAGCGGATCGACCGGGATCAGGTTCACCACGTCGTAGCTCGTGTGCATCACGATCGCGGGCACGGCGTCGCCGGCCGCGGTGCGCAGCTGGATGGTCTGCTCGTTCACCGTCGTGGCGTCGAGCTGCTCGTGGATGACGAGGCCCACGCCGGTGCGCAGCGGCTGGTTGAGCGCGCCGTCGGCCGGCAGGTGATAGCCCACGGTGGGCGGCGTGGTGTCGCGGCCGTCCTGGTGCGCGTAGATCACCGAGGCGCTGCCGTTGGTTTCCGAGCCCGACACCAGCAACAGATGGCCGAGCGGAATCCACTGGAAATCGGTGCCGGTGTTGGGATGATTGAAGGTGCGCTCGACCTGGCGCGTGAGCATGTTGTACTTCGCGCCGTGGCCGCCGGGGCCGTCGGCCACGTGGCCGGCGAAGGCGTAGTGATCCTGGAAGTGCACGTAACGGCCGCGCAACGTGCTGCGCGGAATGGTCCAGGCGATCTGCAGATCGGCCGGATCGGAGAAATCGATCACCAAGCCATTGGCATTGGCGTCCGGCCCGTTCCCGTTGTGGCCGATCATCATCACCAGGTAATGGCGCCACACGTGCCAGGTCGTGGTGTATTGCAGATAGTTGCCGGTGAGCACGTCGAGCAGGCGCGGATTGGCCGGGTCGCCGATGTCGAATACCGCCACGCCGCTGCCGCCGTCGCCCGGCGTGAAGAACAGCAGGTTGCCGATGCGGAAGCGATTGTGGGCGTTCACGCCGGCTTCCTGGCGCAGATTGCGGCTGGCGATCGGCGGCCACCAGCCGACGCGGGCGTCGAGCACCGAATCGGTGAAGGCGTAGGGATAGGTCGGCATCCAGTCGTCGCCCGCGATCGGCGAATTCAGCGGGAAATCGTGGATGGGCGTGGTCCAGCGCGACGGATTGCAGAAATCCGTGCGCAGGTCGAAGAGCTTGGGCGGCGAACTCCAGGACACGAGGTCCTGGCGGAAGAACAGATCGCCGACCTTGTACCAGACATGGCTGTTGCCCAGCGTCGGGCCGGTGCACAGCAGGTCCGGCGCGGTGGGATCGGCGATGTCGTAGGCCCAGGTCGACTGGTTGTCGGTGCCGCCGAGATAAAGCTTGCCGCGATGGAAGGTGGTGATGCGCCCGCCGTGCGGAAGCTCGGCGAGTTTGGTGCCGGCTGCCCACGTCGTGGTGGGCAGTCCGGCACCGGGCGCCTGGGTCTGGGCGGCCGCGCCGAGGGCGAAGGTTCCCAGCAGCGCGGCGCCGAGCCGCCGGATCCACGGAGTGTTCGCCATCGTCGTGTCCGTCATCCTTCGAAGCCGTCGTGGAAGATCGCCGCGCCTGCCGGCGGGTCTGCGGTCACCGTCACCGTGAGGCTCGACGCGATCGGAAGGTGATTCGTATCGCCCTCGCGCGTCGCCGTCACCGTGCAGCTTCCCACCGCGGTGGCGGTGAGCGTGGTGCCTGCGATCACGCAATGCGCGCCGCCCGCGGTCACGGCGAACGCCAGCGCGCCCGTGCCCGACCCCCCCGTGGCGGCGAGCGCACCGGTCGCACCCACCGCCAGCGTGGCGGGCGTCGCGCTGACGATCAACGCCGCCTGCGCGGCACGCGCGATGGCGAGCGTCTGCGTGGCCCGCGGCGCGGGGTCGAAATCTTCGTCGCCGGCCTGGTCGGCGGTGAGGACGCAATCGCCCGCACCCAACACGGTGACGAATCGGGTGCCCGGATCGATCCTGCACGTGGCCGGCGTGGCGGTGCCGAAGGCCACGGCCAGGCCGCTGCTCGCCGTGGCACTGAAGGTGCCGCCGGCATCGCCGTAGGTGAAGGGTCCGGGCGCGGCACCGAAGGCGATCGTCTGCGAGAGCTTGCCGAGCAGCGCCAGCGCATCGCGCGCCTCGCCGCCGATGCGGGCGAACTCGCCGGCCGCAAGAATGCGTCCGTCGGGCTGCCGGCGCAGGACGCGCACCGTAGCGTCCGGCGCCGGCTGCCAGAGCGGATGCGCGATGCCGCTGTCGGCGGTCAGGCGCGCGAGGTTCGATGCCGGCTGTCCGCCGAGTTCCGCGAACAGGCCGCCGACATACAGCGAGCCCGCACCGTCGAGCATCAGCGAGTCGATCAGCGTGAAGGGCGCCGTGGCGGGCGCGAAGAGGGTGTCGACGCTGCCGTCGCTGCCGACCTTGCCGAGGCCGCGTCGCGTCTCGGCGCCCAGCATCGTGAAGCTGCCGCCCACGTACAACGAGGCGCCGTCGGTGGCGAGCGCCAGCACGCTGCCGACCGGATGATAGGGGAAGGCGGCGTCCAGCGATGCGTCCACGGCGCTGTACTTGCGCAGCAGGAAGTCGCCACCGAGATAGACGTTCGCGCCGCCGAGCGCGATCGCGCGCACCAGCCCGTGCACCGGCGGCGCCCAGTTCGGATCGAGGTTGCCGTTGTAGAAGCGCGCCACCTGGTAGCGCGTCTGCACGACGTTGGATTCGTCCACCAGCGCATCGAACTGGCCGGCTGCATACAGGCGGAAGTTCGGATCGAAGGCCAGGGCACGCACGAATCCGTTCGGATTCGGAAGGAAGCCCGCATCGATCGCGCCCGTCGCGCCGGACAGCTTCACCAGATGCTTCACCGAGGCGCCGTTGATGCCCTGGAATTCTCCGCCGGCGATCACGTAGCCCTCGATGCGATGCACTGCCAGCGCGAACACGCGCCCGGCCAGACCGCCGAAGCCGTCGGTATCCGCGATCCACGCCGGATCGAGCGTGCCGTCGGCGCGGATGCGCGCCAGGTTGCGGCGCGGGCTGCCGTCGACGGTGTAAAACTCGCCGCCGACGATCCAGTCGCCGCCGGGCTGCACCGCGACCGCGTGCACGATGCCCGGACGTTCCGCGTCGAGGCGCGCACCTGCGGAACCGTCCGCCGCCACGCGCGCGAGGCCAAGCCGGCGCGCGCCGCCGACGCGGGCGAAGTTGCCGCCCGTCAGCACTTCGCTGCCGAATTCGGCGAAGGCCTGCACCTGATCGAACGGCCCGTCGAACAACGGCGCCCACGCCGCCGCCGCGTCGCCGTCTCCAAGCGACAACCTGGCCGCTTCCGTGCGCGCGGCGCCGCCGATGGTGGTGAAGCGGCCCGCCACGTAGAGCGCGCCGTGCGCGAGCTGCAGCGCCTGCACGGCCTCGTCGGCCTTCGCGTCCCAGTCGGCGTTCGCCGCGCCGGAAGGTTCGATGCGCGCCACGCCGCGGCGTGTGGCGCCGCCGATGTTGGAGAACTCGCCGGCGACGAAGAGCGCATCGCTCGCGGTATCGAAGGCCAGCGCGTACACCGTCGAATCGGGCTGCGGTGCGAAGTCCTGCAGGCTGCCGTCGGCGATGGCGAGCCGGGCGAGATTGTCGCGCCGCGCGCCGCGCACGTCGGCGAAGATGCCGCCGACATCGAGCAGGCCGCCGTCTTCGTCGAGCGCGAGCGCGAACGCCACGTCGCCCGCCTGCGAGGCGACGACGCGCCAGCCGGCCGCGGCATCGCTGCCGGCGAACGTCGCCAGATACACGTGGTCGCCGTCGGGAAGGTTGAAATTGCCGCCGGCGTACAGCGTGCCGACGGCATCCACTGCCAGCGCGAACACGTTGGGATCGTCGGCCAAGGCCGCATCCCAGGCCGAAGCCGCGCCGTCGCCGTCGCCGCGCAGCCGCGCCAGTCCGTTGCGCGGCGCGCCGCCGGCCTGGTCGAACCAGCCGCCGACGTAGACCGAATCGTCGGGCCCCACCGCCAGCGTCTCGACGCTGCCGTCGGTACCGGGATTCCAGTCCGGATCGACGCTGCCGTCGGGCCGGATCAAGGCAAGGTTGGCGCGCGCCACGCCGTTGATGGATTTGAAGGTGCCACCCACCACGACATCGCCGTCGCTCTGCCGCGCCATGACGCGCACCGAGCCGTCGAGTTTGATGTGCAGGTCGGGCGTGGCGAGCGGGCGCGGTTCCTGGGCGGTCGCGGACAAGGCAAGGCAGGCCAGTGCCGCGGCCGGCAGCAAACGCATCATGGGGTGTCCCTGGCTTCGAGCAGGCCGTCGGCGAGCATGCGGGCGACGCGCGCGGCCGGCAGTTCCAGCGTCTTGACGCCGGCCGCGTTGACGAACACGTGCCAGCCGCTGGTGCTGCTGCGCCAACACAGCTTCAGGCGTTGCGGTGCGCGCTCGGGCGCGCGCCATTCGACGATCTGCCCGACGCGCAGCGCGGCGATCGGCACCGGCGCGGCAGCAGGAGCGGCGGGCGGCGGCGCCAGATCGCGCAGTGCGGCGTCGACGTCGAGACCCGCCGACAACATCGGCAAGCGCGTTTCGGGCGCGTCGTCGCGCGCGGGCTGCACGATCAATCGCGAGAGTTGCTGCCAGAGCTCCACCACCTCGAACGCGCCGTAGCCGGCGCGTTCGAGCCCGGCGCGCAGATCGATCGCGATCGCCGCCAGTCCGTGCATGGCGCGCTGCGAATACTGCGGCTGCAGCGACGGACGCGTGCTCCAGTCGGCGAAGGCGGCGCACAGCGCGGCGGCGATGCCGGCGGCGTGGCGGAACTCGGGCGAATCCTCGCCATGGCGCAGCGCCACGCGCACCATCGACTGCGCCCAGGGGCGGCGCAGCAAGGCATGCACCAGCGGCGGCAGATCGGAGCGCGCCAGTTCGCGGCCGACGGCCACGGCCACCGCCTGCCAGGCCGCGAGCAGGCGTACGCGCGGCACGTCGTCCTCTTCGCGCGCCGTTCCGGCCGGCAGCGCCGCCAGCGCGTTCTCGAACTGGACGCGCACGCGCGCGCAGACGGCGGCGTCGCCATCGCAGCGCGCCAGCAGCGCATCGATGGCGGCACGCGCACAGGCCAGCGCGTGGCGGCCGCGCGGCTGCGCGGGATCGGCGCCGAGCACGCCGCGCACCAGCGTTTCGAGCAGGCGGCGCGGGGCACCGGCACGCGCCAGCACATGCGCGCGATCCTGCAGGCACAGCCGCAGGAACGGCAGGCGCAACGCGAGGAAATCGGAAGCCAGCGAGGCCGGGAAGCCGGCATCGGCCACCAGCATCGCGAACAGGATGTCGACCAGTTCGATGGCGGCGCGGTCGGCTTCGGCGAAGCGCGCCGCGGCGCCCGCTTCGCGCGCGGTGAGCGCCGCGGCCAACGTGCCGGCGAGCGACGCCGGTTCCGGCGCGTCATCGGATGCCGCGGCGGCTCGCGCATCCGCGCCGCCGCCGGCCATCCGGCCCTTGCCGCGCCGCGCGGACTGCAGGCCGTCCAGGACGAGCAGCAGCATGGCGCGCGGCCAGACCGTCGCGCTCGGCGGCGAAAGTGCGGTGATGCGCGCGTGCGCACCGGCACGCGCCGGCGCTTCGTCGCTCATGGACCCGTCGGCAATCGCCGCCGCCTCGCCACGCACGACGCGCTGCCAGTCGCGATAGCAGGCGGGCAGGGCCGCGAGCAATCGCGCCTGCATCGCGCGCAGCAGTTCCAGCCGCGTTTCGGCATCGAGCGCGAAGGCATCGAGGGCCTGCGCGTAGGCCTGCAGCAGCGCGCGCGGCGCGAGCATCGCCGCGCCGGCTTCGCCGACGCCCGCTTCGCGCAACGCACCCGCCAGCACCGCGAACGGTGCGCCGGCGGTGCCGTGCGCCTGCGCGACGAAGGTGGCCTGCGCCAGGCCTTCGCGCAGGTCTTCCTCGTCCAGCAGCCCGAGCGCATCCGCCGTCGCGGCGGGCGCCACCGCACCGAGATTGGCGGCGAAGCGTGCGCGCAGCAGCGGCTCGCCGGAACGGAACCAGCGCAGGCTGCGGTAGACCGCGAGCTGCACGGCGCGGCTCGGGCACAGGGCCCGGCCTTCCTCGGCGAGCCGCTCGAGCGCGTCGTCGTGGGCATCGCGGCAGAGCGTCCCGAGATCTTCGCGCACGCGTTGCACGAGCGCCGCGGGCAAGGTCTCGCCCACCGCCGTCGAAGGCTGGGAGAAATGCTCCGGCGCCGGCGCGCCGAGATCGGGCTGGTCGAGTGACGTCATGGCGGACTCACGGCGCGGCGGGAAAGGATTGCGGCGGCGACAGCAGGTGCTGCAGGGCGAGCAGCTGCTCGGCGCTTTGCGCGGCGACGCGCTGCGGTTGGCGGCGCGCATGTTCGATCTCGCGCAGCAGGCGCGTGGCGAGGCGGCCGCGCTGCGCCACGGAGAAGGCGGTGTCCACCGCGCGCAACGCCTCGGCCAGATCGATGGCGTGGCGCGTCAGGATCAGGTTTTCGGTGTAGGACAGGCGCGGCGCGCGCGCCGGCGGCAGGCGCAGCGCCAGCCATTCGCCTTTCTGGCCGCCGTGCAACAGCGCGGCGATGCCGGGCGGCAGCATGAACACGTCGCCCGCCGACAGCAGCATCGCCGTGTCCACGGTTTCCACCACGCACAGCGGACGCGCGGCGAGCAGGATCCATCCGCTTTCGTGACCCGCGATCTGCAGCGCGGCGCCGCGCTCGCCCTCGTGCACTTCGATGTCCGCATCGAACGCGTCCAGATCGGTGATGACGCTGCAGCGCGCGTGCCGGCGAAGCTTCGCCACGGCGGGCCGGCGCGGGACGGGGCGCATCGCGAAGCGATCGGGGCGGGCGCTCACGAAGCGGCCCTGGCGGCAACGCGCGCGGCGGCTTCCGCGAACGGCGTCAGGGGCACCACGGCCGCTGGGCGCCGCGGCGCCCAGCGGCCCAGCATGCGCGAGAGCGCGCCCAGTTCGATCGGCTTGCTCAGGTGATCGTCCATGCCGGCTTCCAGGCAGCGCTCGCGATCGCCCGGCATGGCATTGGCGGTGACGGCGAGGATGGGCACGCGCTTGAGGCCCTGCTCGCGCTCGTGCAGGCGCTGCACGCGCGTGGCGGCGAAGCCGTCGACGTCCGGCATCTGGCAATCCATGATGATCAGGTCGAAATCGCCACGCCGCATCAGCTCGATGGATTCGCGCCCGCCATTGGCCTGCGTCACCACGCAGCCCAGCTTCTGCAGCGTGAGTTGGCCGGCGTAGCGATTGATCGCGATGTCGTCGACCAGCAGCACGCGCAGGCCCTCGAAGCGTTCGGCCGGCTCGTTGGAAAGACGGATATCCGGCCCGTTGCCGCCGGCACGCGATTCGTCGCCGGCATCCGCCAGCGCGGCGCGCACCGCGCGATGCGCGGCGGCGTCGCGCAACTGGCGCGGTGCCAGCGAGATGCGTCCGTGCTCGTCGCCTTCGGTGAGGCCCTCGGGGCTGTCGCCCAGCAGCAGCACGCGCACGTTCTCGAACCCCTCCTCGCCCAGCACCGGCCGCGTCACCGACGCCGCGGTGCGGCTGGCCGAAGCCAGATCGATCACGAGCAGTCCGGGCAGACTGCCGGCACCGCGCGTCTGCAACGTGGTGCGCAGCATCGCCAGCATTTCGTACGCGGTGCCGAGCGGCGTCGGACGGATGTCGAGCGAAGTGAGGTTGCGCGTCCACAGATCGCGCGTTTCCTCGTCGCGTGTCAGAAGCAGCGCATGTTGCTCGGTGATGACGCCCGGCGCTTCGCCGGGCGCGCGCAGCATCGGCAGCGTGAACCAGAAGACCGAACCGCGGCCGAGCGCCGATTCCACGCCGATGCGCCCACCCATGGCATCGACGATGCGGCGGCAGATCGCCAGCCCCAGGCCAGTGCCGCCGTGCGTGCGCGCCATCGAGGTCTCGGCCTGCGCGAAGGGCTGGAACAACCGCGCGGCGGCATCCGGCGCAATGCCCATGCCGGTGTCGCGGATGGCGATACGCAACGTGCGATGGGTGCGGTCCTCGGCGACCTGCGAGACCTCGACCTGCACTTCGCCGCGCGTGGTGAACTTGATCGCGTTGCCCACCAGGTTGGTCAACACCTGGCGCAGGCGCAGCGCGTCGCCACGCACCACCGGCGGCACGTTGTCCTCGAAATGGAAGCCCAGGCGCAGATGCTTGGCGTCGGCCGAACGCTTCATCAGCGTGCACACCGATTGCACGATCTCGCCCGGCCGCAGCGAGGCGCTTTCGAGCTGCATGGCGCCGGCTTCGAGCTTGGAGAAATCGAGCACGTCGTTGACGATGCGGCGCATCTCGCGCGCCGACTCGAAGGCCGCCGCCACCTGCTGCCGCAGCTCGTCCTCGAGCGGCCGGCGCAGCACCAGTTCGAGGATGGGCATGATGCCGTTGAGCGGCGTGCGGATCTCGTGGCTCATGGTGGCGAGGAACTCGCCCTTGGCCAGCGCCGCCACCTCGGCGTCGCGCTTGGCCGTCAGCAGATCGGACTCCACCGCGCGCAGGCGCTCCACTTCGCCGGTGAGTTCGCCGACCTGCTTCTTCGCCAGGTTGGCCGCGAGCTCGGCGCTGCGCTTTTGCTCGTGCAGGAGTCGCATGACATCGGCGTTGGCGGCGGCCGCGGTTTTGCGGCCGCGACCGAACAGCGAGGCAAAGAAAGTAGCGGACATATCGGAGATCCTCAGCGGTAACGCGACCAGAGCGTCTGGGCGAGGGCGCCCTTGCAAGCTTCGTCCATGCAAGGCTCCTTGTAGGGATCGAAATCGTCGGTGGTGAGGTCTTCGAGCGTGAACGTGCTGAGGAAATCGCCCGCCGCGCCGGGGGTCAGGGTCTGGCCCGCGGCGATGACGTTGCCTCGCACCGTCACCGAGCCACGGCTGGTGAACTTGTCGCCGGCGATCACGATGCCGTCGACCATTGCGGTGCCGTTGCCGGGCTGGTTCGGATCGGCCGCGGGGATGCCCAGCGTGATGTCGCCGCCCGAGAACGAACCGTCGGGCAGGTAATGGCCGGCGATCATCGCGGCGTTTCCGATGTCGTTCTCCTTGAGCCCGGTGTCACCGCACAGGCTGTCGGAGATCGTGTTTGCCAGCGAGTTCGTGCTCACCGACGGATGGTTGCCGTCGTCGGCATCGGCCAGGTCTTCGTTGTTGCAGGTCTTCCCCCAGCCCGCGGCGTTCGGCGCGAGGGTGCGGTGGAACGCGCTCGTCTTGATGTTGCCGGTCGCGATCCAGGTGGCGACGAAGACCGAGTTTCCGACGTCGAGGTTGCCTGGGAAGAAATAGATGCCGCGCGCCGCGGTGAAGCAGTTGTTAAAGTTGTACGGTGCCGCGTTGGCGGGGAAGGAGCCGACCATGTACGTGTCGGGCTCCCCTGCCGCCGCGGAAGGCCGGACATGGAAGCAGCTGTTGCCCCAGCGACCGTGACTCAGACGCTTGGCGTCGGCGAGCGTGCACTCCTTTTGTCCCGCCCGCGTTGCGGATGTCGTGTTGATCTTGTCCGCAGGGCACAGATAGTCCGGCCATGTCTCTCCCGGATCGCCCGGGTTGAGAATCGAGCCCGCCAGCTTCCAGCCCAGCTTGTAGACACCGGGGGACATGTCCTTGACCCGGCGCACGGTGACCTGCAGTTCGCCGCCGACATACGCGAACTCGAAATTGGCGTCGGTGCGGAGCATGTTGGCGTCCACGCGCGGCGGGTCGATGACGACCTCCTCCACATCGGGAATTTCGACGACGTCCGCCTCATCGGGCTCGTCTGCCTCCACGATGAGCTCCGCGTCCGCACCCACCATCGTGAAGCCGCATTTGTCGGCCGGGATGGTATTCGACAGGTTGACCGCATTGTCGGCGTGGAAAGGCACGACCGTCGGCGCGTAGCCCTTGATGATGTCGGTGGTGGCCCCGGCCCAGGTGCCGTTCCTCTCGGTGAGCGTCAGCTTGAGCTTGGAACACATCCACTTCAGTTCCGCCTCCGCCGGAGTGTTCGCGGGAATACGCTTGGTACCCCAGGTCATCTCGTCGCGGGAGGTGTAGTAGCCCGTCGCTTCCGCCGCGCGTACGTTCGCCTTGCCGTTGACACGCAAATGCTGAGAGTCGACGTAGCTTTCGTCGGCGGTATTGGCGCTGTTCCGCCTGACGGCGGCGCCGTGATAGCGCACGAGATCGCCGTTGGCGTACAGCTTTTCTATGCCGCCATGGCACGAATTCCAGGTCACGTTCTCTTCCACGTACGCCGTGGCGATGTACGTGTTGTCCTTCATCGGCTTCTCGACGCAGGTTTCCGGATAGGGCTCGCCAACCACCAGGCTGCCCTGCGTCTTCACCAGTTGCGCCCGCGACCAGATGAAGGTCACATCGCCTTCCGCGGTGATGGTTCCCTGCGAGCCATCGCCGCTGACGGTGACGTTGCCGCCGCTGGTGATCGTTCGCGCGCTGGCATTGTTCTCCAGCGTGATGTCGCCGTTCGCGCGCACGTCCTCGAGAGCTACCGAGCCGCTGCGGACCGCCACCGCCCCGGTGGAGTTGATGTCGCGAATGTTGGTGGTGGTGGTGACATTGCTGATCTCGACCTCGCCCAGCACGTTGAGATCGGTATTGGGCGGGAACGTCGGATTGCCCCGGAGCTTGAGGCCCCTGAAGATGGGTCCGTTGACGTCTTCGGTTTCCTCGCCGCTTTCGGTGATCATCTGGAAGCGGTAGATGACTTCGATCGGCGCCGCTGCCTCTGCGCGACCGTCGCCGGACTTGCCGGTGATATGCGCGGTGACGAGGTAGAAGTCGTCGACGGCGGGGTCCTCGAGTTCCACGCCCACGATCGCGGCTTCGATGTTGGTGTCACCTGCGGTGTCCACCGCGCCCGTTCCGGTGAGCGACAGCTCGACCGGCGACCCCACCGAGGGCGATTGGTCGATCCACCACTGCAACGTATCGGCGTCGGCCTTCTCCAAGTACGACCGGATCGCTTCGGCGCCATACCAGGCGGTCGCCTCGGCCGGCGTCCGCGCGTGGACGGCGAGCGTTTGCTCCTGTGCACCGCGCACAGTGCGGAACACGCCGAACACCGTCACGATCAACACCAGGCCGATCAGGACCACGATCAGGATCGAAGCAATGCCGCGCTGGCGGTGCGGCGGGGCCATGCGCTTGACAGGGTGGCTCATGACGTGGCCCTCACAGGTTGGACAGACATTGGGAGAACACGACGATGTCGTTGGCGGGATTGGTGTCGGCGCGGGTGTCCTTGAGTTGGACGACCTGGCTGCTGTCGCTGGAACCGGGCACGCCGTAAGGGCCGCAATTGGCCGCCGCAGTCAGCACGAACTCGGCATGCGAAAGGTCGTAGCTGCGCGACTCGCCCGTGGTGGTGGCGGTGTCGGCCGTGGAGGGCTCGAACAGCACCGAAGCGGTGGCGAGCAATCGTGGCGTAAAGGCCGTGGCGTCGTCGGCGTCGCCGCAGCCTTGCGGCAGCAGGAAATAGATTCCGTCGGTCTCGGATACCGGCGTGCTGGCCTGGAGGCGCAGGCCAGCGCACATGATCGGGCCGGCCGGCAACGTCTGGCGGAAGCGCCACACCAGCTTCTTGTTCGATTCGCTCAAGTGCCAGCTCGGGCCGGGATCGGTGTCCCGGATGCCGAAGCCGGCCTGCTGCAGCTCCGTCTGCGCCGTGAGCAGTGCGGCGGCGGCCTGGCCCTCGCGTTTGGCAGTGCGGGTGGCGGGCACCGACACGCCCACCATCGTTCGATAGGCGATGAGCATGGCGACGGCGGTGAGCAGGCTGAGCGCCAGGCCGATCATCGTGCCGACCAGGCTCTCGCCCCGCTGGGTACGCCGCATGTTCACGAGCGCGTGCCTACGACGATCTCGGCGTCGGGAGCATCGGCCTGCACCGCGAGATTGGAAAGTCTCACGCGCATCATCACGGGCTTGACGGCGTCCACTTCGAGCCCGGCAGGCGCGCCGACGGCGGTGCTCACGGGTGCGACGGTGATCTTGGGAGCGTCGGTGTCGCAGACGATCTCCTCCACCGTCACCAGGTCGCCGCTCGGCAACTTCAGCTTGCGGTTGGTGGCACCGCACAGGGCCGAGCCCTCCGTTGCCAGCATCTGGCGCAACTGCGCCACCGCGATGCCTTCGGCGCGCAGTTCGCGTTGGCCGACCATGATGCGGGCGGCGATCTGCGCCGTGCCGGCGCCGATGATGGTCATGATGGCGGCGCCGAGCAGGGCTTCGATCAACGCAGTGCCGCGCTGGCGGCGATCAGAGCAGTTCGACATCGAGATTCTCCTGGCCGGCGATCTTCACCAGCAGACGACTGTCCGTCTTGACGCAGGTGCCGCCGGCGTTTATCAGCCAGCCGCGGCTGTTGTAGGCGCTGCACTGGTAGGTGCTGTTGTCGAGGTGGCTCAGCGTGACGCCGCGCGGCAAGGAGGCCGACCACACGACCGCATCGTCGGAATCGCGAACTTCGATGACGCCCGACGCGAGCATCAGTCGCGCCGCGGCGTTGCTGGCCGGCAGGCTCTTCTCATTGCGCAACGCCAGCGACCTAGCGCGGCCGACGGCGTCGGCCAGGTCGCCGCGCGCCTGCATCTGGCGCGCGCTGTCGAGCCATCGCATGGTGAAGGGAATGGCGAGCAACATCAGGAAGGCGCTGATCGCAAGGCCGATCATCACCTCGATTGCCGTGAAGCCGCGCTGGCGGGAGATCACCATGTCGTACCCACTCCCACCTTGGCGCATGCCGCGGTCATGGTCTTTTCGTTGGCGCTGGTGAGCTTGACCTCGCAGCCCGTCAGACGCGGGGCCGACGTGGCTTTCCATTTCGCCTCGAGGGTGTAGCCGCCGGCGGGCGCACCGGCGGTGTAGTGGAACTCGAAGTCGGCACCGACCGACGGCGCCCAACCCTTGAAAACGGCCATCACGTCGGCGGTGGTGGTCTTGTTGGTGCCGTAGTACGTGAGCTTGCGCTGCAGGTAGTTCTCGACGTTCACAGCGAGCGCCGAAAGATCCGTCTGCGCCGTACGGACCTTGCTCTTGTAGATGAAGTCCTGATAGGCCGGGATCGCTATCGCGAGCAGGATGCCCAGGATCGCGATCACGATGATCAATTCGATCAACGTGAAGCCGCGTTGTCGCGCGGTGTGTTGCATGGTGTATCGCATGTCGCCCCCTGTGGCGCTTGCAGCTTTGCAGCCGCGGCCAGTCTTGCCGCGGCTTGTTACCGTCCCTGTGAATCCGCTCTCACTGCCCCGGCGCGCGCCGTCAATCGCGCAAGAATCGCCAACGCCGCATGTCCCCTCGCTCAGGCCGCGCGCGTACTGCGCAGCGCCGTGGCGCTGGCGCCGAAATGCTGCCGGAACGCGCGCGCGAAGATCGGCGCGCTGTCGAACCCCACGCGCCGCATCACCTCGCGCACCGGCAGATCGGTGTCGACGATCAGCCGCCGCGCGCGCTGCATGCGCTCGCGGCTGCGGAACTGATGCGGCGCCTCGCCGAACACCTTGTGGAACATGCGCACGAAGTGCGATGTCGACAGGCGCGCGACGCGCGCGCAGCCCGGCACGTCGATGTCCGCATCCGGCGTCGCAAGCACGGCGCGCGCGCGCGCCAGCCGCACGAAAAGCTCGCGGCGGCGCTGCAGCGTACGCCCGTGGCAGCGCTCGATCTGCCCGTCGCATTCGCGCTGCGCGTCCTGCACCGCGTCCACCCACGGCTGCAACGCCTCGCCCTGTAGCCGACGCGTGCCGGCGCGTGCCAGGGTTTCGGCGAGCCGCTGCATCGCTTCGGCGACGCGCGTGCCCGGCGCGTGCATCAGCGGCAGCAAACCGTGCTCCGTATCACGCAGGCACGCCGCATCGGGCCAGAGGCACAGCACTTCCACGCGCTCGGCCGGTTCGGCGTACAGACGCTGCGCGACGCGGCCGTCGTCCACGATCACGCTGCCCGCAGGCAGTTCCAGCGCGTGATCGGGCGCCGCCCAGCGCACCCGGCCTCGCAGCACCAGCACCACCATGGTCTGTTCTGCCGTCCGCGGCAGCACGCCTGCGAGCGGCGACATGCGTGCGCGGTGGCGCGCATCCCCTTGCATCGGTTCCATCGTCTTCCCCCTTGCGCGGAGCGCAGTGGGTCCGGCAAATGCCAGTCATTGCGGCGGTCCGTCCCGACGAAGTTCCGACGGAGAGGCAACGAAGTTCCGATCCGCGTACCCGTCGCGTCGCTCAGTGACGCCGTGCGGCATGAACTGCGCACCGAGCGGCACGGCGGCGGGCTCATGCGCCGCCCGGGTCAGCCAGCGCGCACCGCCGATGAGCAAGGCGGCGCCCAGCGCCAGCACCAGCAACACCAGCAACAGCGCGAGCCAGGCACGCGAGGCAACGGCGGCGGCCTGCGGTCCGGGCGCCATCGCGCCCTGCAGGACCTGCTCCATGGTCTCGAGCGTGTCGAACTGCGCCTCCGGTGCGGCATCGAGCACGGGCGACACCGCCGCCACCAGCGCATAGCCGACGCGCGGCACGGTGCGGATGTAGCGCGAATCGCGCGCGCCGTCGCCGAAGGCCTTGCGCAGCTGCGAGATGGCGTTGGTGATCACGTCTTCGGTCGGGAACTCGCCACGCCACACTTCCAGCAGCAGCCGCTCCTTCGACACCGGCTGGCCGCCGAAATGAACGAGCACTTCCAGCACCGCGGCCGCTTTCGGCATCAGGCGCGTGCAACGTTCGCCGTCGTGCACTTCGTTGAGCGCACGGTCGAGCCGGCAGGCGCCGATGCTTATGTGCCTTGCGTGCAGCAGCTGCCGTTCGAACTCCTGTTCCGCTCCCATCTTCGATCCTTGAGTGAACTGCGGCGGCGCGCGGGGGCGGGTCGCGTCGCGGCGGGTAGGTGCGACCCGATAGCGACCTGCCCGGAGGCGGCGCTGCCCCTTGGGGACGCAAGAGAACCGAAACGGGAAGCGGACCGCATTCGTATCACCCGGGCGCCGTGGCTTCGCAACCTGAGACGAAATTCACCTTTGTTGCGTCATCGCGAGGCCATCACTCCGTATGATTCCCTGGCAGGCGATGGGGGGACGGACATGAGCGGCGACGACGCGCAGGCGCGCGAACAGATCACCCAGTTGTTGCGGGCCTGGAGCGGCGGCGACGCCGGCGCGGCCGACGCCGTGCTGTCGCTCGTTTACGAGCGCATCCGCCAGCTCGCCGCGCGCAGGTTGCGCGGCGATGCCGGCGGCGCGCAGCTGCAGCCCACCGAGTTGGCCAACGAACTGGTGATCAACCTGCTCGGCGCCGACGTCGACTGGCGCGACCGCGTGCATTTCTTCAAGACGGTCGCGGTGGCGATGCGCAACATCCTGCACGATCTCGGCCGCCGCCAGGCCAGCGCCAAGCGCGGCGGCGGCCAGGTGCGCATCACGCTGGGCGCGGCCGAGGACGTGGCCGACGAGCGCGGCGACGACGCCGAAGCGCTGTACGACGCGCTCACGCAGCTGCGCGCGAGCGATCCGCGCAAGGCCGACGTGATCGAACTCAACTACCTGGTGGGTCTGGAGCTCGAGGAGGTGGCGAAGGTGCTCGACATCTCGCTCGCCACCGTCAACCGCGATCTGCGATTCGCCCGCACCTGGCTCAAGCAACGTCTCGAAACATGACCGACACGCGATGGCAGACGCTGGAGCGTCTGTTCGAAGAAGGACTGGAGATCGCGCCCGACGCGCGCGAAGGCTGGCTCGCCGGGCAGAGCCTCGACGAAGCCTTGCACGCCGAGCTGCGCGCGATGTTCGCCGCCGAATCGGGTGCGGCCGGGTTGTCGAGCAGCTTCGATGCGGTGCTCGCCGAAGCCCTGGACGTGCCGCTGCCCGGCATGCGGTTGGGGCCGTACCGCCTGCTGCGCGAACTGGGCAGCGGCGGCATGGGGCATGTGTTCCTGGCCGAGCGCGCCGACGATCAGTTCCGGCAACAGGTGGCGATCAAGCTGATCCGCGGCCAATCCGGCACGATGGCGGCGCGCCAGTTGCGGCACGAGCGACAGGTGCTGGCCGAACTCGTGCATCCCAACATCGCGCGCCTGCTCGACGGCGGCGAAACGCCCGGTGGTCAGCCCTATCTCGTGATGGAGTACGTGCCGGGCGCGCCGATCACCGCGGCCTGCAGCAAGCTCGCGTTGCCGCGTGCGCAACGCGTGGCGCTGGTGCGTGACGTGGCGCATGCGGTGCACTACGCGCATCAGCGCCTGATCGTGCATCGCGACATCAAGCCCGCCAACGTGCTGCTGCGCGACGACGGCGTGCCGTTGCTGCTCGACTTCGGCATCGCGAAACTGCTTGACGGCGAAGCGCGCGTCGCCGAGGCCACGCAGCCTTGGTTCACGCCGGCCTACGCCAGCCCCGAGCAGCGCGCCGGCCTGCCGCTCAGCACCGCCACCGACGTGTACGCGCTCGGTCTGCTGCTGTTCGAGCTGGTGGCCGATCGCTCACCGGCGCCGGACGCCGAGGGCGCGCTGCCGCCGGCGCGCGATCTGCTTGGGCGCGAACTCGATCGCATCGTGCAGCGCGCCACCGCCGTGGACCCGGTGCGCCGGTATTCCTCGGCCGAAGCCCTGGCCGACGATCTGCATCGTCTTCTTGTCGGCGAACCCGTGCAGGCCATGCCCGACAGCGTGGGCTATCGCATCGGCAAGCGCGTGCGCCGCCATCCCGTTGCCAGCGCGCTGGCCATGGCCGCCGTCGTGCTGCTCGCCGTGTTCGCCTGGCGCCTGGCCGACGAGCGCGACCGCGCGCTGCAGGCCGAGGCCAAGGCGCGCATCGCCGAAGCGCAGGCGCAACGCGAGGCGCAGGCGGCCGAAGGCGTCACGGCCTATCTCGTGGATCTATTCCGCGCCGCCGATCCCGAACAGGCGCGCGGCGCCAGCATGACGCCGTCCGCGCTCATCGATCGCGGCAACGAGCGTCTGGCGCGCGCCGAGGTTCCGACCGCGCAGCGTGCGCGCCTGCTCGGCGCGTTCGGCGAGATCTACGTCAACCTCGGACACCCGGAAAAAGCCTCGGAGGCCCTCGAATCGGCGCTGGCCGATGCCGACGCGCTGCCGACGCCGACGCGCGCGAAGCTGCTCGCGGAACTGGCCGGAGCCGCGGAAGCGCGCCAGCGCTTCGTCGAAACGGAACGCCATTATCGCGACGCCGTGGCGCTGTGGCGCCAGGTGGGCGACGAGCGCGAACTGGCCGATGCGCTCGGCGGCCTGGGCCTGGCGCTCTCGCGCAACAACCGCGACGACGAGGCCGAAGCGATACTGCGCGAAGCCGTCGCCATCAGCCGCCGGCTCGATGGCGCCGGTGCGCCGTCGACGCTGCTGGTGCAAGTCTCGCTGGCCGAAGCGCTGTTCAATGCCCAGAAACGGGAGACCGCACTCGAACTGATGCGCGAAAGCATCGCGGGCCTGCGCCGCCAGCTGCGGCCCGACGATTTCGATCTGATCTCGGCACTGGGTTTCTACGGCACCATGCTGCGCGACAGCGGCGACAACGACGCCGCCGAACAGGTGCTGCTCGAGATCCTGAAGCATCGCCAGGCCGTGCTCGAACACGACAGCCAGCGCCTGGCGCTGGTGCACAACAACCTGGGCCGTGTGTACTACAACCGCGGCCAGACGCTGAAGGCCGCGGAGCAGTTTCGCATCGTCTACGACATGGGCGGCCGCGAAGGCGCGCAGAACGATCCCTCGCGCGCGCTCGACATGCTCAATCTGGCCTCGATCTACGAGGAGGTGGGCGACTACGAGAACGCGTTGCCGCTGATGCGCCAGGGCGCGCAGATCACCGAGGGCAACCCCGAAGCCGGCATCCTGATCGCCACCGGCCGCCAGAACCTGGGACGCTTGCTGATGCTGTCCGGACATGCCGAGGAGGCGCGGGTCTGGCTGGAGAAACCTCTCGACACCGTCGATTCGCCCGACTACGCCCTCGAGCGCGGCCGCCAGCGCATCCACCTGGCCGACTGGCACCGGCGCTACGGCAGCCTCGATCGCGCCGAACAGTGGCTGCGCGAAGCCGACGCCCATCTCGACGACATCGGCGGACCGCAAAGCCCGCGCATCGCCGCGATCGAGCGCATCCGCGGCCAGATCCTCGCCCGGCGCGGCGACCGCGACGGCGCGCGCAAGTTGCTGGAGTCGGCGAGCGCACGTCTGGTGCAGGCCCGCAATGCGCGCTACGTGGGCGTGGGCGACCTCGCGCTGGAACTGGCCGACCTCGCGCTGGCCGATGGCGACGTCGAACGCGCGCGGCGCGAACTCGAACGTGCACGCGACATCCTCGATCCGCAGCTGGCACCGAACGCGCCGCAGCGCGCGCGCTGGGCGGCGATGCAGCGGCGGTTGTGACGACAGTGGCGGACATGACGGTCCGCGAAGGCAACGACCTGCAATGGCTTCGCGACCGGTCCGACTGCCCGGGATCGTGCGACTCCATTCCGATTCACGATGCGGCTTTCGGGGAGCCATCTGCAGCAAGCGCCCGGCATCGTGATACGGCAAGTCGTTAGGGCGCCCTCGCGACCCTCGCTTGCCTGGTGGAGCTTGCCGACTCGATCGGCAGCTCAACGCCGGCCTGACGCTTCGCGCTCGAGCTGCCTCAGGTAATCCAGGAACGGAAATGCCTCTTCACAGGCCACGCTCCCACCTCGGAACTCGCACTTTCTGACGTTCCCGAGAAAATCGGAAACCGCCGTCAGCTTCGAGTCGTCGACATCCCTAACCACGAACTGCGCGATTCCGTCCCTGCCACTCATTTGCAGCCATAGCGTGTACGAGTGCGCGCCCCTGCGATTCGCCGTCACCACCTCCGTACCGCGCAGAACTCGCCTTTGGATGCGCTCGGTGTCTGCTTCGATGTCCGGGGGATTGAATCCGTTGTACACATCGACGATCGGGCCGCTTCCACGTTTCACCCGATACAGAGCGAAATCAACCGGTATCTCATGCGTCAGCTGGTCGCCTTGCCCGATCCCGAAGCACGCAGGTGGCGCAAAAACATTGCAATGTTGATATTTCTGTTGCGCAACGGCGGACGAAGAGAACAACAACAGAGCGACGAAGAAAATTCGGGAGCGGCAAATCATTTTTTACCCAGCCCCATTGAACTCAAGAACTTCTTCGCGAACGCCAGAACGAACAAGGCCCGCGAAGCGGGCCTTGTTCGTTCAAGAGGACCAATCTTCCTCACCAATATCGCCTGCGAATATCTCGAGCACAATCTTCTGGTGCTCGAAAAGGCGATACGCCAGCGCGGCAATGCCGCGCATGTCGAGAGTTACGTCGGCGTCGGGAGCAATTCCATCGTTGGCTTCACTTACAGCGGCGAACGACTGCATCATCATGAACTCCAGGAACGCTTTGCGCCGCTGATTCGATTCGGATTCGACCGTTCTTTCGAACTCGGACCGATAAAGAAGTGCGTCTGCACGCGCCATGGGGGCAGATTTCATTTCAGTGCCTCTGTAGCTTTTCATAGTTCGGGATGTTCGAGGCAGGCAATGTCTCCAATGACATTTTCCCAGTGAACACGTTGCCGTTTGCATCGATGACCATCATATTGCTGCCGCCGCTCTTGCCGCCACCAGAGTAGATAGTCGAGCCGTCGGCACCGAGGTCTTTCGCAGCCGACCATGCTCCCCCGCTCTCCTTCGTGATGCGTGCACTCAGGCCATCGAACGCCGCCACCTTTTCAGCTGCCGATGCCGTCGAATTCGCAAGGAGGCTGCGTGCCTCTTTGAACATTTCATGCGCGGAGCCGCTCAGCTTCAATGCCATCGCGGCTGCGCCAATGCTCGCACCACCCATTGCATCCCCTGCCGCGATGTCGCCGACCACCACGGCGGCATTCTGAAGCGCTGGCGCTCGCGACATAACCGCCATGGCAGCCTCAGGGGCGAGCGGACCGAGAAGCACTGCCGCCTGCGCAGTAACCGCTGCTCTGGCTTGCGTCGGCGTGAGTTCGGGCATCGCCATCGTGTAACGGTCTTGTGAGTAGAACGCACCGGACTCACGCCCATCCGGGTCAACGAACGTATAAGGACTATTGTTGGCGTACCAATAGCGGTTGAAGTTCTCTTGGTCGGCAGGCTCGGGGTCGGGGCTGAGGAATCGAGCCGGTGTCGGCATGGCCGCCATGAGCAGCACGGCGCTCAACACCGCCGTCCAGAAAACGTTGATCGGTCTCATCGTTGCGCTCCTCGCCGTTGTCTTCTCGCGAGGGGAACGCCGGACGCGTTCCGGTAGCACGGTGGCAACGCTGGCCCCGAGACCATGGTTTGCGGTCGTAACGTTCAGTGAGCCGCGGCGACCGCTCAGTCGTAGCGCAACTCTTCCGCCTTGCCGCGGAACACGTAGTACGAGTACGCGGTGTAGCCGAGGATGGCCGGCAGCGCGATCGCGGTGCCGATGAAGATCATCCACAGCGAGGCCGTGGCGCTGGCGGCTTCGAAGGCGGTCAGGCGGTCGACCAGCAGATACGGATAGAGGCTGTAGGCCAGCCCGAGGAAGGCCAGCACGAACAGGCCGACCGCGCCGAAGAAGGGGCGCGCATGCGATCGCGCCTCGCCACGCGCGAGCGCGCCGAGCGTGCGCCAGATCAACGCGAACACCGCGACGCTCGCCAGGGGAATCGGCGAAACCCACAGCACCGCCGGGAAATCGAACCATTTCTCGAAGATGCGGGCGCTGGCCAGCGGCGTGGCGAACGATACCGCGACGATGCCAAGACCCGTGAACCACAGGGCGCGCTGCGCCCAACGCACGGCGCGGCGCTGCAGTTCGCCCGTGGTCTTGAGCACGATCCAACAGGCGCCGAGCAGCGCGTAACCCGCCGCCAGGCACAGCGCGATCAGCACGGCGAAGCCGTAGCCCGCCGCGTCGGCGCGGAAGCCCGTGATGTAGTGGCCGAGCATGAAGCCCTGGGCCAGCGCCGCGAGCGTGGAGCCGCCGAAGAAGGCGCGGTCCCACCAGCGCCGGTGTTCGTCGCGCGCCTTCACGCGGAAATCGAAGGCGACGCCGCGCAGGATCAGCCCCGTCAGCATCGCCGCCACCGGCAGATACAGCGCGCCGAGGATGACGCCGTGCGCCACGGGAAAGGCGATCAGCAGGATGCCCACGCCCAGTACCAGCCAGGTTTCGTTCGCATCCCAGAACGGCCCGATGCTGGCGATCATGCGGTCGCGCTCGGCCGCGTCGTCGACGTTGCGCAGCAGGATGCCGACGCCGAGGTCGTAGCCGTCGAGCACCACGTACAACCCCATCGCCAGCGCCATCGCGCCGAGGAAGAACAGCGGCAGCCACTCGGAAGCGTTCATACGCCCACCTTCTGTTGTTCCTGGTCGGCGGCCTGCGCCGGCCTGCCGTGCGCGGCCTTGCGCGCCATGTGGAACAGCACGCCGACGTAGGCCAGCAGCAGCACGGCGTAGAGGCCGAGATAACCTGCCAGGGAGGTCGCGATCATCGGCGCGGGCGTGTCGGACGCGGCTTCCGCGGTGCGCAGCACACCCGTGACGAGCCACGGCTGGCGGCCGATCTCCGTGACGTACCAGCCTGCCAGCGTGGCGAGCCAGCCGGCGAAGGTCATCATCACCAGCACGCGCGTCTGCAGCGGCGAGGGCTCGCCGCGCCGGCGCAGCGTCCACGCGCACCACCACGACACCGCCAGCATCAGCACGCCCACGCCCACCATCACGCGGAAGCCCCAGAACACCGGCGCCACCGGCGGGTGGTCGGGGAAATCGTTGAGGCCGCGCAGTTCGCCTTCGAGATCGTGCGTGAGGATCAGCGCCGCCAGGCCCGGGACACCGATCGCGTAATCGTTGCGGCGTTCGGCTTCGTTGGGCCAGCCGAACAGCAGTGCGGGCGAACCCTTCTCGGTGTCCCAGATGCCTTCCATGGCGGCGATCTTGGCGGGCTGGTGTTCCAGCGTGTTGAGGCCGTGCTGGTCGCCCACGAAGATCTGCACGGGAATCAACAGGGCGGCCGCGAACACCGCGGTGCGCAGGGCGGCGCGCACGTCGTCGCCGCGGTCGCCGTGCCGCCATCGATA
The DNA here is from genome assembly GCA_946481615.1 of uncultured Aquimonas sp. The sequence goes on from CAMLOR010000005.1 coordinate 37,705, forward strand.
CGCGGACAACCCGGCGACGAGGAACATCGCCGTCAGCCCCGAGGCCAGCAGCATGTGCGTGAGCCGGTAGGGGAAGGACGGATTGAAGATCACGTCCCACCAGCTCTTCACGTGCGCCACGCCATCGACGATCTCGTGACCGGCGGGCGTCTGCATCCAGGAATTGAGTGCGAGTATCCAGAACGCCGACAGCGTGGTGCCGAAGGCGACGAGGAAGGTCGCCAGCGTGTGCATGCGTTCGGACACGCGGCGGCGACCGAACAACATGATTCCGAGGAACGTGGCCTCGAGGAAAAACGCGGTGAGCACCTCGTAGCCGAGCAGCGGGCCGGCGATGTTGCCCACGCGCAGCATGTAGCCCGGCCAGTTGGTGCCGAACTGGAAGCTCATGGTGATGCCGCTCACCACGCCCAGCGCGAAACTCAGCGCGAACACCTTCACCCAGAAGCCGTAGGCCAGCATCCAGCGCGGATCCTGCGAACGTGCGTGGCGCAGCTTGAAATAGAGCAGCAGCCAGCCGAGCGCGATGGTCAGCGTCGGGAACAGGATGTGGAAGCTGATGTTGGCGGCGAACTGGACGCGGGCGAGGACGAGCGGATCCATGGCCTCACTCCTTGCCGCCGGCGAAGACTTTGAGCTTGTCCTTCATCTCCAGCAGCTTTTGCACCTTGCCGCCCAGCGACATCAAGCTCAGGAGCGTCTCGGGCGAGAGCCGGCGCACTTCGCCGAACCATTCGGTGATGCGCTCCATCAGCTCGTACATCTGCCGCATGCGCTCCTGCGCATGGCGCTCCTCGGGCGAGTCCGGCGATTCGAGCAGGGCCACGCGCAGCAGCGAGAGGGTGGGCTCGACTTCCCGCCGCTGCCTTTCCTCCGCCAGGGTCTGGAAGATGGCCCAGACGTCCTCGGGCGCGCCGAAGTAGTCGCGGCGGTCGCCCGGCAGATGGCTCAGGCGTACCAGGCGCCAGGCCTGCAGCTCCTTCAGGCCCATGCTGACGTTGGAGCGCGATACGCCCAGCTTCTCGACGATTTCGTCGGCGTTGAGCGGACGATCGGAGACGAACAGCAGGGCGTAGATCTGCCCGACGGTGCGGTTGACGCCCCATCGGCTGCCCATCTCGCCGAAGTGGAGGACGAAGGCCTGGGTGAGCGGCGGCAGGTTCATGCCCGTAGTTTCAGACTTTTCTGAAACTACGGCAAGTGATGCAGTCTACAGATGGTGCTCGAAGGCCGCCCCGCCCTTGCGCGTGGTGCGCCAGGCCACGAGGGCGCCGAGCCCGACCATGGCCGCCGCCAGCCAGAACGTCGCGCCGGCCCAGACATCGTGCACGTTTTCCTGCGCGACCGTGGCCAGCGTCTGGGTGAACAGCGTGGGGGCCAGGATGCCGGCGATGCTGTTGAGCGAACCGATCGCGCCCTGCAGGCGGCCCTGTTCCTGCGGCGTCACGTGCTGGGTCATCAGCGATTGCGCGGCGGGATTCGCCACCGCCCAAAGGGCGGCGACCGGCATCGCGGCCCAGAACCAGTAGCCGGTGGGCGCCAGGCCGTAGAGGAAGAACCCGAGCGTGCCGCAGGCCAGGCCGAACAGCAGCGCGCGGCGCTCGCCCAGCTTCTTCACGATCGGCCCGATCAGCGCGCCCTGCACGATGATCGAGAGCACGCCCACGATCAGCAGCGTCCAGCCGACCATCTGCAGGCCCCAGCCGTAACGGTAATCCGCGTAGAGCACGAAGGTGGTCGGATAGACCAGGTGCGCGAGCCCCATCAGGAACACGACGGCGGCCAGGCCGAACAGCTCGGGATGACTGCGCAGCAGCTTGAGCGCACCGATCGGATTGGCACGCCGCCAGTCGAAGCGCGCCGTGCGGTTCTCCGGCGCCAGCGACTCGGGCAGCACGAAATAGCCATAGCAGAAGTTGACGAAGGCCAGCCCCGCGGCCACGTAGAACGGAATGCGCAGACCGATCTCGCCCAGCCAGGCGCCGAACACCGGCGCCAGCGTGAAGCCCAAGCCGAAGGCC
>CAMLOR010000006.1 GCA_946481615.1 uncultured Aquimonas sp.
ACTTCGACGCCGCCTGGCCGAGCAACGGCCCGGCCAACATCGGCGGCGAGTTCGAAACGATTCCGGCCTGGGGCGTGCCGCTGCTCAACACGCTGCTGCTGCTGGCCTCGGGCGTCACCATCACGATCGCGCACCACGCGCTGCGTGCCGGCAACCGCAAGCAGCTGCTGATCTGGCTGGCCGCCACCATCCTGCTGGGCGCTGCGTTCCTTTATTACCAGGTGCAGGAATACGCGGAAGCCTACGGGCACCTCAACCTGACGCTGGGCTCGGGCATCTACGGCAGCACGTTCTTCATGCTGACCGGCTTCCACGGCATGCACGTGACGCTCGGCGCCATCATGCTGACGGTGATCTGGTTCCGCTGCGCGAAGGGTCACTTCACGCGCGACAACCACTTCGCGTTCGAAGCGGTGGCCTGGTACTGGCACTTCGTGGACGTGGTGTGGCTGGGGCTGTTCGTCTTCGTCTACGTGCTGTAACGCTCGCCGTCCCCGCGCAGGCGGGGACCCAGTGACTTTGCTTCTCCTCGCACGGCGAAAGTCACTGGGTTCCCGCCTCCGCGGGAACGACGTCAACCCACGCCGTGCGGCTTGATCACCCCGGTGAAGATGCCCAGGACGATCAACAGGATCAACGCCACCGACAGGGCGATGCGGCGCGTCAGCGCCTTCACGGTGCGATCCGTCTTGCTCTTGTCGGTCATCATGTAATACAGGCCGGCGCCCAGGTTGTAGACGATCACGACCAGGAAGGCCACGATGATGAGTTTCTGCAGCATGGCGGCCTCGATGCGGAGCGCGCGGAAGTGATGCGCCATTATCGCAGTTCGGCTGCCTGGCTGGCCTGGGCGCTGGTCGCCGCGCTCGGCGTGGCGCTGTTCGCCGGGCTGGGTGCGTGGCAATGGTCGCGCGCGCAATGGAAGGAAGGCTTGCTCGCCGCGCACGCCGCGCTATTGGCCGGACGCGTGCCGCAGCCCCTGTCGCTGGCATCCGACGAAGCTCGCCGCGGCGCGCTCGACTGGAGCGCCGGAAGCGGCCGCTTCGATGGCCGCGTGCTGCTGCTCGACAACCAGCAGCGCGGCGGCCGGGCAGGCGTACGGGTCTACCGTGTGTTCCAGCCGGACGATGCGGGTAACCCGATGCTCGTCGAACTGGGCTGGCTGCCGTGGGGACCGCGACGCGAAGTGCCCGTGGTGGAAGCGATGCAAGGGGAGTCCGCCGAGGTGCGCGGCGTGCTCGCGCCGCCGCCTTCCTCCGGCATCGCGATCGGCAGCGGCGTGCAATCGCTCGGCAACGGCCGCTGGCTGCTGACGCGCCTGGACCCGGCTGCGCTGGCACCGCAGATCGGTCTGTCCGTGCCGCTCGCGCCGCGCGTGCTCAAGCTCGATCCCGCGCTTCCGATCGGCTACGAGCGCGACTTCGACGTGATGCCCAACACCTTGCCGCCGGAACGCCACCGCGGCTACGCGGTGCAGTGGTTCGGCCTGTCCGCCACTGTCGCCATCGTCTATTTCGTGCTCGCCGTCCGCGCCGCACGCCGCAGGAAATCCGCACCATGACGGACCCACGCAAACGCAATCGCCTCACCCTGCTGCTGCTCGCCGCACTGTTCGCCGCCCCGCTCGTGGCCGCGATCGTGCTGCATGCCATCGGCTGGGAACCGGCGAAGACCCGCAATCACGGCATCCTGCTGCAACCGCCGCACGACCTGCGCGAACTGCCTCCGCTGCGCGCGGACGGCACGCGCTACGAATGGACACCGCAGGATCGCCGCTGGCGCCTGGCCGTCGTTGCCCCCGGGTCGTGCGTCTCCGGTAACGCAGCCAGCGCGGACACCACCAGCGCCGACGACCCCATCCGTCGTTCCCGCGAAGGCGGGAACCCAGGTGCCGAACCTGTCGATCCTGCGCAGATCTGTACCGACCTGATCGCCTCCCTCGACAAGGTCTGGCAACTCCAGGGCCGCAAGGCCGACCGCCTCGACGTCCTCTGGTTCGGCGACGTTCCGGCCGGCGCAACGCCGTTCCGCCGCTTCGTGCCGATGCGCCGCGACTCCACACTCGTCTCGCATCTTCCCGACGCGCAGCCGAATGCGCGCGGCGAACCGCCGCTGTATCTCATCGATCCTTCCGGCTTCCTCGCCATGCGCTACGCCCCCGGCGCCGACGTGGCCGGCGTGCGCGAAGACATCGCGCGCCTGCTCAAGTGACTGCCATGATCGCACCCCACCGGCACTTCCACCGGCTCGCCTGGATCGCCGTCGCGCTCGCGTTCTGCGTGATCGTGTTCGGCGCCTTCGTGCGCCTCTCCAACGCGGGCCTGTCCTGTCCCGACTGGCCGACCTGCTACGGCCAGGCGACCTGGCCCACGCACGAACACGAAATCGCCGCGGCCAACGAAGCCTTCAGCGTGCCGGTCGAAACCCACAAGACCTGGCGCGAGCAGTTCCATCGCCACATCGCCGCCACGCTCGGCCTGCTGGTGCTCGCGCTCGCACTGCTGGCCGCGCGCGCGCGCCGCTTCGGCATCGCGACCATCCTCGGCGCCAGCGCCGTCGTCGCGGCGTCGATCGCGCTCTACATCGGCAAGCACTACGCCGCATCGGCCGCCTTCGCGGGCCTGGGCGAAGCCATCCTCGTGATCGCCGCGTTGCGCTGGTCGAACGCGGATTTCGCGCGCATCGCCACGTTCACGCTCGCGATGATCATCTTCCAGGCCATGCTCGGCATGTGGACGGTGACCTGGCTGTTGAAGCCCGTCGTGGTGATGGGCCATCTGCTCGGCGGCATGACGACCTTCGCGCTGCTGGTGTGGCTCGCCTGCAAGGCCGTGCCGCGTGCCGCGGCCGTGGTGCCGGCGGCGGACTTCGCGAAGCTGCGCCGGATGCTCATCGCCGGCATCGTGCTGGTGGGCGTCCAGATCGCGCTCGGCGGCTGGGTCTCCGCCAACTACGCCGCGCTCGCCTGCGGCGCGGATTTCCCGACCTGCCACGGCCGATGGTGGCCCGACACCGATTTCGGCGAAGCCTTCGTGCTCTGGCGCGGCATCGGCGTGAACTACGAAGGCGGCGTGCTCGACGCGCCTGCGCGCACCGCCATCCATCTGACGCATCGTTTGTTCGCCCTCCTCGTGGCCGGACATCTCTTCGTGCTCGGGCTCAAGCTGCGCAGGACCGACGATCTCGATTTCACGGGAACGATGCTGTGGCTGCTGCTCGGCGTGCAGCTCATGCTCGGCATCGCCAACGTGGTGAGCGGCCTGCCGCTGAAGGTGGCCGTGGCGCACAACGCCGGCGCCGCCGCGCTGCTCTTCACGCTGGTTGCGCTGCTCGCGCGCCTGCGGCCAGCGGATAAGATGCCCACGTGAGCCTGCAAGCGCGCCAGTACTACGAGTTGACCAAGCCGCGCGTGGTGGCGCTGATCGTGTTCACGGCGATCATCGGCATGTTCCTCGCCGTGCCCGGTCTGCCGCCGCTCGACAAGGTGCTGTTCGGCAGCCTGGGCATCTGGCTGGCTGCGGCCTCGGCCGCCGCCATCAACCACCTGATCGATCGCCGCATCGACGCCGTGATGGCGCGCACCGCGCACCGGCCGATGCCCACCGGCTCGCTGAACTTCGCGCAGGTGCTCACCTTCGCCGTGCTGCTCGGCGTGCTCTCGATGGCGGTGCTGGTGTGGCTGGTGAACCCGCTCGCGGCGGTGCTCACCTTCGCCTCGTTGATCGGCTACGCCATCGTCTACACCGGCTGGCTCAAGCGCGCCACGCCGCAGAACATCGTGATCGGCGGCCTGGCGGGCGCCGCGCCGCCCGCCTTGGGCTGGGCCGCGGTGACGGGCGAACTCCACCCGCACGCGCTGCTGCTCGTGCTCATCATCTTCGTCTGGACTCCGCCGCACTTCTGGGCGCTCGCCATCTACCGCCGCGAAGACTACGCGCGCGCCATGATCCCGATGCTGCCCGTCACGCACGGCGTCGAGTACACGCGCTGGCACGTGCTGTTCTACACCGTGCTGCTGATCGTCGTGACGGTGCTGCCGTGGCTCACGGGCCTGAGCGGACTGTTCTACCTCGGCGGCGCACTCGTCCTGGGCGCGGCCTTCCTCTACTACGCCATCCGCCTGATGAACCCGCCCAGCGAACGCTTCGCGATGGAAGTCTTCAACTATTCCATCGTCTATCTGATGGCGCTGTTCGCCTTCCTGCTGATCGACCACTACGTCATGCCGCCGCACGTGCCGCCGGCGATGATGGAATTCACGCCGGTGGCGTGATGCCGGCGCGCCTCAGCGCCAGTCCCACACCACGATCTCCCACACATCGCTCGCGTCCTCGTGGACGTGCAGCGTCTCGAACCCCACGCGCCGATGCGCGCGCATCGAGCGCACGTTGCGTTGCGAGATTTCGGTGACGGTGAAATCGAACTGCGGCGCGTAGGCGCGTCGGAGTTCGCGATACATCCCGTCGAACACGCCCATCCCGCGGAAGGCACGCGCCACGCAGACCTGGCCCATCACGAACCAGCGCGGGTTTCCCGCCAGTGCTTCGCCGCGCCACCGCAACGTGTCGAGCAGTGAAAACATCGGCTGCAGGATGGGAACGCGATCGCGGAACGCCTGCGGCATCATCAGGCAATAGCCGGCCAGTTCCTCGCCCGCTTTGGCGATCGCCGAAGGATGCGCGCGGTTCATCGCGTGCAGCACCGCAGGATCGTGCCGCACGCTGGTGAAGCCTTCGCTGGCGGCGGTTGTCGCATCGACGCGATCGCGATGGTTCTCCGCCTGCAGGGCGAGGATCTGCTCGACCTCACTCGGGCCGCGGACGGTGGTGAATTCGATCTGGCTCATGGCCGGCAAGGGTAGGGCGAGTGGCGCGGGGCCCGCCAGCCCGACCATGCAATTCGTCATTGCCGGATGGCCCGCAGTCTGTGAGGATGCGCCGTCCGCCCGATGACGGGACGATGACAAACCGCAGGGGCGGCAAGAAAGAAACGAAACAACATCACATAACAAATCAACGGGGAGTTGCGCATGAAACGATCGCGTGGGGTATTCGTTATCGATCCGCTGGCATCCGCAGTGAAACTGGCGTTGGGCGGCGTGTTACTGGCTCTCGGAACTGCCGCTCTGGCGCAGGCTCCGGCTCCCGAGGACGACGACACCGAAACCTTGGAAACGGTTTCAGTGCTCGGTACGCGCAGCAAGGCGCGTTCGGCCACCGATTCGGCCGTGCCCATCGACATCATCGGCGGCGAGGAACTGCACAACCAGGCCTCGACCGACGTGCTCGACCAGCTGCGCGTGCTGGTGCCCTCGTTCAATGTCAGCACCATCCCCATCGACGACGCCGCCACCCTGGTGCGCCCGGCCAACCTGCGCGGTCTGCCGCCGGACAATACGCTGATCCTGGTCAACGGCAAGCGCCGGCACCGCGCGGCGGTCATCACCTTCCTTGGCCACGGCCTCTCGGACGGCTCGCAGGGCGTGGACCTCTCGGTGTTCCCGTCGCTGGCGATCGACCAGGTCGAAGTGCTGCGCGACGGCGCGGCTGCGCAGTACGGCTCCGACGCCATCGCCGGCGTGATCAACTTCGGCCTCAAGCGCCTGAGCGAAGGCGGCCAGGTCGAGATCTTCGGCGGCCAGCACTTCGAGGGCGACGGCTTCACCCAGCAGTACGATGGCCAGATCGGCCTGCCGCTGGGCTCCGACGGCTTCGCCACCTTCACCGCAGAATACCGCCAGGCCGATGCCACCTCGCGCAGCGTGCAGCGCAACGACGCCGCCGCCGCGGCCGCGGCGGGCTACCCGAACGTGCCCGATCCGGCGCAGATCTGGGGTTCGCCCGAGGTCAAGGACGACACCAAGATCGTCGCCAACCTCGGCTGGGCGGGTGAGAACATCGAGTTCTACCTGTTCGGCAACGCCGCCAACCGCGAAACCGACGGCGGCTTCTACTACCGCGACGCCACCACGCGCGCCGGCGTGTACACCAACGACGGCGGCCAGACGCTGCTGATTGGCTCGCCCAGCGGCAACACCACCTGCCCGACCATCGCGCTGCGCGATGCCGGCGGCAATCTGATCCCCTACGCGACGGTCGCCGCGCAGGTCGCCGCCTTGCCGGGCGACTGCTTCACCTTCCTCGAGCTGTTCAGCGGCGGCTTCACGCCGCGCTTCGGCGGCAAGATGAAGGACGCCGCGTTGACCGGCGGCTTCAAGGGCATCTGGGGTGAAGACGTGTACTGGGATTTCAGCGCGTCCTACGGGCGCAACGAGATCGACTTCTTCATGTACAACACCGTCAACGCCTCGCTCGGCCCCGACCAGCCGGCCGGCTTCTTCTTCCGCCCGGGCGGCAACGAGCAGACCGAACGCAACCTCAACTTCGACGTGAGCAAGGGCTTCGGCCGCTTCAACCTTGCCGCGGGCGCGGAGTTCCGCCGCGAAGAGTTCACCATCAGCGCCGGCGACCAGGCCTCCACGGCCATCGGTCCGCTCACCGAACAGGGCTTCAGCATCGGCTCCAACGGCTTCGCGGGCTTCAACTCGGTGACGGCGGGCGAACATTCGCGCGACAACTGGGCGGTCTATTTCGACGCCGAAGCGCGGCTCACCGAGCAGTTCCTGCTCGCGGGCGCCGTGCGCCACGAGGACTACGACGACTTCGGCGGCACCACCAACTGGAAGCTGACGGCGCGCTACGACGTCAACGAATCCTTCGCCGTGCGCGGCGCGCTCAGCACCGGCTTCCGTGCGCCCACGCCCGGCCAAGCCAACGTCAGCCAGGTCACCACCGCCTTCATCGACGGCGAACTGCGCGACACGGCCACGCTGCCGCCCACCAACCCGATCGCCGCCTTCTACGGCGCGCAGCCGCTCACGCCCGAGGAATCGAAGAACGCTTCACTGGGCCTGGTGTGGCAACAGGACAACTGGCAAGTCACCGCAGACTGGTACCACATCGAAGTCGAAGACCGCATCGCGCGCAGCACGGACTTCACCCTCACCGACGAAGACCGCGCCGAACTCGTGGCTTCCGGCAATCCGCAGGCGGCGTCGCTCAGCCGCGTGGGCTTCTTCGTCAACGACTTCGACACCACCACCACGGGCCTGGATCTCGTCGCGAGCGTCGTCACCGACCACTTCGGCGGCGAAACCAGCTACGCGCTGGCCGCCAACTGGAACGACACCGAAGTCGACGACTTCACGCCTGGCATCATCACCGAAGCGCGCGTGAAGAAACTCGAGGATTCCCTGCCCAGTACCAAGGGCTACTTCACCGTGAACCACCAGCGCGGCGGCTGGCACCTCATGGGCCGCCTCAACTACTACGGCTCCTTCTACGAAGATCACCTCGACAGCGACGTGGTTTCCGCCGAAGACGGCGGCCTGCCCATCTACGGCGACAGCGCCGTCACCGTCGACGTGGAGACCGGCTGGGAATTCGACTCCGGCCTGTACTTCAAGGTGGGCGCGCAGAACGTCTTCGACGAATACCCCGAGAAGAACCCGTGGGGCGAACTCGTGGCCGGTGCGGAATATCCGGTGCACACGCCTTACGGCTTCAACGGCGGCTTCTACTACGCGCGCGTGGGCTGGAAGTTCTAGTCCGCTGCACCGCGTGAGAAACGAATCCCGGGAGAGGCGACTCTCCCGGGATTTTTCATGCGCGCGGTCTTCCCGTTTCGTTTGAGTGCCCGACCGGTGCCGGACGGCGTCGTCGAATCGGGCTTGAACCATGGGACGCGGTCCTAAAAATACGGCGGAAAGCGGGCGTGAGGATCTTTCTCTCCCGCCACTTCCAGCGCTTCGCGGCACGCAACGGCCTGGATGCGGACATGCTCCTTGAGGCCGCACGCGAGGCGAAACGAGCGATATCCGTCTCGTGATATTCCAGTACGGCTTCGCAAGAGCGAGCGCGACAACATCGACGCGGGTGAACTCCGGGCGCTCAAATCGGCTGCCCGCGTTTACGCCGCGATGACCGTGGAGCAGCTGTCCACGTCGCAGCAGCTGATCGAAATGGAGTCCACCCCGTGACCGGGAAGACCAGCAAAACATCGAAGATCACGAAGCGATCGGCGGCCAAACGGGCACCGGCAAAGGGACGCGCCGTGCTAGCCAAGCGAGCGGTGCGCAAACCACGCAGCGACCTGCTCGCCTCCATCCACGAAACGATGTCGGGCCTCCATGCGGAAGGCCATGTCGGCAAGGCCACGATGCGCCGCTTCGACGCGATGTGCCTGGCGCCCGTGAAGACCTTCGCGCCGAAGGAGATCGCGCGCATCCGTGCTTCCCAAGCGGTCTCGCAGGCGGTGTTCGCCAAGTACCTCAACACGTCCACGGACACGATAAGCAAGTGGGAGCAAGGCAAGAAGCGACCCACGGCACTGGGCAGGAAACTGCTCGACGTGGTCCGCCGCAAGGGTCTGCAGGCGCTGGCCTAGCCAGCGAGACGCTCCTCCCATCGCTCGTGGCGGAACCCTCTCGAAAGGCCCGCTCTCGCCGTACTTGCAACGGCGGCTCGTCAGCGCACGGGGATTGCGACTCCTGTCTTCGCTGCATCCATCACGACATGCGTCGTGAAACTCCTGACGTTCGCGTCGGAGAGCAAGTGTTCGCGGGTGAAGGATTCATAGGCCGCCATATCGGGCTGCACCACCACCAGCACGAAGTCTGCACTGCCGGTGACGTAGTAGCATTGCTGCACGGCATCGAGCGCTGTCATCCGCTGTTTGAAGCGCGACAGGTCGGCGGCGCCTTCGCGATCGAGATCGACGGCCACCAGGCACGTCACCGACGGGCCGAACGCGTCGCTTCGTAGCCTGGCGACTTCGGCTTCGATCACGCCCGCTTCGCGCAATCGCTTGAGGCGCCGCTGCACGGCCGCCGCCGAAAGCCCGACCTCGGCTCCGATCTTCTCCGCGCTCTGGCGCGTGTCGTGCTGCCACCGCGCAAGGATGCGGCGGTCGAAGTCGTCGAGTTCGGGCCGGGTGGTTTTCGTCATGGCGTGACCTGGATTTGCGGCGAAGCCGCGCTGCGGGGCCGGTTTTCGCGGCCGCGCGACGCGGCGGGCGCGGCAGACTGTCGCGCATCGCCCAAGGCTCGAGTCTACCGATATGGCACGTCTGTCTGCGCTCCGGATCGAAGCCGCCGTCCGGCACATCGATCCTGTTTTCCTCGGCACGCCCCAGGCTCGGGACGAGGCGCTCTCGGCCTGGCTCGGCTGCGAGGTCGTGGTGAAGGACGAGACGGTGAACCCGGTCCGCTGCTTCAAGGGGCGGGGTGCCAGTCACTACATGGCCGTGCGCGGGTCGGCGGCGCCGCTGGTCTGCGCCAGTGCGGGAAATTTCGGGCTGGGGTTGGCGCATGCGTGCGCCGCGCGCGGGGCACCGCTGACGGTGTTCGTCTCACGAAACGCGAACCCGGTGAAGGTGGCCGGGATCCGTGCGCTGGGCGCGCACATTGAGGTTGCTGGCGAGGATTTCGATGCGGCGAAGAGCGCGGCGCGCGCGTTCGATGCGCAGTTCGTCGAGGACGGGCGCGAGCTTGCCATCACCGAGGGCGCGGGGACGATCGCGGTGGAACTGCTCGCGGAGTTCGCGCCCGACATCGTCGTGCTGCCCCTGGGCAATGGAGCCTTGCTGGCGGGTGTCGCCGCATGGGTGAAGCATCGGTCGCCGGCGACGCAGGTGATCGGTGTCGTGGCCGAAGGTGCGCCGGTGATGCGCCATGCGCTGCGCGGCGAGGTTTGCGGCGCCGGCGCGGACACCATCGCCGATGGCATCGCCGTGCGCGTGCCGGTGCCGGAAGCCGTCGCCGATCTGGTGCCGCTGGTCGATGACGTGGTCGCAGTGAGCGACGACGCCTTGCGCGCGGCGATGTGCGAACTGCGCGCGCGCACCGGACGCGTCGCCGAACCGTCGGCGGTTGCCGGGCTCGCGGCCGTCGCGATGGATCGTTCCCGTTTTGCCGGCCGGTGCGTGGCCACCGTGCTGACCGGCGCCAATATCGTTCGATGAAAGGGAGTCGTCATGCTGGATCATGTTTCGCTGGAAGCCCACGATTTCGCGCGCGCCGTCGCGTTCTACGGCGCGGTGTTGCAGCCCCTCGGGCTGGCGCTGCAGCGCAGCCACGATGACGAGGCGGCCTTCGGCACGGCGGTGGACTGGATGTTCTTTGTCTACCCGCTGGCGCAGGACGAGCACGCGCCGGGCGCACGCATGCACGTGGCGTTTCGCGCGCCGGATCGCGAGAGCGTGCGGCGGGCGCATGCGGATGCGCTGGCGCACGGCGCACAGGAAATGCGGGTGCCGGATGCGCGGCCGCAGTTCGGCGAGGATTATTTCGGAAGCGTGTTCCGCGATCCGGATGGGCATGTCATCGAGGTGATGACGCGGGCGGCGTGAGCGGAACGACCTGGTGTGATCGAATGCGGTTCGACAGGCTCACCGCGAACGGTGGTCGTGTGCCGAGCGCGGCGCGCCACGGGGCTTGATGCATCGTCGCTGCTCACCCGTTCGGGGTGAGCTTGTCGATTCCCGCGTATCGAGGTGTGGGGCTCGACAGGCTCATTCGAACGGTGTGGCGAGGGCGAAAGTCACTGAGTTCCCGCGTTCGCGGGAACGACGTCAGGCTTCCTGCGCCTCCGGCATCGCCCGCGCCTTCACCTGCGCGCGCAAGCCGATGATCAGCACGCCGCCCAGCACCATCGCGCCGCCGAGCAACAGGCGCGGTCCGAGCCGGTCGCCGTGGAAGGCGATGCCGAGCAGGATCGCGAACACGGGCGCGAGCAACAGGTAGGGCATCACCTTCGACACGGGGTGCCGCTGGATGAGCCAGAAATACAGTCCGTGCCCGACCACGGAAGCCAGCAGCGCGGAGTAGACGACGCCGAACCACGCCACCCAGCTCGCGTCGCGCACGGCTTCCCATTGATGGCCTTCGAACAGGGCACTCAAGGCGATCAGCGGCACGATGCCGATCAACGCACTCCAGCCCTGTTGCGACAGCGCCGTGAAGCCGCTCAATCCGCGCATCAGCACGGTGCCCACGGCGATCAGCGCGGCGGCGGCGAGCATCAGCCACATCGCCATCGGTGCCTGCAGCACGACCGGATCGAAGCCCAGCACCAGCACGCCGGCGAAGCTCACGCCGATGCCCGTCCACGTTTTCCAGCCGATGCGTTCGCCGAGAAAGATCACGGCCAGCAGTGTGGCCATCGGGATGTAGCTCTGCATCAGGATGGCGGGCGAGGCGAGATTGCCCGCCAGCGACAGCGCCCAGAAACTCAGGCCGAAGTGCAACGCGCCGTTCAACAGCGCCACGGCGAGCAGCCGCGGCCACTGTCCCGGTGCCGGCGTGCGCAGGAACGGCAACAGGCATAGCGCGACCAGCGTCAGGCGCAATCCGGTGAAGAGGAACGGCGGCAGCTCGCGCAGCGCGAGCGCGGAGGTCAGGAAGTTTCCGCCCCAGGCAAGACAGATCAGCAGCAGTAGCGCGAAATGCCGGAGCGGCACTACCAGCGCCACCCGAGGCGCCGGAAGAACTTGCTCATCAGCCACAGCGGACCGACGAGCAGGTAGACGAGATCGGTGAGGAACGAAGGCCGCCGGCCTTCGAATTCATGGCCGATGAACTGCGCGATCCAGGCCGCGACGAACACGCCGATCGCCGTGTACAGCAGATACCGCGGCCCGAGCACGCCGTACAGCCACGCGGTGATCGCCAGCAGCAGCGCGAACGCGACGGCCATCGCCAGCCCCAGCCGGCGCGAAAGGCGGAAGTAGTACATCGTCGCCGCGATGGCGGCCACCGCGGCCCAGATGCCGGGCTTGAACAGCGTGCCGGGCACGGGGATCACGAACAGCGCCGCCACCACCGTCCACACGATGAAGGGCACGCAGATCCAGTGGATCACCTGGTTGGTGCCGTTGCGATGGTCCTCGCTGTAGTTGCCCAGCAGACGGTCCACCGGGCGGCGCGGGTCGACGAAGTTTTCGGGCGTGACGGCCATGGCACGGTCTCCCAGGATCAGTCGATGACGATGTCGGCGAGTTTGAGCAGGGCTTCGGCATAGCGCGCGGCGGTGCCTTCGATCACCTCGCGCGGCAGGCGCGGGCCCGGCGCGGTCTTGTTCCAGTCCAGCGTTTCCAGATAGTCGCGCACGTATTGCTTGTCGTAGCTCGGCGGGCTGATGCCGACGCGGTATTCGCCGGCCGGCCAGAAGCGCGAGGAGTCGGGCGTGAGCATCTCGTCCATCACCACCAGCGTGCCGTCCTCGTCGAGGCCGAATTCGAGCTTGGTGTCGGCGATCAGGATGCCGCGCTTGGCGGCGTAATCGGCGGCGTGGCGGTAGATCGCCAGCGTGCAGGCGCGCACCTGTTCGGCGAGTTCGCCGCCGATTTTCTCGGCGATGGCGTCGAAGCTGACGTTCTCGTCGTGGCTGCCGGAGGCCGCTTTCGTCGAAGGCGTGAAGATCGGATGCGGCAGCTCCTCGGCCTGGCGCAGACCGGCGGGCAGGTCGATGCCACAGACCTTTCCGGTGGCCTGGTAGTCCTTCCAGCCGGTGCCGATGAGATAGCCGCGCGCGATGGCTTCCACCGGCAACGCCTTCAGACGCTTCGCCACCACGCTGCGCGTGGCGTAGAGCTTGCGGTCGACGCCTTCGGGCAACACGGCGTCGATGGCGACGTCGGTGAGGTGGTTGGGCATCAGGCCGGCGGTCTGCGCGAACCAGAAATTCGAGATGCGCGTGAGCATCTCGCCCTTGCCGGGGATCGGATCGGGCAGCACCACGTCGAAAGCCGAGAGGCGGTCGGTGGCGACGATCAGCAGGCGGTTTTCCGGCAGCGCGTAGACATCGCGCACCTTGCCCCGGTGCAGCAGGGGCAGGCCGGGGAGCTCGGAGGTGTGGAGGGTGGTGGGCACGCGGCGGGCCGGAGGGGCGATCGGCACATTTTACGCCGCGCCCCAACCGTTCGGGGTGAGCCTGTCGAACCCGTGCCTCGAGACCCGGGCGACCGGTAGACTGCCGCCATGAGAATCATCGGCAAGGTCGTGGGCGCCGTGGCCGGCTTCGCGCTCACGCGCAACCCGCTCGGCCTGATCGTGGGCGGTCTCGTGGGGCATGCCTTCGATGCGGGCTGGCTCGCCTTGCCCGGTTCGCGCGCCGCGGAAGGCCCCGCGCCCGACGAGGCGTATGCCACGCTCGGTGTGGCCGCCGACGCCAGCGACGAACACATCGACAAGGCGTACCGCAAGTTGATGGCGAAGTACCATCCGGATCGCGTCGCGGGCGCCGCGGAAGAGATCCGCGAACTCGCCGAACAGCGCGCGCGCGCGATCAACGCCGCGTACGACCGCATCCGCCAACTGCGACGCTACTCGCGCTGACGTCGCGCAGCGGACACGGCCGTGGCCCGATAGAACGCGCCACGCGAACACTGCGCTTCGCATAGCCGCGTTCAATCGAACGCATCGAAATTTTCGAATAGCTCCGCCGCCTGCGCAGGCCTATCGTCGTGCGTGCCGCCTCGATGCGGCGCGCGCTACGCACGTTCCTCCGAGCCACCTGCCAGGAGAACTCCCATGAGATCCACGCGTGTTTCCGCTTCGCTGCTTTGCGTCGCGGTGTCCTTCGCCGTGTCCGCGCCCGCCGTCGTGCAGGCCGACCAGGCGGGTTCGCCACCGCCGCGACCTTCGAGCTACGCCCCCGTCAACGAACAACCTCTCGACACCGTGGTCCGCCGCATGACGGCGGCCAAGCCCGGCATCGAGCGGCGCCAGCGCACCTTGCTCGAACAACGTTACGACCTCGCCGACCGGCCTACCGGAGGCGCGACCATGTCGCGCGGCAAGGCGGTGCAGGGCGGCGTGCGCGTGAAACTGCGCGAAGGCTCGACATGGGAAGAACTCGCGCAGCTCGCGCCCGAGGAAGTGCGCGAGCGCGGCCTATTCCCGGCCGGCTTCCTGCCGCTGCCGCATCCGAACCACGCCGAAGGCGGCATGTTGTTCCCGCAGTTCCACATCGACGAGATCAAGCGCCAGGAACAGCGCGACCTCACGCGTTTCGATCTGGACTTCGACCTGCCCGACCACTTCCTGCCCGAGTTCCCCGCGCCGATCTTCCTCACCACGCGGCCGGACCTGGGCGACGTTTCGCAGGGCAAGCTCGTCACCATCGACAACTTCTATTCGCTGTTCAACGGGCTGCTCAATCCCAAGCAGCTCGAAGGCCTGCGCCTGCTGGTGACGCCGTTCCCGCAGCAGCAGTTCAACCAGACCGACGATCGCCGTTCGCTCGAGCCGCATCGCGGCGTGACCTGTTTCGACTGCCATGCCAACGGGCATTCGAACGCGTCCACACATCTGGTGGGCGACATCCGGCCGCAGGAGTTCCGGCATCGCATCGACACGCCCTCGCTGCGCGGCGTCAACGTGCAGCGGCTGTTCGGATCGCAGCGTGCGTTGAAGACGGTCGAGGATTTCACCGAGTTCGAACAGCGCGCCGCCTACTTCGACGGCGATCCGGTGATCGCCACCAAGAAGGGCGTCAACATCCTCGAACGCGGCAGCCAGGTGCATTTCATGGCGGAGTTCGAATCCATTCTCGATTTCCCGCCGGCGCCGAAGCTGATGGTGGACGGCAGCGGCAAGCTCGATCCGCGCCTGGCGAGCGAAGCCGAACTGCGCGGACAGGAAATCTTCTTCGGCAAGGGAAAGTGCGCCGGCTGCCACACGCCGCCGCATTTCACCGACGGCAACATGCACAACCTGCGTGTCGAAAGATTCTTCGAGCCGCAGGACGTGAACGGCCGACGCGCCAGCGCCGATGGCCCGATCAAGACCTTCGCGCTGCGCGGCATCAAGGATTCGCCGCCCTATCTGCACGACGGGCGCCTGCTGACGCTGGCCGACACCGTCGAGTTCTTCAATCTGGTGCTCGAGACCAAGCTCGAGCCACAGGAGAAGCAAGACCTCGTCGCGTTCCTGCTGACGCTGTAGCGCAAGCCCTCCCGGGGCGGCACCGCGCCGCCCCGGGCCGTGCGTCAGAAGCGGAAGTTTGCCGTCAGGCGCAGGCTGTTGAGTTCGATCTCGTCGTCGCTGCGCGCGAAATCGGTGCCCGAGGCATTGGCGATGATGAAGGGATTGGTCGCCGGTGCGGGGCCGGCCGCACGCACGCGGTATTCGTCGTCGTCGAGCGTGGTGAACAGGTATTCCAGGCCGAGCGTGAAGTTGTCGCCGAAGCGGTGCTCGTAGCCCAGGCCCGCCTGCCAGCCGTCGGCATCCGAATCGCCCGTGTCGGTGAAGGTGTTCACCGTGTTGCTGGTGAAGAAATGGTTCTCGATGTTGGCCTGCGCGTAGCCCGCGGTGGCATACAGCAGCCCGTCGCCATCGGCGAGTGCGAAGCCGCCGCGCAGGCGCAGGGCCAGCACGTCGTCCACCTTGCGCAGCAGCGTGTAGCGCGCGGGCGTGGTGCTGAAGGCGGTGACGGCGTCGCGTGCATCGTTCATCGAATACTCGCCGAGCACGCCCCAGACCCAGCCGTCCATGTCCCAGTCGTAGCCGGCGCGCAGGCCGAAATCGGCGCCGCCGGTGTTGTCGGCGCAGCCGTCGCCGGGCGTGGGGCCTTGCGCGACGCCGTCGCAGAAGCCCGGCGAGAAGGCATTGGCGCCGGCGGAGGTGTTGACGGCGTCGTCGAAGTCGCCGTCCAGATCGGTATCGAACAGCACAGCGTCGTCGTCGTCCGGATCGGCCTGCGTGCCGAGGAAGGCGCCGACGTAGCCGCCGGTCCAGTCCTGGCCGAAGGCGGGAAGGGTGACGGCGGAAAGGATCGCGGCCGTCGCGAGGGCAAGGGGTTTCTTCATGAGTTTCATCTCCAAGGCAGCAGGATTCCCCGCGCAGTCAGCCACACAAATGCGGCGCTGCGGTGAAATTCTCCTGAAGCCCCGGATGTAAGAATTGCAGTGCGCAGGCCGCTTGAGTGCGGCCGCGGTCGGCGTAGACTGGCGCGGCTCTCACGCCGCCAGGGGGTTGCGATGAACGCGAAAGATCCGCCGGGCCTCGCCGGCCTGTCTCTCGTGCCGCTCGAAGACGAGGCGCCGGCATCGTCCGCGCCCGTCGCCGGGCGCGCGAAGTTCCAGGTCGAATCGCGCGAAGGCCGCGACCGCCGCGTCAACGGCGAACGCCGCGAGCAACTGCGCATGACGCCCGACCGCCGCAGCGGCAAGGACCGCCGCCCGCGCAGCGGCTGGGAGCCCGGCAAGAACCTGTAGCGCTCGCGGCCGCTGTTAGACTGGCGCAATGACCTGTCTCATCGCGCCGTCCATCCTTTCCGCCAACTTCGCGAAGCTGGGCGAAGAAGTCGACGCCGTTCTCGCGGCCGGCGCCGACTGGGTGCATTTCGACGTGATGGACAACCACTACGTGCCCAATCTCACCATCGGCCCGCTGGTGTGCGAGGCGCTGCGCAAGCACGGCGTCACCGCGCCCATCGACGTGCATCTGATGGTGAAGCCCGTCGACCGCATCGTGCCGGATTTCGCCAAGGCCGGTGCCACGTACATCTCCTTCCACCCCGAAGCGAGCGAGCACGTGCACCGCACCGTGCAGCTGATCAAGGCGAACGGCTGCAAGGCGGGGCTGGTGCTCAATCCCGCGACGCCGGTGGAGGTGCTCGACTACGTGCTCGAGGAACTCGATCTGGTGCTGCTGATGTCGGTCAATCCGGGCTTCGGCGGGCAGGCCTTCATTCCTTCCGCACTCGACAAGCTGCGTCGCGTGCGCGAACGCATCGACCGCAGCGGCAAGGACATCCGGCTGGAGATCGACGGCGGCGTGAAGGCCGACAACATCGGCGAGATCGCGCGCGCCGGCGCCGACACCTTCGTCGCGGGTTCGGCCATCTTCAACGCAACCGACTATCGCGCGGTGATCGCGGCGATGCGCGAATCGGTGCGCGCGGCCCGCACCACGTAACGCAGCGGTCCGCCGGGCACCACGGCGTCGAACGGCCAGCAGGTCACCAGCAGCAGAGAATCATCGTCGCCCACGCGCAGCGTTTCGCGCGTGGCATCGGCGATGCGAGTGTCGATCACGCGATAGTGCGCCGAAGCCTGCGCGCCTTGCAGCGTGATCCTGTCGCCGGCCGCGAGATCCCGCAGGAAGGCGAAGTGGGTGTCGCGGTGACCGCTGATGACGGCCGTGCCGTGTGCGCCCGGTGTAGCCGTGGATTCGGCCCAGCCCGGGCCGAAGGCGAGCGTGCGGCCGGCATCGCCGGCTAGCACGATCTGATCGATGCCGTGGGCGGGAACCTGCAGGCGCGCCACGGGATGCGTGTCGGCCCACGGCCACGGCTTGTATTCGACACCGTTCGCCTGCGTGGCCTCCCAGGCATCGCGCAGCAACTGCTGCGCGAGCCAGGCCTTGGCATGGAGGTAACTCGCGTCGAGCGCGAGCGCCAGCGCGATCAGCGTCAGCAGGCCTGCCGCGAGACGCCTCACAACGGCCGCGGACCGGGGCGACGGTTCGACAGGCTCATCGCGAACGGTGGTCGCGGGCTGCGGCGACGCTTCGGACTTCACAGTGGCCGCCACTTCACATCGACGGGCTGCTTCACCCGTTCGGGGTGAGCCTGTCGAATCCCTCGCCTCGATCCCCGCGCTTCACCGCGAATGGTTTTCGCAGGCTCGGGATACGGCCCGCGCGGCCGCGACGGTTCTTCGCGCTTCCAGTCGCGCAACCCGGTGACGAATGCCGACGATTCGATATGCACGTGCGCATCGGCACCCAGTTCGTATTCGCCGTGCGTCACGCGGCGCGCATCGTCGGCGAGGAAGAAATCGGCAGGCAGGTAGCAGTCCATGATCAGGCCTCCTTGGGGCGGAACAGGGCGAGAGCGACGAGGATCAGCGCGGCGGCGAGGGCGAATTTGCTGCGCGCATCGGTGCCGCCTTGCGCGTAGCCGAGGTGTCCGTCGGGCGTGGCGTTGTCGAACTTCACCGAGGCCAGGTCGTTGCCTTCCGGCCGCACCGGCGCGTGTTCGACCGCCACCAGGCTGGTGAAGCGGCTGACGAGATGGTGTTCGATGGCGAGCGCCACGATCTGCGGCCGCACCATTTCCTCCGCGGCGCCCTGGCGCAGTTCGTCCTCGAGCGCGTCGATCTTGCTGCGGCCCCACAGGCGCGCCACGCCGTCGATGGCGTAGCCGCGCGTCAGGTTCAGCGCGTCCTGCCATTCGCCCTGCACGCTCCAGCCTTTGGCCTTGAGCATGCCGCCGGCGGCCGGCAGCTTCGCGACGGCGAGCAGCGGTTCGCCGTGATAGAGGTCGGGCAGGCGCGACGGATAGACTTCGGCACCGGCCGGCCACTGCAGATCGATGTCGGACAGCGCCGGCCGATCGAGCCGCGCGAACAACGCGTCCATCTGCGTCACCACGTGTTCCGGCGCGCGGATCACGAGATCGCTGCCGCGACCGAGTTCGGCCGCCTTGCTCAGGAACCAGCCATTCGGCGCGCTGCCGATGCCGACGGGGAACAGACGCGCGGCGCCCAGATCGCGTTCGATCTTGCCCAGCAGCTCGGCTTCGTTGCCGACCGCGGCGTCGGTGACGAACACGACCTGCCGCACGTAACCCGAGGGCGCCTCGCCCTTCAGCGCCAGGTCCAGCGCCGGCATCATCTCGGTGCCGCCGGTGGCCTGCAGCGCGGCGATCCAGTCGGAGGCCACGCGCAGATGTTCGGGATCGGCAGGCACGGCGTGCTCGCACAACTGCTCGGTGATCGAGTTGAACTGGATCAGGTTGAAGCGGTCGCCGGGACGCAGTCGCGCCAGCGCTTCCACCAGCGCGGCGCGCGCCTGGCGGATCGACAGGCCTTCCATCGAGCCGGAGGTGTCGATGACGAGCATCAGTTCGCGCGGCAGGGCATCCACCTTCTGCGTCGGCGGCACCAGCATGGCGAAGGCGTAGCGTTCGTCGCCGCGCTGTTCGACGAACAGCGCGCTCTGCGGCGAAGCGTTCGGCGCGGGCGTCCAGCGCAGCTCGAAGTCGCGGTCGCTGGGCACCACTTCGTCGGACAGGGTGATGACGGCCTTGTCGCCCTGCTGCTGCACATCGACCTGGTGCGTCGGGCTGTCGATGCCCGCCAGCACCACGCCCGGTGTCAGATCGGCGCGCAGCGAAACCGTGGGCTCCATCGCCCGCGCCTGCACGCCGGCGGCATCGGCCGCGGGAACCGACTGCGCATCGCCCGCCGCGTAGCGCGGCGTGAGCGTCAGCGGCAACGCGATCGAGAACACGCCGTCGCGATAGTCGACCTTCTGCCAGTAGCCGATGCGCACCTGCACGGTTTCGCCCGGCCCGATGTTCGCCACCGCGGTCCGGAACAGATTCGGACGGCTCTGCTCGACCAGCGCGCTGGCCTGTCCCGCCGCGGCCGCGGCCTGGTAGATCGCTTGCGCTTCCTGCTTCTCGCGCACCTCGCCCACGATCACGCGCTCGCCAATCTGCACGTTGAGCGCATGCACGGCGGCGCTTTCGGGCAGCGGCAGCAGGTAGCGGCCTTCGATCCACTCGCCACTGCCGTTGCGATAGGTCTGCTCGACGGTGACTTCCGCCAGCAGGCCTTCGATGCGGAAATGCACGTCGGTGTCGAGCGCGGCCTGCGTGGTCCACTGGCCGTCGGCGAGTTCGAACTGCAGGCCTTCGGGTTCGGCCGCGGGCGTCTGCGCGCCGGCGCGCGCCGCCAGCGCCATCAGCAGGAAGGCGATGCCGAGCCGGCGCTGGCGTTGCAACCGCGCGACGGGCAGGCAGCGCGGCTTGCGGGTGACACGGGGGGAGTCCATGGGGTTTCCTCGCGCGAACCATTCGCGCTCGGATGCCATGAAAACCGGCGCGCGGGCCTCGCGGGCGGCGCGCCGCGGTGCGAACGGCGACGGTTTCTGGCGAATCCGGGGCAGGGCGTCGTGCGCGGACGCGCGGCTCGCTATGCTGCGCGCATCCACCCTGCCGAGGCTGCCCGATGAGCCGCACCATCGCCATCGTCGAAGACGAACCCGCGATCCGCGCCAACTACGTCGACGCGCTGCAGCGCTACGGCTGGAACGTGGCGGCGTTCGCCTCGCGCCCGGAAGCGCAGGTGGCCTTCGCGCTCAAGCTGCCCGATCTCGTGATCATCGACGTGGGACTGGGCGACGAGCCCGAGGGCGGCTTCGAGCTGTGCCGCGAACTGCGCTCGCGCGCGCCGACGCTGCCGATCCTGTTCCTCACCGCGCGCGATTCCGACCTCGACATCATCAGCGGCCTGCGCCTGGGCGCCGACGATTACCTCACCAAGGACATCTCGCTGCCGCAGCTCACCGCGCGCGTGCAGGCGCTGTTCCGCCGCATGGACGCACTGCGCGCACCGCAGGCGCGCGACACCGTGCTCACGCTGCGCGGGCTGCGCCTGGAAGTCGAACGCATGCGCGTGAGCTGGAACGGCGAGGAAGTGCCGCTCACCGTCACCGAGTTCTGGATGGTGCACGCGCTGGCGCGCCACCCCGGTCATGTCAAATCGCGCGAGCAGCTGATGCGCGAGGCGCAGATCGTCGTCGACGACGCCACCGTGACCTCGCACATCAAGCGCATGCGCAAGAAGTTCATCGCCATCGATGCGGACTTCGACGAGATCGACACCGTGCACGGCGCCGGCTATCGCTGGCGGCCCTGAGTTTCCTCGTAGCGCTTGGCGTACTTCAGGAAGGCGTAGAAGGCCTGGGTTTTCGCGGCGAAGAAGCCGGCCCAGCCGTTGAGGAAGTAGCGCTTGCCGATGTAGAGCTTGAGGAAGGCGAAGGTCGGATAGCACAGCAGCCGCAAGGCCATCAGGCGTGGCGCCTTCTTCTGCGCCAGCAGCCCCGACGAATAGCGGTTGATCTTCTCCACGCGCGTGGCGAGATCGGGTTCGCCGTAGTGGCGGAACGGCGCATCCAGATCGATCGGCGTGCCGTCGGTCACCGGCGCGGCGTGCACCGGCACGTCGTTCATTCGCCCACGCGATCGGCGGAACAAGCGCAGTTGCCAGTTCGGCCGGGTGCCCGGATGCGGCCAGCGCCAGAACAGCCATTCCTCGCGCGGCAGGCGGTAGCCGTCGGCGCGCGGCGCGTGCAGCTCGTGCTCGATGGCGGCGCGGCCCTGGTCGGTGAGGTGTTCGTCGGCGTCCAGCAGCAGCACCCAGTCGTGCGTGGCCTTGTCGATGGCCGATTGCTTCTGCGGGCCGTAACCCTTGAACGGTTCGACGTGCAGCACGGCGTCGAAGCGGTGCGCGATGTCCTGCGTGGTATCCGTCGAGCCCGAATCGAGCACGACGATCTCATCGCACCAGGCCAGGCTCGCGAGGCAGCGCTCGAGCGTGGCGGCGTTGTCCAGGGTGGTGACCACCGCGCTGACGGGGGCGCGCCTCATGCCGGTTCCTTCGCGTGCAGCGCGCCGATCCACAGCGCCAGCATCGCGAACAGCAGCAGCGACCAGAAGCTCGAATACATTGCGTAGTGCGTGTTGAGCGGGAACAGCATCGCGGCCAGCGCGTACGCAGGCGCCGCGGCGCGCTCGCGCGCGGCAGGCGCGGACGCACGCCACGCACGGAACGCGACGACCGCGCCGGCGAGCCAGCACAGCAGGCCGAACCCGCCGGTTTCCGACAGCACTTCGAGCACGAGCTGGTGCGCGTGCAGCGCGCCGCTGCCGTGCGCGGGGTCGAGCCAGTGATCGTCCGGCGCGGCATGCGCGGCGTAGGCTTCGCGGAAGCCGCGCACGCCCACGCCGTTGACCGGATGCGCGGCCGTCATCGCCAGCGCCGTGCGCCAGATCGGCACGCGGAAGGAGAGCGCGTAGTCGAGCGCTTCCGGATCGCCGCGCAACGCCGCTGCGGTGCGATCCATGCGTTCGGCGAAGCGGGGGGAGAGCGCGTTCGCGGCGACGATGGCGAGAAGGCTGGCGAGCAGCAGCGCGCCGAGCGCGAGCGCGCCACGCTTCAAGCCGAGGCGGCGCCACGCGATGCAGGCGACGACGACGGCGAGCGCGATCCAGGCGGCGCGCGCACCGGCGAGGAGGACGACGGCGAGAATGACGAGGAACGCGGCGAGCGCCCGTGCCCGTTCCCCCCAAGCCCAAAGCAACACGAACGGCGCCAACACCGCCACCACCCCACCCAGCTTCAGATTGTCGTCCCCGAAGATTCCGCTCAACCGATCCGCCCGCGCCACCCCGCCCAGGCTCACGCCCGTCGCCGCCTGCACCAGCGCATCCAGGCACCAGAACGCGACGATCGCCGCGAGCGCGCCGCAGGCGAACCGCACGCGCGCCGCATCGCGCAGCGCGACCGTCGCGAACAACAGCAGCAATCCGAAACGCAGGTCCGTCGCCACCTCCATCCACGACTTGCGCGCATCGACCGAGTCGAACGCGGATACCAGCTCCGGCAGCCAGTACGCGCCGAACAGTGCCGGCGCCAACCGTGTCGCCGGCGCGCGCCAGTCGACACGCGGAAGCAGCAGCAACATCCACACCGAAGCCACCAGCACGGGCAGCTCTGCGGCGGCGCCGAAGGGCAGCAGGAACACGATCGCTGCCAGCGTCCACACCTTCGGATCGCGCGCGGCCTCAGACATCGATGAGTTCCGCGTACACGGCCAGCGTGGCGCGTTGCATGTCGGCGAGCGTCGGGCCGCGATAGGGCGACATCGGTGGCGGTGCATCGAGCAGCGCGGCCGCGCGTTCGGCCAGCACGCGTGGTTCGGCGTTCGGCACCGGCAGTTCGGCACCGATATCGATGCGGCCCTGGCCGTCGACCTGCACACGCCCCGCCGGGAAGTGCTCGGCGAGGATTTCACCCACGCCGCCGTGATCCAGGCCGAGCACGGGCCGGCCGAGGCTCAGCGCTTCGGCCACGGTGCGTCCGAAGGCCTCGGGCTTGTTCGAAAGCTGCAGCACCAGGTCGGCGCTCGCCAGCACATCGCGCACGTCGTGCCGCGGCGCGCTGATCACCACGCGCTCGGCCACGCCCATTGCCAGCGCCAGCCGTTCGAGTTCGCGCACGTAGGCTTCGCGGCCCGTTTCGCGCGCGCCCAGCAGCAGCAACTTCACGTCGAAGCCCTGCGAGCGCAGCATCGCGAGCAGACGGATCGCGGTGTCGTGGCCTTTCAGCCGCGTGCCGCGGCCGGGCAGCACCAGCAACCGGCCACCTTCGAGCTGCGGGTATTCGGCATGGAACTGCGCCAGCCAGGCCGGCGGCGGGCGATGGCCGAAGGGAAACGCCGCCGGATCGATGCCGCGCGGGATGACGCGCAGTTTGCCCGCGTCGATCGACGGATAGTTCGCCAGCACGTAGCGCCGCACCGTTTCCGAAACGCAGATCACGCGTTCGCCGCGCGTGAGGATGGCGCTGTAGCGGCCGGGCGAATTGAGGCCGTGCACGCTGGTGACGAAAGCCGGCGGCCACCCGCGCAGGCGGCGCAGCGCGAAATGCGCCAGCCACGCCGGCAGGCGCGAGCGCGCGTGCACGAGCGCCGGACGTTGCTCTTCGAACAGCCGGCGCAGCGAGGCGACATGGCGCAGCGTGCGCAGCGACTTGCGCCCGAGATCCAGCGCGACGTGCTCGCTGCCTTCGCGTTCGAGCTGCGGCAGCAGCCGTCCGCCCGCGGAAACCACCACCGAGCGCGCACCGCGTTCGACCAGCGCGCGCCCGATCTCGAGCGTGGCGCGCTCGACGCCGCCGGATTCGAGCGCCGGCAGCAACTGCATCACGGTGGGCGCGCGGGCCACGCGCGTCAGCGGCTCAGCCGATCAGGACGTAGTGCGCGCCGCAGTACGGGCACTGGCACTCGCCTTCGGCTTCCAGCGGCAGGTAGACCTTCGGATGCGAATTCCACAGCGCCATCGACGGCATCGGGCAGGACACGGGCAGATCAGCGCGCGTCACTTCGTAGCGGTTCTGGGCGTTGGCGGGCTGGTGGCCCGCGGGGACGTGCGACATCGGGAGGCCTGGAGGTGTAGCGACCGGGTCATTCTACCGCCGCCCCGTCATTCCCGCGAAGGCGGGAATCCAGGTGCGAGGAGCTGCGGCCGGCCGCGTACCTGGGTCCCCGTCTGCGCGGGGACGACAGGACGTTGCCGTCATTCCCGCGAAAGCGGGAATCCAGCGACTTGCGGCGGTGCGAAAGTCAGGGGGTCTCCGCTTTCGCGGGGACGACGAAGGATTCGCTGCGCCAGGCGCCGCCTGCGTCGCGCACCCACACCGTCCCGAATTCGGTCTCGCCGATCTCGAACGGCTGCGCCCCGAACGCTTGCGCGATCGCGGGCACCGTGTTGCTGTGCCCGACGACCAGCGTCTTCGCGCCGCAGGCCGCGCGAAGGCGCGCCACCAGGCGATCGGTCTCGGCCGCCGGCAGCACGCGCAGATCGAGATCGCGCGCCGCCGCCACCGGCATCGCCGTCTGCTGCGTGCGCCGCAGATGGGTGGCGTAGATCGCGTCCAGGCCGCGCTCGCGGAAGAACGCGGCCAGCGCCTGCGCCGTCGCCTTGCCCTGTTCGGACAATTCGACGTCGGGGTCCTTGTTGTCGGCGACCTTCTCGGCATGCCGCACGAGATAGAGCGCGCCGGGCTCGCACACCGAGGTGGCGCCGGCCGGCGAGGCCAGCGCGGCGAGCAGCAGCGGCACGAGCGCCGCGACGCGCAGGGACATCATTCGGCCGGCTTGGCGACCTTGCTGTCGGTCGCCTCGATGGTAATCTCGATGCGGATCTCGTCGCTCACGTTCGGCGCGTACAGGCCGACGCCGAAATCGCTGCGCTTGAGCGAGGTGGTGGCGTCGAAGCCGGCCGAGGGCTTCTTGGTCATGCCGTGCGGGCCGATCTTGTTGATGGTCACGTCCAGCGATACCGGGCGGGTGACGCCGTGCACGGTGAGTTCGCCGTCGACCTTGAGCTTGCCCGAGCCCGACTCGCTCACCGCGGTGCTCTTGTAGGTGGCGGTGCCGAACTTGGCGGTGTCGAAGAAATCCGGCGACTGCAGGTGTTCGTCGAGCTTCGCGACGCCCGAATCCACCGAGGCGATGCCGATGGTGGCTTCGACCGAGGAGGCCGCCACGTTCTCCGGATCGTAGGTGAAGGTGCCGGCCACGTCGTTGAAGCGCGCCTCGATGTTCGAGAACTCGAAATGCGTCCAGCCGAAGCGCACCTGCGAGTGGTTCGGATCGATGGTGTAGGTGGTCGGCGCGGCGAAGGCCGGCGCAGCGAAGGCGGCGAGCAGGGCGGCAGCGAGGATTTTCTTCATGGGGAATTCTCCTGGAAGGTCAGACGAGGCGGCAGGCTTCGTCGAAGGACAGCCGCGGGTTGCGGGGATGCAGGTGGGCACGGTTGCCGTAGCCCAGGTTAACGATGAAATTCGACTTGATCGTAGTGCCGGCGAAGAAGGCGGCATCCACCTTCGCGTTGTCGAAGCCCGACATCGGCCCGCAATCCAGGCCCAGCGCGCGCGCCGCCATGATGAGGTAGGCGCCCTGCAGGCTGGCGTTGCGCAGTGCGGTGGTGCGGATGTGCTCCTCGGGCTTGCCCGCGAACCACGAGCGCGCATCGGTGTGCGGGAACAGATACGGAAGTTTCTCGTAGAAGGCCAGGTCCATGCCGAGCACGGCGGTGGCGGGCGCCTCCACCGTCTTCTGCCGGTTGTTGTCGTCCATCGCCGGCGCCAGCTTCGCCTTGCCTTCGGGCGAGGTGACGAACACCACGCGCATCGGGCTGCAATTGGCCGAGGTCGGGCCCATGCGCGCGAGATCCCAGACCCGCCGCAGCATCTCCTCGCTCACCGGCAGCGGCTGCCAGGTGTCGGGCTGGTGCGAGAAGGTGCGCGCAGTGCGGAAAAGCGTGTCGAGATCGTGTTCGTCGAGCATGGGCGGTCCGGAATCCGAAAGGCGAAGCTTAGGGCAGATCGAACAGCAGCACTTCGGCCACGTCCGGGCCGCGCCCGCGCAGCGAAAATTTTTCCGCGCCGCTGACGGCCGCGCCGTCGCCCGTGCGCAGCGGTGTGCCGTCGACTTCGATCGCACCGCGCGCCACCTGCACCCAGGCGCGCCGGCCCGGCGCCAGGGCGTGCTCGACGGCTTCGCCCGCCGCCAGCCGCACGCCGAACAGACGCGCGTCCTGGCGCCAGCTCAACGAGCCGTCCGCACCGTCGGGCGAGAGCCAAAGCTGCAGACGCGCGCGACGCGCCTCGGGATCGAAGGCGGCCTGCGCGTAGTCGGGCGTGCCGTGCTGCGTGGCCGGCTGCACCCAGATCTGCAGGAAGTGCACGGGCTCGGTCTGCGAGGCGTTGAACTCGCTGTGCAGGATGCCGCTGCCGGCGCTCATGCGCTGCACATCGCCCGGACGGATGGTGCTGCCGGTGCCGAGGCTGTCCTTGTGCGACAGCGCGCCTTCCAGCACCACGGTCACGATTTCCATGTTGGCGTGGCCGTGGGTGGCGAAGCCGCCGCCGGGAGCGACGCGGTCCTCGTTGATCACGCGCAGCGGGCCCAAGCCCATGTGGCGCGGGTCGTAGTAATGGCCGAAGGAAAAGGTGTGCAGGCTGTCCAGCCAGTCGATCCGGGTGGGGCCGCGTTCTTCGGAAGGTCGCAATTGGAGGGTCATGGCAGCAGTTTATGGGCGCGTATCGCGTGCGATAATCCCGATTAGCTCGAATTCCCCGTTCACCGAGGGTGAACAATCGCATGGATCATCTCGCCAGCATCCGCACTTTCCTGCGCGTGGCCGAGGTCGAAAGCTTTTCCGAAGCCGCACGCCAGCTCGCCTTGCCCAAATCGCTGGTGACCAAGCGCATCAATGCGCTGGAGCAGGCGCTGGGCGTGCCGCTGCTGGTGCGCACCACGCGCCGCGTGCGGCTCACCGAGCCGGGCGGGCTCTACCGCCAGCGCGTCGCGGGCCTGGTGGAGGAACTCGACGCGCTCGAAGGCAGCATCTCGGAAGGCGCGTTGCAGTTGCGCGGCCTGTTGCGCGTGAGCAGCCCGACCGCCTTCGGCATCCTGGAACTGCGTCCGGCGCTCGCCGAGTTCCTGCAGCGGCATCCCGATCTGACCGTCGAACTGCTCCTCAACGACCAGCCCGTGAATCCGGCGGAAGAGGGCTTCGACGTGGTGATCACCGATGCGGCGGCGATCTCCGGCCAGTTCGAGGAGCAGCCGCTGTTCCGCTTCGATCTGGTCTGCTGCGCGGCGCCGGCCTATCTCGAACGCCGCGGCGTGCCGGACCTGCCGGCCGATCTGCGCGGACACGATGTCATCCACTATCTCTACAGCGAGAGCGGCCACGAATTGCGCTTCACGCAGGGCGAGGAACGTTTCCGCGTGCTGGTGCATCCGCGTCTTGCCAGCAACAGCGGCGCCGTGATGCGCGACGCCGCGCTGGCAGGCGACGGCATCGCGATCCTGCCGCACTTCCTGATCGCCGCCGAGCTGCGCGACGGCCGGCTGGTCGAGGTGCTGCCGGACTACCGCCTGCCGCAGCCGCGCATGAAGGCCGTGCTGCCGCGGCGGCGCGAAGTCGTGCCCAAGACACGGCAATTCGTCGAATTCCTGCAGCAGCGCATGGCACGACTGTGCCCGCTGCGCGAGGCCGAGCATGCACGCTGATCGTCGTTCCCGCGCAGGCGGGAGCCCAGTGAGGTTTTCGCGGCGCGCAAGTCGCTGGATTCCCGCCTTCGCGGGCATGATGGCGGTGGCGGCATGAGTGCCGACGTGTGGGCCATCAGCGATGGCGCCGCCGGCAACGAGCGCCAGGCCCTGGCGCTGGCGCGTGCCTTGGGCGCGGGCGAGCCGCGCGTCGTGCGGCTCGCCGCGCGCGCGCCGTGGCGGTGGTTCTCGCCGCGCATCGTCGCCGGTTCGCGCTTCGCGTTCGGACGCGACTTCGCCGCCTTGCTGCGTGGCCCGTGGCCGCGCGTGGCGGTGGGCTGCGGACGCCAGGCCGCGCTCGCGCTGCAACTGCTGCGGCGCGACTCGAACGGCGCCTGCCGCACCGTGCAGATCCTCGATCCGCGCATCGAACCCGACCAGTTCGACGCGGTCGTCGCGCCCGCGCACGACGGCCTGCAGGAAGACAACGTCGTCATCACGCGCGGCGCGCTCAACGACATCGACGACGTCTGGCTGGCACAGGCGCGCGCAAAGTGGCCGCAG
The DNA here is from genome assembly GCA_946481615.1 of uncultured Aquimonas sp. Next base: position 28,202 of record CAMLOR010000006.1, read on the forward strand.
CTCGCGCAACTGCCTTCGCCGCGCACCGTGGTGCTGCTGGGCGGCAGCACGCGCGCGCGGCCGTTCGACGAAAGCTACTGGCGCGAGCTCGCCGTGCAGCTCGGGCAATGGCTGACGCGCGATGGCGGCAGCCTGCTCGTCACCACCTCGCGCCGCAGCCCCGACTGGCTGCGCGAAGCGGCGCGCGCCGAGTTCAGCGCGGTGCCGGGCCTGCAATGGCACGGCGAGGACGACGGCCCGAATCCGTATCCGGGCCTGCTCGCGTGGGCCGACCGCATCGTCGTCACGCCCGACTCGGTGAACCTGCTGAGCGAAGCCTGCGCCACGCGCGCGCCGGTGTTCGCGCTGCCGGGCGCGCCGCTCAAGGGCAAGCTCGGCGTGTTCCTGCGCGAACTGATCGGCATGGGGCGCGTGCGCGCGATGTCGGCGGAACCCGAAAGCTGGACCGTGCAGCCGATGCGCGAGATGCCGCGCGTCGCGGCGGAAGTGCGCCGGCTGCTGAGGTGGTGAGCCTGTCGAACCGCTTGCGAATCCTCCCATGTGCCTTATCGCCTTCGCCCTCGACACCCATCCGCGCTGGCCGCTGATCCTGATCGGCAACCGCGACGAATACCATGCGCGCGCCGCCACCGCCGCGGAGTTCCAGCCTGACGCGCCGCATGTCTACGGCGGCCGCGATCTCGAAAAACAGGGCAGCTGGCTGCAGGTTTCAGAACGCGGCCGCCTGGCCGCCGTCACCAATGTGCGCGCCGGTCCGCCCGGTGAGGTCTCGCCGCGTTCGCGCGGGCAGCTGGTGGCGCGTTTCGTGCGCGCAAGCGATGCCGCGCCGTCCTGGCTCGCCGCGCTGGCGCCGCATGCCGGCGAGTACGGCCGCTTCAATCTGATGCTGTGGGACGGACGCGAAGCCTGGGCTGCCGGCAATCATCCCGCGTATTCGCAGACGCGCATCGAGGCCGGCGTGCACGCGATCTCGAACGGACCGCTCGATGCCGACTGGCCGAAGGTGCGCCGCGCGCGCGCCGCGCTGGCGCGCTGGTGCGAAGCCGGTGAGGGCGGCCTCGAGCCCTTGTTCGACGTGCTCGCCGACGAGCGCATCGCGCCGGACGAACAACTGCCCGACACCGGCGTGGGGCTGTCGCTGGAGCGCATGCTGTCGCCGCCCTTCATCCGCGGCGAACGCTACGGCACGCGTTGCAGCAGCGTGGTGCTGGTGGGCAACGATCAGATCCGTTTCGCGGAGCGGCGCTTCGGGCCGAACGGCGTGTTCCTGGGCGAGACCGACGAGCGGTTCGAGCGGGGATGAGGGCGAGCGCCCTGCCTCAAGCCACCACTTCCACCCCGTCTCCGACCCGCAGCGTTCCCACGCCGCGCGCGATCAGATTCATCCCGAACGTGATCCCCGCATCGCTGCGCCGGTACGTCTTCAGCGTCCGCAGCGGCTCGCCGCTCGCGTCGAACTCGCCGCGCGCCGGATCGACGGTGGTGAACACGCAGCGCGTGCACGGCTTCACCGCGTCGAACTCGATGCCGCCGATGCGCAGCCGCCTCCAGGCGTCTTCGCCGTGCGGCGAAGCCACGCCCTGCACCACGAGGTTCGGCCGGAAGCGCTGCATCGGCAGCGCGGCATCGAGCCGCGCGTTGAGGCCGTCGAGCGAGGCCTGCGATATCAGCAGCAGCGGATAGGCATCGGCGAAGCTGACCTCGTCGCCGGGCTGCGCATGTGCCGGCGACACCGGCCGCTGCGCACGCGCATCCATGTGGACCAGGCGTGCCGTGCGACCCAGGAAGTGCGACAGCCATTGCGCCGGCGTTTCACCGGCATCGATGGCGTCGACGCGATCCTTCCAGACCGTGACGCTGCGGCGCGGCGCGGTGGCGGGCGGAATGGCGACGAACAGGTCTTCCCGGCCGGGCGCGGCGAGGTGCACGCCGTGGTCGCCGGGCGCGGCGCGCAGCAGGACGAGTTTCGGCAACTGGCGGCCGGTGAGGAAGGTGCCGGCCTCGTCGACGATCATCCAGCGCCGGTCGTGCGCGAGACCGCGCGGTTCCACCTGCGCTTGCGGCGGCGCGAGCGCCGCGCCGGACTTCACGGGGTAAACGAACAATGACGAAAGATGCATGGGTGCAGCATAGCCGAGCGCTACCATGGGCGCCCCTGACCAAGGACCGTCGGCCATGAAGCTTCTCGGGCTGCTGGGCGGCATGAGCTTCGAATCGACGCTGCCGTACTACCGCGAGATCAACCAGCGCATGGCGCGCCGCCTGGGCGGGCTGCATTCGGCGAAGCTGCTGCTGTACTCCGTCGATTTCGACGACATCGCGGCGATGCAGCGCGAGGGCCGCTGGGACGACGCCGGCGCGGAACTGGCGCGCTGCGCAAAACTGTTGGAATCGGCCGGTGCCGAAGGCCTCGTGCTGTGCACCAACACCATGCACAAGGTCGCGCCGGCCATCGAGGCGGCGGTCGCGATCCCGCTGCTGCACATCGCCGACGCCACCGCGGCCGCGATCTGCGCGGCCGGCCTGATGCGCGTCGGCCTGCTCGGCACGCGCTTCACGATGGAGCAGGATTTCTATCGTGGGCGCCTGGCCGCGCACGGCATCGAGGCCATCGTGCCGCCCCCCGCGCAGCGCGACGAAGTGCATCGCGTGATCTACGAGGAACTGTGCCAGGGCCGCATCGAAGCTTCTTCGCGCGAGAGCTATCGGCGCATCATGGCGGAGCTCGTCGCGCAGGGCGCGCAGGGGCTGATCCTCGGGTGCACGGAAATCGGATTGCTGGTGGGCGCGGAAGACGCCAGCGTGCCGCTGTTCGATACCACGGCGCTGCATGCGCAGGCGGCGGTGGATTTCGCGCTGGCGTGACCGTCATTCCCGCGCGGGCGGGAATCCAGTGTCTCTTGCGCGGCGCTGCGAAAGTCACTACTGGGTTCCCGCCTGTGCGGGAACGACGTGCGCGGCGCGTGAACGCCGCTCAGCAGTCCGGGCAGTTCTCGTACGCGCCGCTCGGCGACTTGCAGGCGCCGGGGCCTACGATGCTGTAACCCCTGGCTTCCAGCGGTTTGCGGCAGGCTTCGGTCTTCTCCTGCAGCCGCTTGAGGTTCTCGCTGTCCTTGGCCGCCTCGATGGCGTTGTAGGCCGCCATCGCGGCGTCGATGTCGCGTTGCTCCGCGGCGTGCGCTTCGCGCTGCGCGCGTTCGGCATCCAGCCGTGCGACTTCGCGACGCGCATCGTCGGCGGCCTGGCGGCGCTTGAGTTCTTCCAGCTCCAGCCGCACGCGCCGCAGTTCCTCGCGGGCGTCGGGGTCTTCGTTGCCGGTCGGCGCCACGGTGCCGGGCTCGGGCGCCAGCACGGTTTCGTCGATGCGGCGCGGTTCGCGCGAGCAGTTGTAGAGCTTGCCGGCCGGTGTCCGATAGCAACCGCCGAGGCGGCCGTCGGTATAGGGCACGAACTCGTCGAGCGGCGCCTCGGCCATCGCCGCCGCCGGCACCAGCAGGATCCCGATCCACCATCCCTTCACGCATCGCCCTCCGTTGCGGCGCCAGAGTGCCGCCGGACCCATCCGTTCGCAAGGATTGAGACGCCGGGGAGCATAATCGAGGCATGCCCCTGCAAGCCTTCCATCCGGCCGTCGCGGCCTGGTTCGGGCGGGCCTTCGCCGCCCCCACGCCGGCGCAGGTGGCGGCCTGGCACGCCATCCGTTCCGGCCGCCACGCGCTGGTGGCCGCGCCCACGGGTTCCGGCAAGACGCTCGCCGCCTTCCTGCACGCCATCGACGATCTGGTGCGCGCCGGCCTCGAAGGCCGCCTCGCGGACGAAACCGCGATCGTCTACGTCTCGCCGCTGAAGGCGCTGTCGAACGACGTGAGCCTCAACCTCGAAGTGCCGCTCGCCGGCATCCGCGAGGAACTCGCCGAGCGCGGCCTGCCGGACGTGGAAATCCGCTCGATGGTGCGCACCGGCGACACGCCGCAGGCCGAACGCACCTCGATGCGCAAGCGCGCGCCGCACATCGTCGTCACCACGCCCGAGTCGCTCTACATCCTGCTCGGCTCCGAATCCGGCCGGAAGATGCTCTCGACGGTGCGCAGCGTCATCGTCGACGAGATCCACGCCATCGCGCCCAACAAGCGCGGCGCGCATCTGGCGCTCTCGCTCGAACGCCTGCAGGAAGTCTGCGGCGGCAAGCTGGCGCGCATCGGCCTTTCGGCCACGCAGAAGCCGATCGACGAAGTCGCGCGCTTCCTGGTGGGTGCCGCCAACGTGGCGCCCGACGGCACGCCGGACTGCGCCATCGTCGACACCGGCCATGTGCGCGCGCGCGATCTGGCGCTGGAACTGCCGAAGTCGCCGCTGGCACCGGTGATGTCGAACGAGGTCTGGGAGCAGGTCTACGACCGCCTCGCGCAGCTGGCGCGCGAACATCGCACCACGCTGGTGTTCGTCAACACACGGCGCCTTGCCGAACGCCTCGCGCGCCACCTGAGCGAAAGGCTCGGCGCGCAGGTGGTCGCGGCGCATCACGGCAGCATGGCGCGCGATCGCCGCCTGGACGCCGAGCAGAAACTCAAGCGCGGCGAGCTGCGCGTGCTGGTCGCCACGGCCTCGCTGGAACTGGGCATCGACATCGGCGACGTGGAACTGGTCTGCCAGATCGCCTCGCCGCGCTCGGTGTCGGCCTTCCTGCAGCGCGTGGGGCGGGCCGGGCACGCCGTGGGTGGCACCTCGAAGGGCCGCCTGTTCCCGCTTTCGCGCGACGATCTGGCCGAATGCGCGGCGCTGCTCGATGCCGTGCGCCGCGGCGAACTCGACACGCTCGAAGTGTTGCCGGCACCCGTCGACGTTCTGGCGCAGCAGATCGTGGCCGAAGTGGGCGCGCAGGACTGGCGCGAAGACGCGCTGTTCGAGGTCATGCGCCGCGCCTGGCCGTATCGCGATTTCACGCGCGAACAGTTCGCCGAAGTGGCGCGCATGCTCGCGACCAGCTTCACCACGCGGCGCGGTTCGCGCGGCGCCTGGCTGCATCGCGACGCGGTGAACGGCGAACTGCGCGCGCGGCGCGGTGCGCGCATGACGGCGCTCACCTCCGGCGGCGCCATTCCCGACACCGCCGATTATCAGGTCGTGCTCGAGCCGCAGGCGCAGAACATCGGCACCGTGCACGAGGACTTCGCCGTCGAGAGCATGGCCGGCGACATCTTCCAGCTCGGCAACGCGAGCTATCGCGTGCTGCGCGTGGAGGCCGGCAAGGTGCGCGTGGAAGACGCCCAGGGCCTGCCGCCCAGCATCCCGTTCTGGCTGGGCGAGGCGCCGGGCCGAAGCGATGCGCTGTCGTTCGCCGTCTCGCGCCTGCGCGAGGAACTGGCGCCGCTGCTGGAGCAAGGCCCCGATGCCGCGCGCGCCTGGCTGGTGGCCGAACCCGGCCTGGACGAAGAAGCCGCGCGCCAGCTCGCCGACTACCTGTGCACCGCGCGCGCCGCGCTCGGCGTGCTGCCCACCTTCGAACACCTCGCGATGGAGCGCTTCTTCGACGAGAGCGGCGGCACCCAGCTCGTCATCCACACGCCCTACGGCAGCCGCATCAATCGCGCCTGGGGCCTGGCGCTGCGCAAGCGCTTCTGCCGCAGCTTCAACTTCGAACTGCAGGCGGCGGCCACCGAAGACGCCATCGTGCTTTCGCTCTCCACCAGCCACAGCTTCCCGCTGGAAGACGTCGCGCGCTTCCTGCACTCGAACACGGTGAAGGACGTGCTGACGCAGGCGCTGCTCGATGCGCCCATGTTCGGCGTGCGCTGGCGCTGGAACGCCACCACCGCGCTGGCGCTGCCGCGCTT